>CAYUJV010000001.1:0-73694 GCA_964445085.1 uncultured Burkholderiales bacterium
CACTCCGACTCGTTGCTGTGGGCCAACACCACGCCGTCGAAGGGAATGGCGCCGAAGCCCTCGGTGCCCTTGTAGTTGCCCTCCTGGGTCGCGGTGAGCAGGGGGTGCAGCACCTTGATCGGCGCCTTGAACATCTCCACGAACTCCATCAGGCCCTGATTCGCCAGGCACAGGCCACCGGAGTAGCTGTAGGCATCCGGATCGTCCTGGGAATACTTCTCCAGCTTGCGGATGTCGACCTTGCCCACCAGGGAGGAAATGTCCTGGTTGTTCTCGTCGCCCGGCTCGGTCTTGGAAATGCCGACCTGGCCCAGCACCGACGGCCAGCGCTTGATCACCCGGAATTTCGTGATGTCGCCGTTGTACTCGTGCAGCCGCTTCACCGCCCAGGGCGACAGCACCTTGTTCAGGTAGCGCCGCGCAATGCCGTATTCCTGCTCCAGGATGTCGCCATCCTCGTCGGCGGAGAACAGCGCCAGCGGCGAATCGTTCACCGGCGAATCCTTGATGGCGTAGAACGGGGCATGTTCCATCAGATGCTTGAGCTTTTCCGCCAGGGAGGACTTGCCACCGCCCACCGGCCCCAACAGGTAGAGGATCTGTTTCTTCTCCTCCAGGCCCTGGGCCGCATGGCGGAAGTAGGAGACGATCTGCTCGATGGTCTCCTCCATGCCGTAGAAGTCCTTGAATGCAGGGTAAATCTTGATGACCTTGTTGGAGAAGAGACGCGACAGGCGCGAATCCTTGCGGGTGTCCACCAGCTCCGGCTCGCCAATGGCGGCCAGCATCCTCTCGGCGGCGGTGGCATAGGCCATGCGGTCGTTCTTGCAGATGGCGAGGAACTCCTCGAGGGAATATTCCTCCTCTTCCCGACGGTAGCGCGCGATGTACTGATTGAACAGGCTCATATGCATCTCCTCTAGACAAGGCGGCGAGCCGCCTTAACCTTACTCAAGCAACGGCTGTGCCAATCTGTTCCAGGCCCGCCCGCTATCGCTGTGACAGGTCGGCGCCAAATTGGTGCCGTTACTGCTACCAATATGCTTGATCGGATTTAAGCGCAAGTCCTTTAGCGCAATTGTGGTGCAAATTTTTTGTAATGCGCGAGTCGCGCTGCAATCTGGTGCGGATTTTGTTGCCGCTTGCGGCAAATCCCGCCGGTGGTCCGAACTTCGGCCGGGGCGGCGCGACGCCGGCGGGCATGGAAGGTGGAACGAGAATCGTTGGCGACAAGCCGCCGCGGACATGCGCGTCAGCCCGGCAAAGTCCCACCGTGATCTGGGCCCTCCCCCCTTGGGCCTGGCTGAGCCATCGCGCGTGCCGTCGCCGTGGGGTTCGACTCCCTCCACCGATTTCCCGGCGGCGGCGCCGGGAAACACGCCCTCCTGCGCCACCACCAGGCAATCAGCCAAGCGGGCCGCCGCTGCGGCGCGCGGTTGCCAGGGATGCCGGGGTCGGCCGCCCGTCCGGTTGCTTGTCCGCAGCCGACCTGACGCGCCATCGGCAAGCGCCTCGGAAACAAGGCCCCAATTTTGCTTATCTCTCGTCGGAAGGGCGATTTGTCGCAAACACTACAGGAGCACCCATGCCCATATACGACTTTCGCTGCGGGAAATGCGACTGCCAGTTCGAGTCGCTGATTCGCGGCACCGCCTCCCCTGCCTGCCCTGAATGCGGGAGTGCGCAGGTCGAGAAGCTGGTGTCTTTACCTGCGGCGCAGGGAAAGAGCCGGGAAATCATCGCCGGCGCGCGCCGCCAGGCGGCGCGTGAGGGACATTTCAGCAACTATGCGCCGTCGGAGCGTCCCCGCCGCCGGTGACCGGCGCCTGCCGTGGGCGCAGGGGGCCGGCGTGCCGCCCTGGTGAGGAGGCCCGAGTTGGCGGGGAGCGCTTCCATGAAGACACGTCGCTTGTCGTTTGTGTGCTGGCTCGCCGGGCTCCTGGAAGGCCGCTCGTCCGCCCGGCCGCGCCATGCGACGCCACGTGATTACGGGAGTTTGCCTATGTTCAACGCTTCGCTGCTGTCCATCATCGAGGAGGCCGGTGTCGCCGTGCTCACCCTGACCGAAGGGCTGGAAAGGGACGAATTCCTTGCCTCCCGCCTGACCCGTGCGGAAACCTTGCGTCAGGTGCAAATCATCGCCGACTGTGCGGCCACCGTCCCGGCACAAACAAAGGCCGCGCTGCCCGAGGTGGACTGGCGCGGCTGGCAGACCATCGCGCGCCAGTTGGGCGAAGCCCCGACGCAGGGGGAAGCCTTGTGGTTCGGGGTGTGCTCCCTGGTGCCCGCCACGCTGATGTGGCTTCGCCTGTACCGCAAGGACCAGCCTGCGGTCTTCCAATGCAAGCCCGTGGCGCCGGGAGCGAGCACATGAACCTGCAGGCCGGGCGGCGCTCGCCAAACTGGGTGTTCAAGCGCCGCCCGGTTTTCCGTTGCATGGGGCCGGGGTAGGCCCCGATGGCGGAAACCTGTCCGGCATGAAACCCGTCCAGGAGTTGCAAATGCAAGCCAACCTTGCCTTCGAAGGCGAACACGTGCACCTGGCCTCGCCGGAGGAAATCGCCGCCGGCATCAGCGCTGCCCGTGAAGTCTTCGCGCGCCACAATGTCGACCCGCTGACCTGCGCCCAAGCCAGCCGCAAGCTGGCCGCGGACGAACCGCTGAGCCGGGACGAGGCCCTGCTCTGCGTGATCTGGGATGCCGCCGACGATAAGGCCTTCCGGGCCGTGACCCTGGGCTGGTTGGTACGCGACGTCGACATCCGCCTCGTGGCGGGCCCAGCGACGTGACGATGGCGCAGCTGATCGCGGCATTGCGACAGATGCCTGCCGAGGCCGTGGTGCTGATCGAAGGCGATGCCGGCTACTCCGGCGTCGGCGGGCTGGAATTCGAGGCCAACGGCAACGGCATGCCGGATGAGGTGATCCTGCAGCCGTCGATGGACGATGACTGAGCCGGATGCCGCGAAGCGCTGGGTGCTCGCCGAAATGAACACCCACCACTTCATGTTCCGCGGCGCGGGACACAGCCGGGAAAGCGCCAGGACCGCCTTGCTGAATGCATGGCGCGCCCATCGTACGGCACTGCTGGAGCGCTACCCGGAGCGGGCGGATTCCATTCCGGACGAGCACCACATCGAAGCCCACTTCAAGATCTACTACCTGGACTTTGCAGAGGGTACGGGATACCGCGATGGCGAGCGTATCTTCTAGGGAAGCTTTGCAAAAGTACTGCGCAGCCCGTCTGCCCGCCTGCGATGCTCGCTGTACTTCCTTGTACAGGTGCGCTTCTCGGCGGCCAGCCGGGCTTGCTCGCGACCTTTTGCAGAGCTTCCCTAGCCGTTTGGGCTAGATATCCTCCTCGATGACCTCCATGGCGATCAGCTGCTCACGCAGCGCCATGTGGGCGTAGAACCCGCCCTTCGGGTCCAGCAGCGGCTCGCGCTGCAAGGCCATGATCGCCGCCGCGTCGTCCAGGTAGATGCGACACGCCTTGAGACTCTGCGTCAGCCGCGCGACGCCGGCATCGAAGTCATCCAGCGGCTCCGCGCCATGGCTTGCCCGCACCTTGCGAACGAAATCGTCGCGGTCGAATGCGAACCAGGCATGGGGCCGGCCCTGGTGGGGGATCTCGACGACGTAGATCATCGGCGTTCAGTCGCGTGCCGCCATGGCCTTCTTCTGGACCAGACGGATGCGCTCGGCGAGGCCCTCCGGGCTCGACTCGAAGGCGGCGCGCGCTGCCTTGAGCGCGGCATTCGCCGCCAGCGCCTGTTCCCACGTCAGCGGCACACGGCCCGCCATGTGGGTGGCGTCGGGGGCGACCTTGAGGATGTTTTCCCGGTTGGGATGGTAGATGACCGGATCCAGGTCATCGGCTTCCTTCACGCCGCCCAGGTAGATGGCGTTGCCGATGACTTCCAGCTTGCGTCCATCGGCAGTGGTCTTGATCAGGACTCCCATGGTATTGCCTCTCCGGCCGGATCAGACCGGCCGATTCTCGCCCGGGTCGCGCACCGGGCCCATGACTTTCAGGCCTTCCTCGTAGCTCATGCTGGGAAAGCTGGCGGAAAACTTCAGCGCGGTGTCGGCAACACGGTCCACCTTGCCCGCGGTGTCGAGCTTCTTCAGGTCGTTGCGCTCCAGATACAGCAGATCGAGCAGTTCGTTGTATACCGTCGCCTCGTCGATGGGCAATACGTAGAACGTTTTTCCGTCGTAGGGGACCTGATATTTCTTGCTCAGGTCGATGTTGTTGCAGTAGAGAAAATACTTGCCGTCGGGCTTGAGAGTCGGCCCGATCGCGTCCGCCAGCGGCTTCAGGTATTCGAAGGACAGCAGGTAGGCCGCCATGAAATCGAGGCCGGCGCCGCCTTCCTCGGCCACGGCGATCACCTGATCGGCGGTGATCTCGGGGGGGCGCGCCTCATCGGCCAGCTTGGGCGCGAACTTGATGGCGATCTCGCCGCGGAAGCCAAAGCGGCCGGGCTTGCCGGTGGCGCCCTTGAACACCGGGTTCTGCAGGCGCTGCTCGGCTTCGAGCTGTTTGAAAGGAGTCTGGTCTAGCGTGGTCATGGCTGAGCTCTTTGCAAAGGTTGAAAAGGCATTCGATCAACCCCGCTGATGCAAGAGCGATGCCAGCCGCCCACGCCAAGCCTAAGCCCATGATGCGACGATGGAATCCGCTGGCTCCGGGAACGAGGGGCTTGTCGCGAATGCGACAAGCCCGCGTCAGGCAAGCAGCTGCCCCTGCTCGTCAAAGCGCATCACCCGCGGATCCTCATCCGCCTCGGTGATTTCCGCCTGCTTCAGGATGCCATTGCCGTGGTATTCGTAGCGATGTTGCAGCTCCACCTCGCCGTACACGATCTTCTCGCACCGCACCATGCGACCGGTCTGGTCGAACCAGGCACGGAAATAAGTGTTGCGATTGGCGATGTCGGCCTCCGCCAGCGGGTTCACCAGCTTCAGTGGCAGCTTCACTCCGCTGTAGCTCACGTAATAGCGGCACTCGACAGGGTCCATGGCGGGAGTCTCCGGATGAGGTGGCAGCGATTATAGCCACGGCCACGCCACACTGAACCGTGTCGCAAAGCATACAAAGCCTACACAAGGCGGCGACCCCTTCAATCGCTGTTTCCCCGCGGTTTTTCAGCACATTAGCCACGCGCCGCGCCCATGGCACATGAGTTGCTAAGGGTGATGGCGAGAGCGCGGCATGCCGGGTTGCCGCGCAAGCGATGCCAGAAGCGAGATCAAGTATGCCCAAGCTGCCGATCTACCTCGATTACTCCGCCACCACGCCGGTCGACCCGCGCGTGGCGGAGCAGATGATTCCTTATCTGACGGAAAAGTTCGGCAACCCCGCCTCGCGCTCTCATTCCTACGGCTGGGAAGCGGAGAAGGCCGTGGAGCAGGCGCGGGAGGAAGTCGCCGGCCTGGTCAACGCCGATCCCAAGGAGATCGTCTGGACTTCCGGCGCGACCGAATCGGACAACCTCGCCCTCAAGGGCGCGGCCCAGTTCTACAAGGGCAAGGGCCGGCACCTGATCACCATGAAGACGGAACACAAGGCGGTGCTGGATCCCATGCGCGAGCTGGAGCGTCAGGGTTTCGAGGTTACCTACCTCGACCCCGAGCCGAACGGCCTGCTCGACCTCGACAAATTCGCAGCCGCGATCCGCCCCGACACCGTCCTCGCCTCGGTCATGCACGTGAACAACGAGATCGGCGTGATCCAGGACATCGAGACGATCGGCGAGCTCTGCCGCGCCAAGGGCGTGCTGTTCCACGTGGATGCCGCGCAATCCACCGGCAAGGCGCCCATTGATCTCGCCCGCTTGAAAGTCGACCTGATGTCCTTCTCCGCCCACAAGACCTATGGCCCGAAGGGCATCGGTGCCCTGTACGTGCGGCGCAAGCCCAGAGTCCGCCTGGAAGCGCAGATGCACGGCGGCGGCCATGAGCGCGGCCTGCGCTCCGGCACCCTGCCCACGCACCAGATCGTCGGCATGGGCGCCGCCTTCCGCATCGCCGCCGAGGAGATGGCCACCGAAAACGAGCGCATCCGCATGCTGCGCGACAAGCTGTGGGCCGGCATCAGCACTTTGGAAGAAGTGCACCTCAACGGCGACATGCAGCGCCGCGTGCCCCACAACCTGAACGCGAGCTTCAACTTCGTCGAGGGAGAATCGCTGATGATGGCAATCAAGGACCTGGCGGTGTCCAGCGGCTCCGCCTGCACCTCGGCCAGCCTGGAGCCGTCCTATGTGCTCAAGGCGTTGGGCCGTAGTGACGAGCTGGCCCACAGTTCGATCCGCTTTTCCATCGGCCGCTTCACCACCGAGGAAGAGATCGACTACGCCATTTCGCTCATCCACAAGCACGTGGGCAAGCTGCGCGAGCTGTCGCCGCTGTGGGACATGCACTGCGCCGGCATCGACCTGAACACCGTGCAGTGGGCGGCACATTGAGGGGCGGGTAGCCTGTAGCGATAAAGTCGCGCGCAGCGCGGCATCAAGTGCCACCCGCTACAAGCTACCGGCCACCGGCTCAAGATAGGAGATTGCAATGTCTTACAGCGACAAGGTACTGGACCACTACGAGAACCCGCGCAATGTCGGCGGCTTCGAGGCGGACGATGCATCGGTCGGCACCGGCATGGTGGGCGCCCCGGCCTGCGGCGACGTGATGAAGCTGCAGATCAAGGTGAACGACGCTGGCGTGATCGAGGAAGCGCGCTTCAAGACCTACGGCTGCGGCTCGGCCATCGCTTCCAGTTCGCTGGTGACGGAATGGGTCAAGGGCAAGACGCTGGACCAGGCGCTGGCGATCAAGAACACCGACATCGCCGAAGAGCTGGCCCTGCCGCCGGTGAAGATCCACTGCTCCATCCTGGCCGAGGACGCCATCAAGGCGGCCGTGGCCGACTACCGCAACAAGCACGAAGTCGCCGACGCCGGCTACGCCGCCTGCGACCCCAGTTCAGTATCTGGCGCCGCCTAACACAGGAGATTAGACAGATGGAAGCCGACACCATGAGCCCGATCAACTTCACCGACGCCGCCGCCAACAAGGTCAGGGAAATGATCGCCGACGAAGGCAACGCCGCGCTAAAACTGCGCGTCTACGTCTCCGGCGGCGGCTGTTCCGGTTTCCAGTACGGCTTCGCCTTCGACGAAAACCGCGCCGAGGACGACACCGTGGTGGAGAAATGCGGCGTGTCGCTGCTGATCGACCCGATGAGTTTCCAGTACCTGATGGGCGCGGAGATCGACTACCAGGAGAGCCTGGACGGTGCGCGCTTCGTGATCAAGAACCCCAACGCCACCTCCACCTGCGGCTGCGGCAGTTCGTTCTCGATGTAAGGAAGCGAACCATGGCCATCACACTGTCAGAACGCGCCGCCAACCGGGTCCAGAAGTTTCTTTCCCAGCGCGGCAAGGGCATCGGCCTGCGCCTGGGCGTGCGCACCAGCGGCTGCTCCGGCATGGCCTACACGCTGGAGTTCGTGGACGAGTCCGCCCCGGATGATCTCAGCTTTGAATCCCACGGCGTGACCGTGCTCATCGACCCCAAGAGCCTGCCTTTTCTCGATGGCACCGAACTGGACTTCGTGCGCGAGGGCTTGAACGAGGGTTTCAAGTTCAACAATCCCAATGTGAAGAACACCTGCGGCTGCGGGGAAAGCTTCAACGTTTGAGTGGAGGCCACGGCATGAACCACGACCGCAACATGATTCCTCCGGTGCTTGCAGCCGCCGCGATGACCGTCTGCCGGCAATACCTGCCCTTTGCCGTCTGCTCCGGCTTCGTGGCCCTGGTACTTCAGGTGGTGAGCGGATTGCGCTTTCACTAGACAGAGCGAAGACATCATGGCCCTCCTCCAGATCGCAGAACCCGGCTTGTGCGCCGATCCTCACCAGCATCGGCTCGCCATCGGCATTGATCTGGGCACCACCAACTCCCTGGTGGCCACGGTGCGCAGCGGCGAGACGACGGTGCTGGATGACGAAGCCGGTCGCCCCCTGCTGCCCTCGGTCGTGTGCTACCTTGACGACGGCCAGGTGGAAGTGGGCCACGCCGCCCAGGCGCGCCAGAGCGATGACCCCCACAACACCATCGTGTCGGTGAAGCGCTTCATGGGGCGCGGCCTGAAGGACGTGCCGGACGCCGCATCCACACCCTACCGCTTCGTCGACACCCCGGGCATGGTGCGCCTGGAAACCCGTGCCGGCGTGAAGAGCCCGGTGGAGGTGTCGGCGGAAATCCTCAAGACCCTGCGCGCCCGCGCCGAAGCGGCCCTCGGCGGCGAACTCACCGGCGCGGTGATCACGGTGCCTGCCTATTTCGACGACGCCCAGCGCCAGGCGACCAAGGACGCGGCGCGGCTCGCCGGCATCAACGTGCTGCGGCTGCTCAACGAGCCCACCGCCGCCGCGGTGGCCTACGGGCTGGACAATGCCTCGCAGGGCACGTTCTGCGTCTACGACCTGGGCGGCGGCACCTTCGACATTTCCATCCTGCGCCTCAAGCAGGGCATCTTCGAAGTGGTGGCCACGAACGGCGATTCCACCCTCGGCGGCGACGACTTCGACGAACGCATCTACCGCTGGATCGTCGACCAGTGCGGCATGACCGGCCTCTCCGCCGGCGACATGCGCCTGCTCCTGAGCGCGGCGCGCAGGGCAAAGGAGGCCCTGACCGATGCCGAGGAAACCCGCATCGCCGTCACGCTCTCCTCCGGCCGGACCATCAACCTGAATTTGAGCGCAGACACGTTCTTCGCCCTCACCGCCGATCTCGTCGCGCGCACCCTGGGACCGACGCGCAAGGCCCTGCGCGATGCCGGTCTGGCTGCCGAGGACATCGACGGCGTGGTGCTGGTCGGCGGTTCCACCCGCATGCGCCACGTGCGCGAGGCGGTGCAGAAATACTTCCACCGCGAGCCGCTCACCAATCTCGACCCGGACAAGGTGGTGGCCCTGGGCGCCGCCATGCAGGCCAACCTGCTGGTGGGCAACCGCAAGGCGGACGACTGGCTGCTGCTGGATGTGATCCCCCTGTCCCTGGGGCTGGAGACCATGGGCGGCCTGGCGGAGAAGGTCATTCCGCGCAATGCCACCATCCCCGTCGCACGGGCGCAGGAGTTCACCACCTTCAAGGACGGCCAGACCGCGATGAGCATCCACGTGGTGCAGGGCGAGCGCGAGCTGGTGAATGACTGCCGGTCCCTCGCCCGCTTCGAGCTGCGCGGGATTCCGCCCATGGTGGCGGGCGCGGCGCGCATCCGCGTCACCTTCCAGGTGGACGCCGACGGCCTGCTGTCCGTCTCGGCGCAGGAGCAGACCAGCGGTGTGCAGGCGACGATCGAGGTCAAGCCCTCCTATGGGCTCTCCGACGACGAGATCGCGCGCATGCTGCGGGAGTCCTACACCCATGCCCAGGATGACATGGACGCGCGCAACCTGCGCGAGCAGCGGGTGGACGGCCTGCGCCTGATCGAAGCGACCCAGGCGGCCCTGGACCAGGATGGCGCGGCCCTGCTGTCCGACACCGAGCGCGCCGGCATCGAACGGGCAATGGAAACGCTGCGGGTGCTGCTCAACGGCCCGGACTGGAATGCCATCAAGCGCGCCGCCGATTCGCTCAACCGCGTCACCACCCAGTTCGCCGCGCGGCGCATGGACGCGAGCGTCCAGCGCGCCCTGTCGGGACAGCGGCTGGATGCGATCGAGGTCTGAAGCGATGCCGCAGCTCATCGTGCTGCCCCACGAAACCCTGTGCCCGGACGGCGCCGCATTGGAGGCCCCAAGCGGCGCGACCATCTGCGACGCCCTGCTCGCCGCCGGCATCGAGCTCGACCACGCCTGCGAGCAGTCCTGCGCCTGCACCACCTGCCATGTCATCGTGCGCGAGGGCCTCGACTCGCTGAACCCAAGCACCGAGCAGGAGGACGACCTGCTCGACAAGGCCTGGGGGCTGGAGCCGGAATCGCGCCTCGCCTGCCAGGCCGTGGTCGATGGCACGGACTTGGTGATCGAGATACCTAAATACTCGATCAACATGGTCAAGGAAGGGCATTGAGATGAGTCTGTCCTGGCCAGCGCGCTGTCACAAGAACAGGCTCTGCATCGTGCTGCGCGCATCGGGGATTCTGGTGCAGAAAATCGTGCTGTTCTCGGTGTTCTCCGTGCCGCTGTGGTGAGTGGGAAGACGTCCCTCTCCGCCGGGGTGAGGGTGCGGCGATCCCAATCCCGCCCACCACGTTGAACGCCGGCCTTTTTTGCGGAGGTCCCTCATGCGCATCGGCGTCCCGAAGGAAATCAAGGACCATGAATACCGTGTCGGCGTCACCCCTGCCGGCGTGAGCGCGTTCAAGGCCCACGGCCACGGCGTGCTGGTGGAAGCCGGGGCCGGCGCGCGCATCGGCTTCAGCGATGCCCTGTACGAGGCGGCGGGCGCCATGATCGCCGGCCGCAGCGAAGTCTACGCCTGCGACATGATCGTCAAGGTCAAGGAACCGCAGCCCACGGAGGTCTCCTTGCTGCGCGAGGGGCAGGTGCTGTTCTGCTACCTGCATCTCGCTCCCGAGCCGGAACTCACCCGCGGCCTGCTCGAACGCAAGGTCATCGGCATCGCCTACGAGACGGTCACCGACGCCCAGGGCGCCCTGCCGCTGCTCACGCCCATGTCGGAAGTCGCCGGCCGCCTCGCGGTGCAGGCCGGCGCCACGGCGCTGCAGATCGCCAACGGCGGCAGCGGCGTGCTGCTCGGCGGCGTGCCGGGCGTGGCGCCGGGCAAGGTGCTCGTCCTGGGCGGCGGCGTGTCGGGCATCAATGCCGCGAAGCTGGCGCTGGGTCTCGGTGCCGACGTCACCGTGCTCGACATCAACCTCGCGCGGCTGCGCTATCTGGACGACGTATTCGGCATGCGCCTGAAAACGCGCTTCTCCGAACCGGCCGCGCTCGCCGCGCTCACGCCCGAGGCCGACCTGGTCATCGGCGCCGTCCTCATCCCGGGCGGGCGCGCGCCGCAGCTGTTGACGCGCGAGATGATCAAGGCGATGAAGCCGGGCTCCGCTTTCGTGGACATCGCCATCGACCAGGGCGGCTGCGCCGAGACCTCGCGCCCCACCACCCATTCCGACCCGACCTATGTCGAGCATGGGGTGGTGCACTACTGCGTCACCAACATGCCCGGCGCCACCGCGCGCACCTCCACCCTGGCCCTGACCCAGGCCACGCTGCCGCTGGCGCTGGAGCTGGCGGACAAGGGCTACGCCCGCGCGCTCCTGGACAATCCCGGGCTGCAGGATGGGCTGAACGTGTTTCGCGGCCAGGTCACGCATCCGGCGGTGGCGGCGGATCTTGGCTATGCGCTGGAGCCGGTGGAGACGGCGTTGGCGGCATAGTTGCGGTTGCGCGCTTCCCGTGCCTTCTTTCGGGCCGGGTGTGCCCCGGCGCCTGTCGAGACTCACATGACCGCCTGTCGGCCGCGTTTCCCGCGGCGAAATCCTCCCTGTCCCCTCTTTTGCAAAGAGGGGAACCTGCTACACAAGGACTTAGCAGGTTCCTCCCGTTGGCAAGGACAGAAGGGATTTCAGCGGCGCCACTCGATCGGGTAATTTCCAACAAGACACTGCACGCCAACGCACCTCACCCGATCCGCAAATATCCCTGTCGCAATCCCTACAATCCGCGACAAATGTCGCTTCCCCCTCCCCTGCGGTTTCCCATTCAAAGCGGTAACAGCCTGATTGGCGCCAGGAATTTCCGCTGGCACAGCCCTTGCTCCATACCCAAGCGAAAGCGATTCATCTTCGGAGCGAACATGGCCCAACCTTCGGTAGTCGTAAACGACACGACCCTGCGCGATGGCGAGCAGACCGCCGGCGTGGCCTTCACCGCCGAAGAGCGCATCGCCATCGCCCGCGCCCTGGCCGCGGCCGGGGTGCCGGAAATGGAGGTCGGCATTCCGGTGATGGGGCCGGACGAGCAAGAGAACATCCTCGCCATCGCCCGGCTCGGCCTGCCGTCGAATCTCATGGCGTGGGGCCGCATGTGCGACGCCGACCTGACCGCCGCCGCCAGCTGCGGCGTGCATATCGTCAACCTGTCGATCCCGGTGTCCGACATCCAGATCCGCCACAAGCTGGGCCGCGACCGGGAATGGGTGCTCGACAGCATCACCCACTTCGTGAGCATGGCCCTGGATCTGGGCATGGACGTGTGCGTCGGCGGCGAGGACGCCTCGCGCGCCGACATGGATTTCCTGCTGCGGGTGGTCGACGCGGCCCAGGTCGCCGGCGCGCGCCGCTTCCGCTTCGCCGACACCCTGGGCCTGCTTGACCCGTTCACCACGTTCAAGCGCATCAACCAGCTGCGCGAGGCCACCGACCTGGAGCTGGAGATGCATGCCCATAACGACCTCGGCCTGGCGACGGCCAACACCCTCGCCGCCGTGCTCGCCGGTGCCACGCACATCAACACCACGGTCAATGGCCTCGGCGAGCGCGCCGGCAACGCCGCGCTGGAGGAATCCGTCACCGCGATGCATCACCTGTACAACGTGCAGACCGGCATCGACACCCGCCACTTCCCGGAGATTTCGCGCCTCGTGGCGATCGCATCCGGTCGACCGGTCCCCGTGAACAAGAGCATCGTCGGCGACGGCGTGTTCACCCACGAGTCCGGCATCCACGTTGATGGCCTGATCAAGAACCCTCTCAACTACCAGGGCCTCCCCCCCGAGGAAGTCGGCCGCACCCACAAGCTGGTGCTCGGCAAGCATTCCGGCTCGAGCGCGGTCAGGCAGGCCTATGCCGGCATCGGCATCACGCTCACCGATTTCGAGGCCAAGACGCTGCTGGCCCGCATCCGCGAACACGCCGTGGCCACCAAGCGCACCCCGACGCCGGCGGACCTGGAGCGCTTCTATCTCGAAGCGCTGCCCCGCGCGCTGGCGCGGTCCTGAGAGGAGCCAGAAACCATGTCCGAGATGCTCGACCTCAAGACCCTGGCCAGCCGCGACGTGCAGTCGCCCATCGAGCCCACGCCCGGCCTTCTCGCCCTGCTGCGTGAAGACGTGGCCTGCGTGTTCGGGCGCGACCCGGCGGCGCGCACCACCTGGGAAGTCGTCACCACCTATCCCGGCATCCATGCGCTGATGTGGCACCGCATCAGCCATGCCCTGTGGAAGCGTGGGCTGCGCTATCCGGCACGGTTCCTGAGTTTTCTCGCGCGCATGTTCACCCAGATCGATATTCATCCCGGCGCCACCATCGGCCGCCGCTTCTTCATCGATCACGGCTGCGGCGTGGTCATCGGCGAAACGGCAGAAATCGGTAACGACGTCACGCTCTATCACGGCGTCACCCTCGGCGGCGTCTCCTGGAATCCGGGCAAGCGCCACCCGACTCTCGAAGACGGCGTGGTGGTGGGCGCCGGAGCCAAGATCCTTGGTCCGATCACCGTCGGCCGCGATGCGCGCGTCGGCGCCAACTCGGTGGTGATCAACGACGTTCCCGCGACCATGACGGTGGTCGGCATTCCTGGCCGCGTCGTGCTGCCCGCCAGCCAGCGCCGCATCACCCGGCAGGGCATCGACCTCGACCACCACCTGATGCCGGACCCGGTGGGCAAGGCGATCTCCTGCCTGCTCGACCGCATCGCGGTCCTGGAAAAGCAACTGGGCATTCCCGGCGACACGCCGGTGCTGCCGGCCACGACCGACTGCGTCACCTGCACCGAAACCTGCGACCCGGCCCACGTGGCCGCGGGACGCAATCGGGCCACTCACTGAAGGAAACGCCATGAGCGAACTGTTCAAGAAAATGGCCAGCTTTTCCGCCGCGGAGGACTTTCTCGACTTCTTCCAGGTGGACTACGACCAGGCCGTGGTCAACGTCAACCGCCTGCACATCCTCAAGCGCTTCAATCAATACCTGCGGGCGACCCCCGGCACGGCGGAAATGACCGACGACGCGCTGCGCAGCGTTTGCAAGGAACTGCTGACCAGAGCCTACGGCGACTTCGTCCGCTCGACCCCGGCGCAGGAAAAGGTCTTCAAGGTTTTCCAGGACGTGGACGGAAAGCAGCACGTCTCCATCGACAGCCTGCGCACCGCCATGCCGACCCGCGGCTAAGGAGCCAAGCACCATGCACATCGTCGTCTGCATCAAGCAGGTTCCGGACAGCGCCCAAATCCGCGTGCATCCGGTGACCAACACCATCATGCGCCAGGGCGTGCCGGCCATCGTCAACCCCTACGACCTGTTCGCGCTGGAAGAGGCGCTGCGCCTGAAGGACCAGTACGGCGCCCGCGTCACCGTGCTGTGCATGGGCCCGCCCCAGGCCGAGGCCGCGTTGAGGAAGGCCATCTCCTTCGGTGCCGACGACGCCATCCTGGTCACCGACCGCGCCTTCGCCGGCTCCGACACCCTGGCCACCAGCTTCGCCCTGGCCTCCGCCATCAGGAAAATCCAGGAAGACATGCCGGTGGACATCGTGTTCGCCGGCAAGCAGACCATCGACGGCGACACCGCCCAGGTCGGACCCGGCATCGCCAAGCGCCTGGACCTGCAGCTGCTGACCTACGTGTCGAAGATCGTCGAGCTCGACCTGGAACGGCGCGAGATCACCCTGCACCGGCGCGCCGAAGGCGGCGTGCAGGTTCTGAAAACGCAACTGCCCTGCCTGATCACCATGCTCGAAGGCACCAACGAGATGCGTTTCGCCACCATGGCCAACATGTTCCGCGCCGCGCGCTATCCCTTGAAACAGTGGGACAAGGACGCCGCCGGCATCGAGGACGTGAGCAAGATCGGCCTCAAGGGCTCGCCCACCATCGTGAGCAAGGTGTTCGCGCCGCAGCCCAAGTCGCAGCGTGCAGAGATGATCGACTGCGAAAGCCGCGAGCCGAAGGATTTGTCGGTCACCCTGCTGACGAAGATGTTCACCAAATTCCCGCACCTGGCCGAGGAAATCGGCAAGAACGGCGCATAGCGGACGGCACCAGAGGATCAAGCCATGAGCGAAACAACCGAACAGAAAAAACCCGCCGGGCGGCGCAAATTCGAGCTCGACCCGCGCCTGGCGTCATACAAGGGCGTGTGGGTCTTCGTCGAGCACGAGCGCGGCGTGGCCCACCCGGTGTCTTGGGAGCTGATGGGCGAAGGCCGCAAGCTGGCCGACAAACTCGGGGTGCCGCTGGCCGGCGTGGTGATGGGGGCGCCAGGCATCGCGACCCGCAAATTCTGTCAGGAGGCCTTCCACTACGGCGCCGACCTCTGCTACCTGATGGAAGACCCGCTGCTGTCCGACTACCGCAACCAGCCCTTCACCAAGGGGCTGACCGATCTGGTCAATGCCTATCAGCCTGAAATCCTGCTGCTGGGCGCAACGACACTCGGCCGCGACCTGGCCGGCAGCGTCGCCACCACCCTGCAGACCGGGCTCACCGCCGACTGCACCGAGCTCAACATCGACATGGAAAACCGCAGCCTGGCCGCGACCCGCCCAACCTTCGGCGGCAGCCTGCTGTGCACCATCGTCACCCTGAACTACCGCCCGCAGATGGCCACCGTGCGGCCGCGGGTGATGAGCATGCCAAAGAAGGACGACACCCGCACCGGCAGCATCACCGAGCACCCGCTGGGCATGATTGAAACCGACATCGTCACCAAGGTGCTCGAATACATCCCCGACAACCTCGCCGGCAAGCCGCAGCTGCCCTTCGCCGACATCATCGTGTCCGGCGGGCGCGGCATGAAGCGCCCGGAGAATTTCCAGCTGATCTGGGACCTGGCCAAGGTGCTGGGGGCCGAAGTCGGCGCCACCCGGCCGGTGGTGCAGGCCGGCTGGGTGGAACTGGATCGCCAGGTTGGCCAGTCCGGCAAGACCGTGCGCCCCAAGCTCTACATCGCCGCCGGCATCTCCGGCGCGATCCAGCACCGCGTCGGCATGGAGGGCTCGGACGTGATCATCGCCATCAACACCGACGAGAACGCGCCGATCTTTGACTTCGCCACCTACGGCATCGTCGGCAATGCGATGACGGTATTGCCGGCGCTGACCGAGGCGTTCCGGCAGCAATTGGCGACGGCAAAGGTGGCGGTTTGAACACCGATCTCACCACAGAGGCACAAAGACACAGAGAAATGCACAACCATTTTCATAAAATCAGTGCCAAGTCGCCTGAGTGGCCAGCAACGAGACACCGGTGTGGGTTTTCTCTGTGCCTCTGTGTCTCTGTGGTGAACGCTAAGGAGTAATCAATGGACGAAAAATTTGACGCAATCGTAGTCGGCGCCGGCCCGTCGGGCAATGCCGCGGCCTACACCCTGGCCAAGGCCGGTCTGAAGGTCTTGCAGATCGAGCGTGGCGAATACCCGGGCTCGAAGAACGTGCAGGGCGCGATCCTGTACTCCAAGGCGCTGGAGGAAATCATCCCCGACTTCCGCGAAGACGCGCCGCTGGAGCGCCACATCATCGAACAGCAGATGTGGGTGCTGGACGACGAGTCCTACGTCGGCTCCACCTACCGCTCCGCCGAGTTCAACAAGCAGCCCTACAACCGCTACACCATCATCCGCGCCCAGTTCGACAAGTGGTTCTCCAAGCGCGTGCAGGAGGCTGGCGCGCTGCTGGTGTGCGAGACCACCGTCACCAATCTGATCATGGACCGCGACCGCGTGATCGGCGTGCAGACCGACCGCGAGGGCGGCTCGGTGTACGCGGATGTGGTCATCCTGGCCGATGGGGTGAACTCGCTGCTGGCGAAGAAGGCCGGCTTCCATCCCGAGCTCGAACCCAAGGACGTGGCGCTGGCGGTGAAGGAAATCCACTTCCTGCCGGAAGAAACCATCCAGACCCGCTTCAACATCGGCGAGGGCGAAGGCGTGGTGATCGAGATGGCGGGCAAGATCACCCAGGGCATGATGGGCACCGGCTTCCTCTACACCAACAAGGACTCGCTCACCATCGGCGTCGGCTGCATGCTGTCCGACTTCAAGCAGCAGAAGACCACACCTTACATGCTGCTGGAGCAGATGAAGGCCCATCCCGCCATCAAGCCCCTGATCGCCGGTGGCGAGATGAAGGAATACACCGCGCACCTGATCCCGGAAGGCGGCTACAAGGCCATGCCCAGGCTCGTCGGCGAGGGCTGGATGATCGTCGGCGACTCTGGCATGTTCGTCAACGCGGTGCACCGCGAAGGCTCGAATCTCGCCATGACCACCGGGCGCCTCGCCGCCGAGACCGTGATCGACCTCAAGCAGAAGAACCTGCCGATGACCGCCGCCAACCTCGCCTACTACCAGGGCCGGCTGGAAGACAGTTTCGTCATGAAGGACCTGAAGAAGTACAAGAACATGCCGGAAATCTTTCATAAGAATAACCAGTTCTTCACCGACTATCCGGAGCTGGTGAACCGCGCCGCCCACACCATGCTGACCGTGGACGGCGTGGACAAGAAGACCAAGGAGCGCCAGATCCGCGAGAGCTTCCGGCAGCGGCGCTCGATGTTCGGCCTGATGGGCGATGCGTTCAAGTTTTGGAGGGCTTTCGAATGATCCCGGTGAAAGTAGAGGAAAAGCTGTTCCAGAACCGCTACCGCGTCGATCCCGGCCGGCCGCACATCAGCATCAGGAACCCCACCACCTGCCAGGTGGAATGCAAGACCCAGGAATGCACGGTCTGCTGTCCCGCCGGCTGCTACACCGCGGAAGGCAATGGCCAGGTGGTGCTGATCACCGATGGCTGCCTGGAATGCGGCACCTGCCGCATCATCTGCACCACCTACCGCAATGTGGACTGGGAGTATCCGCGCGGCGGATACGGCATCCTGTTCAAGTTTGGATGATTGCTAGCTGGTAGCTTGTAGCTGGTAGCTTGTAGCGAAAAGCCGCGCTGCGCGCGACAAACAGCTACAAGCTACAGGCTACAAGCTACTGGCCATAACCCCCCTACCAGCTAAGGAATCTCATGCCCAAACCCGAAAAACACGTCTTCGTCTGCGTTCAGAACCGCGGCCCCGGACACCCGCGCGGCTCCTGCGTGCAAAGCGGCGCCGCGGAAGTGTGGGAGGAATTTGCTTACAACTTCCAGCAGAAGGGCTTGAACGGCCGCTTCGCCCTGAGTAACACCGGCTGCCTCGGCCCCTGCAACGGCCCGCATGTGCTGGTCTATCCGGAAGGCGTGATGTACGGCAAGGTCACCAAGGATGACGTCGCGGCCATCGTGGAAGAACACCTGCTGGGCGGGACGCCGGTGGATCGGCTGAAGCTGCCGCCGGGTGTGTGGGATTGACCAGCCCAGGCGTGATGACGGAACAGCAGCGCTGCGCCCTCACCCTCGTTCCCTCTCCCCGAGGGAGAGGCAGGGATAAGCCCCCCGCCCCCTGGGAGAAGGGTTGGGGCGAGGACGCAGCGTTTCCCCAATTTCACAATGTCCGATCATGGCCACCGACCCCTTCGGCGTAGCCCTCGGGTTTGCGACACCGCCCCTCATCGACGCCACCCTGCGCCAGGCGGCCGACGCCTACGCCGACACCGAGAAGGCCGAGTTCCTGTTGTGGACGGCGCTGAAAGCCGACGAGGACTGCCTGGGCAGCTATTTCTCGCTGTACAAGTTCTATTTCTACAAGCGCATGCTGCCGCAGGCCGAGGAAGTGGCCCTGCTCGGCCTGGAAGTCGCCGCGCGTCAGGGCGGCTTCAGTCCCGACTGGACGCAGCTGGATGGCCACTCCACCGACTGGACGCGCGTGGACGCGCCGCAACACTTCTATCTGTTCACCCTCAAGGCGCTCGCCTTCATGCGCCTGCGCCTGGGACGGGCGCAGGAGAGCCACGAACTGCTGGCGAAACTGGAGGAGCTCGATCCCCGCGACAGCGTGGGCGCTTCGGTGATTCGGGATCTGGCCGCCGCCTGACGGTTCACGCCCCGGTCACGGCCTTTGTGATGAGGGGCACCAGCGGCTCGGGCAGCCGGATCTTGCCGCTGAGCGCGAATTGATGGGCACGCTCCGACATCTTCTTCCACGTCTTGCGGATGATGTCCAGCCACTTTTCCTCGCTGTAATCGGGCTTCTGGCCGGCGAACTCCAGCATGTAGTGTTCGATGAAGACGAGGTCCACCACGTCCTCCATCAGCTGGGTCTCCGGGTTCAGCTTGAGGGCCTTCTTGCCGATGATGGTCCGCACCCGCTCGATCATGTCGTGGTCGTACCCCACCTCCTGCATGAGCCGTGCCGCCGTCTCGGCGTGGTACTTGTAGAGCCCCGTGCGCCACTGCAGGTAGCCGTTCCGATCCATGGGGTAACTGTCCCGCGGCACCTTCCAGCGCTCGATATGCTGGGCACGGCACGCCAGCTGCACCGCTTCCGAGGCATCCGGCGCGTAACGCTGGAGCATTTCCGTCATGCGCCGGGCATAGAGCAGCTCGCGCGGCACCGGCTGCCCGTTCTCGTCGTCCTGGCGCGGGTCCAGCGCATTGGCGGCGTCGAAAAGCGCGATGGCCTTGTTGAAACGGGTGGGGTCGGAAATCGTTGTCATGGGGCATCTCCTAACACGGGACGCCATTATAGCGGCGGCGCGCCCGCCGCGCCCCCGGCCCGGAACGGGCGAGCGCCGGTGCCGGGCGCAAGCCCGCTCCGACGATGGCCGTAGCCGACAGCGGCCTGATGCCCCGCCTTCGGCCAAGCTGGGCAGCGCGGCTAGACGGCTTCCACCGCCGGCGCCGCCCGGCCGCTGGCCAGCGACAGGGCACCCAGTCCCGTGGCATCTTCCGGGCCGAAGCACTTGTGGTAGTCGTCGCACACCTGGCAGCTCGGCGCCTTGCACAGATTCACCTCGGCCCGGTCGCACAGCTGCTTGTAGAAGAACTTCTTCCACTTCATGTTGCCGACGTTCTTGTCGTGCAGGGTGGTGAAGTTGTTGCGCAGGATGTCGGACAGCGCCTGCCGCCCCGTAAGGCCCATGTCCTGCCACAGGTGGTTGCTGCCCATGCAGCCGGTGGCGATGGCATAGGCCAGCCAGGTCACCTCGTCGCGGTCGCTGGCACGGTGTTCCAGCAACAGGGCCACCAGATCCTGGATCTCGTCCTCGCGGAACGCGGGACAGGAAGCCTGATCGTCTGCCAAGTCCCCTGTCATGAACAGCGCCTGCGTGGCGCCGGGGAAGTAGCGGTCGAGCAGGCAGCCGAACTGGGTTTCGGTCAGCCCGAAAAAGAATGCCGGAAAAACCCCCTGGGCGAAGGCAGTCCTGACGGCCCCTGCAAACGCCTGGGTCAACACATCGTCGGGCCGGGCGGCGTAGGCCATCAGCTGCTCGTGGCTCACCGGAACGTGCGCATCCATGCTGCATCCCCTTCGTTCATTCCGCGGGCATTGCCGCGTGCGTGTAGCAATCCTTCGGGCAGATCTTGGAGCACGCCTCGCAGCCGACACAGTTCATCTGGTTGGCGATGGTCATGACCTTGCGCTCGTATTCCTCGTCGTCGTCATCGTCGCTGCCGAGCTGCACCGGGATGAATTCGCCGTCCTCGGTCACTCCGACGAGTTGCAGCACGTCGCGGCCGCACACCCGGAAACAGCGGCCGCAGCCGATGCACTTCTCCTGATTGATCGCCCCGACAAATTTTGGCGTCCAGCTGCGCCCGTCGGGCATGGTGACAGTGACGAAGGCCATGACGGTTCCCCTAGCCAGCCGCCGCCAGCTTCTTGCGCGCCGCTTCCAGATTCTGGAAGGCGACCACCGTGGCCTGGGCCACCTCCATGACCTTCTCCAGACCCACCGGCAGTTCCTCGGACAGGTCGTGCAGGGCCATGCGCGCTTCCATGGCCCGCGCGTTGAGCTTCTTCACCTCGGCCTTGAGGGCTTCCTTGTCTTCCATATCCGCCTTTCCTTCAGATTTCCCTGCAATATCGGCGAGCAGTGCCTCGATTTCCTCGCCTTCGATGATGTCCAGCCAGTGAGGCACATCCACTTCCATGTCACGCTCAAGAACGATCGCCATGACTTACTCCTTTCGACTCCATGCGGTGTCATCCATATCTGGCCGCGTCCGGGAACTGCTCGATCATCGCGATCCCCGCCGCCACCTGCTTCTCCCCTTCTGCCGCGAGTTTCTCCATGCTCTCGAAGCCAAAGCGATGAACATCCCGCAGCTGCTTGTTGACCACCACCAGCCGACCCGCCAGCAGCACCATGCGGCCAAAGCCTTCGTGGTGCATCTTCAGCATCGGCGACACCATGATGCCGGTGGCGCGCTCGATGGCGAGGCCGATGGCGTTGTAGAACAGCTCCAGCCGCCACAAGGTCTCCGGGTCGGGGTCGCCGATGATGGGCATTTCCCGGCGCTGCTCCCTGGTGATGATGTAGGGTTCCAGCAGCTTGGCATCGCTCTTGCCTTCCCACGCGCCGTGGGCGTCCTGGGCGCGCCACTGCTTGATCAGTTCCTTGACGAACACCGACTCCATCGGGTCGGCTTCGACGACTGCGGCTTCGGTGCTGCCCATGTTCAGACCTCTTCTTCCTCGAAATCGAATGTCTTTTCCTGGCCCTTCTGGATCGCCTTGCGCAGCCAGGGCGGCGGCGTGCCCTTCAGCACGTCCTGCAGCTTGACCAGGATCTCGTCGATGGCTTCCGGCTGCTGGACCTTGATGGGGTGGATGTTGTGGGCCACCACCCGTGCCGCGCCGGAGCCGCCGATCGCCGCCACATACAGAATGGCGCAGTCCTTGATCGCCTCCAGCTTGGGGGCCAGCTTGTCCTCGTTGCCGTCTTCCTGGAGGTCGCCGTCGAACTGGATCGCCTCGACGAAGCGCGAGTCGCCGGACGACACATCGTAGATGGCGATGTTCTTCGCCCAGCCAAAGTGGGCATCCACCCGCTTCATGTCCTGTGTGCAGAATGCGACTTTCATATAGCCTCCGTTCAAGAAACTTTCACCCGTGCCGCTCTCAATGAGCCGCAGCCGACGCACAACTTCCACATGCCGCTCCCTCGGTTTCCGTCCTGCGCCAGTCGTCCGGCCCCGGCTCGTGGGCCTCGGCCATGAAGATGTTGGCGACCTGGAACAGCAGGTCGCGCGTGCCGCGGTAGCCGGCCGTCACCTGGTGCGCCGCGCCCAGGCGGTCGAACATGGGAATGCCCATGCGCAGGAAGGGAATGCCCAGGCGTTCTGCCATCTGCCGCCCGTGGGAATGCGTGATCAGCAGGTCGCAGTCCTGCGATCGGTTTTCCAGATCCTCCAGGTCGCCGATCAGGACTTCCTGCGCCGGCAGTTTTTCCAAAATCGGGGATTGCGTGGTGGTCACCACGGCCGCGAGTTCCGCGCCCATGCCCGCGAGGAGGTTGCCGACGCCCCACAAGAGATCGGGCTCGGCGCCGATGGCGATCTTCCTGCCGCCGATGTGGAAGTGCGCGTCGAGCATGGCGTCCACCAGCTGGCTGCGCTGCCGGCGGTACTTATTCGGCGCCGGGCGGCCGGATTTCTCCGCCAGCAGGCTCATCAGACGGTCGCAGGCGTCAAGGCCGGTCAGGGTTTCGAGCACCTCGAAAGGCACGCCGCATTTGTCGTTCAGCACCTGCGCCGCCTCGCGCATGTGTTCGCCGATGGCTACGCTGAATTCGGAGGCACCGGTGTTGCGCAGTTCGCTCAGCGTGGTGCCGCCCAGCGTGGTCGGGCTGAAGTTGTCGGGCACGTGGCCGTCCATGGAGCCGGAGAGGTCGGGCAGGATGATGGGCTTGAAGCCGAAGGCTTCCACGATCTCCCGCACTTCCTCGATGTCGCCGGGGGTGAGCTGGCTGCCGGCGAGCACGTTCACCTGCCCGGCGATTTTTGGGCCGGGCTCGGCCAGTTCCTTCACCAGCTTGGCCACCGCCTTGGCCCAGCCGTCCTGAAAGGCGCCGACGTAATCCGGAGTGGAGACGTACACCACCCCGAGTTCGGCCAGCTCGGGATGTTTTTGGCGGATGATTTGGAGGTAACCGTCCACATCGTCGCCCTTGGTCTCGGTCAGGCCCGTCGAGGCGATGCCGATGATGGCCGGCTTGGCGCGCTTGTGGATGTTGAGGATGGCCTGCTCCACGTTGTCCATGCCGCCCATGATGGTGGTGGCCTCGTTCATGGCCGTGGTCTGCATCGGCACCGCCTCCTTGAAGTGGCGCACGAACAGCACCAGGCCGAAGGCAGTGCAGCCCTGGGAGCCGTGCAGTGTCGGCATGCAGTTGTCCAGGCCCATGAAGGCCAGGGCGGCGCCAATGGGTGCGCTCATCTTGAGCGGGTTGACTGCACAACTTTTCTTTACATGAGTCACTGTGGCCATTTCGTTCTTTCCGAGCTGGTAGGGAGTGGCTTGTAGCTCGATGTCGCGCTTCGCGCGCACCTTAAAGGCTACTGGCTGCCAGCTACACGCTAACCAGATCCCACGGTGCCGGCTTGCGCACCTGTTCCCACATCGGGTTGTACAGCGCCTTGTCGATCTCCCGCACCAGGTTCACCATGCCGCTGTAGCCGGCATAGGCGTGGTGGCGTTCCTGGTTGATGTCGAGCCAGGGCATCTTGGCCTTGAGCGCGACGAACTGGGAACGGCCGCCGGAAAGCATGATGTCGGCCTGCGCATCCTTGAGCATCCTGTACATCTCGCGCGGGGTCATGTCGTCGATCATGTGGGCGTCCTCGCCCATCAGTTCCTTGATCTTCTGCTTGTCCTCCAGGGTGGACTTCTTCACGCTGGTGCCGACGATCTCCATGCCCACTTCCTGCAGCGCGGACACCACCGACCAGGATTTCACGCCACCGGTGATGAGCAGCACCTTCACGCCCTTGAGGCGCTCCTTGTAGGGTTCCATCTGCGTCCAGAACCCGGCTTCCTCGCGCCGGATGATGGCTTCGGTGCGATCCAGCAGATCGGCCGGCGCGCCCTTTTCCACCAGCAGCCTGGCGATGTTGCGCAAGCTGTCGCTCATGTCGGAAATACCGTAGAACGAGCCCTCGAAGAATGGAATCTGATAGCGCTCGTCCATCTTGCGGGCGATGTTGATCATTGCCTTGGAGCACACCATCATCGCGGCCTTGGCGCGATGGCTGTAGGCAACCTCCTTGTACTTCGCGTCGCCGGAGATGCAGGACAGGATGCGCACGCCCATTTCGTCGAGCAGCGGCTTCACCTGCCACAGCTCCCCCGCGAGGTTGTACTCGCCGATGATGTTGATGTCGTAGGGCGTCGTGGTCTCGGGCTCTTCGGTGCCGATGACGTAGTCGAGCAGCGCCTCGCCGGCGAGCTTGTTGCCGAGGTTCTTGTTGCCGACGAAGCCGGGCGCATTCACCGGAATCACCGGCTTGCCGAATTTCGCGCTGGCGGCCTTGCACACCGCCTCGATGTCGTCGCCGATCAACGCGGTGACGCAGGTCTGGTAGACGAAGATGGCGGGCGGGTCGTACTTGTCGACGATCTCCTTCACCGACTTGAACAGGCGCTTCTCGCCGCCGTAGACCACGTCGAGCTCGTTGATGTCGGTGGTGAAGCCGGTGCGGTAGAGGCGTGAGCCGGAGGACTTGGCGCCGCGGTTGTCCCAAGAGTTGCCTTCGCAGGCGATGGGGCCGTGCACCAGGTGCGCGACGTCGGTGATGGGCTGCAGCGCGATCTTTGCGCCGTCGAAGGCGCAGCCACCGGCGGCCGCGCCGGGCGCAAGCTGCTTGGTGCAACCCTTCTTGCGATCCTTCTCCGACTTTGCCTGATTCTTGCCGCAGGCGGGTTCGTCGAAGACTTCCTGAACCTTTTTCGACAGTGCATCCATGACCGCTCTCCGTCAGGAACCTTCAGAAGGCCACGAGGATCGGTTCGTCCCCGACCACGTATTGGCAGGCAAGGCGCCACAAGGGCGGCACGTCAGCGAGGACATCCGTTTCGTACTGTTGGCGCGAAATCTTGCCGCGCTTGAGAAGTGCGCGCTTTTCCCGGCCGCTCAGGGTTACGCGCCGGGCGCCCGGCCGCCCGGGCCTGGGCAGCACCTTGACGGCGCAGCTTCCGCACCTGCCCTCTTCGCACCGGCAGTAGCCGGGAATGCGAAACTCGCGCATCAGGCTCAGCAAGGTCCGCCGCTGGGCCGGGTCCACGTTCACCGTGTACCGGTCCGGCAGCTTCAGCGTCAAGAACGTCACTTCTGCCATGGTCTCTCCCGCGTCCTGCTCCTGCTGCCGCCGGGCAGCCCGACGCCGCCCGGCCCGTACCGCCTTAACGAATGATGTCGTAGCTGTAGTCGGTCTTCGCCGGGACGATGGTGTTCTTGTCCATTTCGTCGAAGATCTTGTCCAGCACCCACACCAGCACGTTCATCGCACCCTGGTAGCCCCACACCGGATAGCGGTGGTGATGGTGGCGATCGAACACCGGGAAGCCGATCCGGATCAGCGGCGTGCCGGTATCGCGCTCCAGGTACTTGCCGTAGGTGTTGCCGATGAGGAAGTCCACCGGCTCCGTGAACAGCAGGGAACGCATGTGCCACAGGTCCTTGCCGGGGTAGGCCTTGCAGCCCTTGCCGAAGGGCGAGCTGTCGAACAGCGCCTGCATCTTCTTCTCCCAGTCGCCGTTGCCGTTGGTGGACAGCACGTGCACCGGCTCGGCGCCCAGCTCCAGCAGGAAGCCCGCCAGGCCCAGGCACAGGTCGGGGTCGCCGTAGATGGCGAACTTCTTGCCGTGGATGTGGGCGCTGGAATCGGCGATGGCGTCCACCAGGCGGCCGCGCTCCTTGGTCAAGGCCTCGGGAATGGCCTTGCCGGTGAGGCGGGAGATTTCCATCAGGAACCTGTCGGTTGCCGCCACGCCCACCGGGTGGTTGAAGGCCACGACCTCCTGGCCCTTCTCGGCGATGTAGCCCAGGGTCTTCTCGGTGCAGAACTCCTGCATGGAGACGGTGGCCTTGGCGTTGATCGCGGCCTTGGCGTCCTCCAGGGTGGTGCCCCCGTCGTACATGCGGAATTCGCCGTCGGCCGGGGTGTCCCACACCTCGCTGTTGTCGGCGAGGATGGTGTGCTCGACCCCCATCAGGTCGAACATGCGCTTGATCTCGCGCAAGTTGCCCACGGTGTAGCCGTCGAAGCCACCGATGAAGTTGATCTTCCCGTTCGGCGTGCGGTCCTTGCCCTCCCAGAAGTGGGAGACGATGCCCTTGAGCGCATTGTCGTAGCCGGTGATGTGGCTGCCGACGAAGGCCGGGGTATGGGCGTAGGGTACGTCGAAGTCCTGCGGCACGCTGCCCTTGTTCTTGGCATTCTGGATGAAGCCGTTGAGGTCGTCGCCGATCACCTCCGCCATGCAGGTGGTGGATACCGCGATCATCTTCGGCTTGTACATGTTGTAAGTGTTGGCCAGGCCGTCGATCATGTTGTTGAGGCCGCCAAACACCGCCGCGTCCTCGGTCATCGAGGACGACACGCAGGAGCTGGGCTCCTTGAAGTGGCGGCTGAAGTGACTGCGGTAGTAGGCGACGCAGCCCTGGGAGCCGTGCACGAAGGGCATGGTGCCCTCGAAGCCGACGGCGGCGAACACCGCGCCCAGCGGCTGGCAGGCTTTGGCGGGGTTGACCGTGAGCGAGTCGCGGGCGAAGTTCTTCTCGCGGTATTCCCAGGTCTTGGTCCACTCCCGCACTTCCTCGACCTTTTCGTCGGGGTGGGGGTTCTCGAAATTCTTCTTCTTGTTCGCGAACATCTCGGTGTATTCCGGTCCGCGGAACAGGTTGAAGTGGTCGATTACGTTCTCTACGTTCTGGGTCATCTTGGTTCTCCTAATTCGAGGCTGGAGGCTGGGGGCTGGAACCTGCGTGGGCAATCCGGCCCCGGCTTGCTAGCCCCTGGTTGCCTGCTTCATTACTTCCAGGGCGCCTTGGTCAGGCCCCATACCGGGTTGTTGATCGCCATGTCCATGTCGCGGGCGAAGATGGCGAAGCCGTCGTAGCCGTGGTACGGACCCGAGTAGTCCCAGGAGTGCATCTGGCGGAAGGGCACGCCCATCTTCTGGAACACGTACTTTTCCTTGATGCCGGAGCCGACCAGGTCGGGCTGGATTTTCTCGACGAACTTCTCGAACTCGTAGCCGGTGACGTCGTCGTAGATCAGCGTGCCGTCTTTGACGTAGTGCGTCGTGCGCTGGTAGTCGTCGTTGTGGCCGAATTCGTAGCCGGTGCCGACGATGTTCATGCCCAGGTCCTCGTAGGCGCCGATGACGTGGCGCGGGCGCAGACCGCCCACGAAGAGCATCACCGTCTTGCCCTCCAGGCGCGGCTTGTACTTGTCGATCACCGCCTGCATCATCGGCTGGTACTTGGCGATCACGCGCTCAGCGCCCTCCTTGATCTTGTCGTCGAAGTGGCTGGCGATCTCGCGCAGCGATGCGGCGATCTTGGTGGGGCCGAAGAAGTTGTACTCGACCCAGGGGATGCCGTACTTCTCTTCCATGTGGCGGCTGATGTAGTTCATCGAGCGGTAGCAGTGCAGCACGTTGAGCTTGGCTTTCGGCGTGTTCTCCAGCTCGGCGATGGAGCCGTCGCCGGACCACTGCGCGATCACGCGCAGGCCCATTTCCTCGAGCAGGATGCGGGACGACCAGGCGTCGCCGCCGATGTTGTAGTCGCCGATGATGGCCACGTCGTAGGGCGTGCTCTCGAAGCTGGAGGCCTTGCCGTCCTGCTTGTCGAACACCCAGTCGCGGATGGTGTCGTTGGCGACGCGGTGGCCCAGCGACTGGGACACGCCGCGGCAGCCCTCGCAGCGCACCGGCACGATGGTCTTGCCGCCGAATTCCTTGGACTTTTTCTTCGAGACCGCTTCGATGTCGTCCCCGATGAGGCCGATGGGGCACTCGGACTGCACGGTGATGCCCTTGTTCAGCGGGAACAGGTCCTGGATCTCGTCCATGATCTTTTCCAGCTTCTTGTCGCCGCCGAAGACGATGTCCTTCTCCTGGAAGTCGGAGGTGAACTGCATGGTGACGAAGGTGTCCACGCCGGTGGTGCCGATGTAGTAGTTGCGGCGGGCCGCCCAGGAATACTGGCCGCAGCCCACCGGGCCATGGCTGATGTGGATCATGTCCTTGATCGGGCCCCACACCACGCCCTTGGAGCCGGCATAGGCACAGCCACGGATGGTCATCACGCCGGGAATGGACTTGACGTTGGATTTGACGCCGCAATCCGGCTTGCCTTCCTCGAAGGTGCCCAGGTGCTTGGCGCGGCGCTTGGCGGTTTTTTCCGGGTACACTTCCAGCACCTCCTTGATGAGGTCCTGGTTTCTCGCTTTGACTTGCTCGACTGTGAGGCTCATTTCGCCCTCCTGGTTGGTGTGAACGTAAAACCGGTTTTCCGGTGGCCGGGAAAACTCTGCGAACGGCACCGCCCCCATGACGGGCGACCATGCCCTTGGCAGAGGTTTCCCTCTGGCCGTCGCCGCCGCGCACGGCGGCGACGGAACCTTGCTTACGCCGCGGTTGCCGCCAGCTCGGCAGCGGTCTTGCCGATGATGGACTCGTCCACCGCCTTCATGATGCCGTGGGCCATCAGCAGGTCTTCCAGCTCGTCCATGGTGATCGGGGTCGGGATGATGCCCTTGCCCGCGTTCGCATGGATCTTGGACGCCAGCTGACGGTACTCGTCGGCCTGCTTGGAGTCGGGTGCGTATTCCATCACCGTCATCCGGCGCAGCTCGGCGTGCTGCACCACGTTGTCACGCGGCACGAAGTGGATCAGCTGGGTGCCCAGCTTGCCGGCGAGCGCTTCGGCGAGCTCCAGTTCCTTGTCGGTCTGGCGCTCGTTGCAGATCAGGCCGCCCAGGCGCACGCCGCCGGAGTTGGCGTACTTCAGAATGCCCTTGGAGATGTTGTTGGCCGCATACATCGCCATCATCTCGCCGGACATCACGATGTAGATTTCCTGCGCCTTGTTCTCGCGGATGGGCATGGCGAAGCCGCCGCACACCACGTCGCCAAGCACGTCGTAGGAAACGTAGTCGATGCCGTCGTAGGCGCCTTCCTCTTCCAGGAAGTTGATGGAAGTGATCACGCCGCGGCCGGCACAGCCGACGCCGGGCTCGGGACCGCCGGACTCGACGCAGCGGATGTCCTTGTAGCCGATCTTCATCACGTCCTCGAGCTCGAGGTCCTCCACGCTGCCGGCTTCGGCGGCCAGGGAGAGGATGGTGTCCTGCGCTTTCGCGTGCAGGATCAGGCGGGTGGAGTCGGCTTTCGGATCGCAGCCGACGATGAGGATTTTCTGCCCCAGGTCAGCCAGCGCAGCCAGCGTGTTTTGCGAGGTGGTGGACTTGCCGATGCCACCCTTGCCGTAGAAAGCGATTTGTCTCAGACCAGACATGTGTATCTCCTTAAGTAAAAATTCGTAACCGATTCGCTTAGGCAGCAAGCACTCCGCCGATTCAGATGCTTCTGCGCACCGTCTGTTTTTCTTCTTCTCGGATACGGACCCGGCAAAACATTCACTGCACGCCGGGTATTCAGCAACGACCGTGCCACCCCGCAACCAGGGGATTAACGCACTGTTTTCATGCGGGTTTTCGCGCCGCTGGCGAGCCAAAAAGGCTTGTTGCAAACGCGACAAACACCGATGCGGCTGTCGTGAAGGGGACATGCAAAAAGGGAGAGGACGCAGCCGCTCAATGCAGCGACAGCGCGAGCGGCAAATCGGACAGACGGTATTGGCCGCTGCGAACGGCCTTGGCGAGCTGGTTCAGGGTCACGCGGCCGAGATAGGCCCGCAGCTCCGCTTTGACCGGCTTCCACTTCCGGTGCATGGGGCAGGCAGTATCGTCGCCGCAGACTTTGAGCCCAAGCAGACATTCCCGCTCGGCGCGCGGTCCCTCCACCAGGAGGACGATGTCGAGGACGCTGGTCTGGTCCACTCCCTCGCGCAGGCTGAAGCCGCCATAGCGGCCGCGCGAGGAATCCAGCAGCTGCTGCCGGCACAAGCCCTGCAGAATCTTGGCCAGATAGGCGGGCGGCACGCCCAGGTTCTGGGCGAGCTCGCGGTTCAGCACCGCCCGGCGCCCGGGCTGGGTGGCCAGGTAGATCAGCGCCTGGATGGCGTATTGGCTGGTACGGGAGAAGATCATGTCGGCCCTTGCGTGTCGATTCCATCGAAGCAACGCCTGTGCCACGTCCCCGCACCTCGCTCCCCCTGACCTCGCGCCCCGGGGCTGCGGCCGCCAGGCCGCGGCCTGCCTTGTCGCAAACCATACACTCCGGCCCGGCTTGTCCGACATGCGACAGGCTTGGGTGGCGCGCCACCGCGCCAGGCCGCATGCCGACGAGGCCTGTGCGATCGGAACACTTCTTGCTCCACCCGTTTCCGCACAAGACACTCGGGAGAACAGACATGCAAATCGGCGTCGAAACCGCCAAGGCGGTGGACAACAAGCGCCTGTTCGTCGTGGCCAACGACGAGATCACCCGCATGGCGCTGCAGTTCATGCTGCACGACGAGAACGAGACCCACGACCTGCCCACGCTGGAGGCGGCCTTCGACAAGAGCATCGAGTGGAAGCCGGACCTGCTGCTGTTGGGCGTCGACATCGTGCAGGAGCGCGGCGTGGAAGTGCTCGCGCTCATCCGCTCGCGGCTGGCGGAAACGAAAATCCTGCTCGTGGGGGACACGCGCGACGATCCGCTGGTGGCCGCCTGCCAGCAGGCCGGGATCGACGGCCAGCTGTTCAAGCCGCTGACGGTGGAGGACGTGCGCAGAAAGGTGGACGGGCTGCTGGGGCGCAAGCGCGCCTCCATTCCGATTCACGCACTATGACCGTCGCCGCGCTGCGGGGACACAGCGCCAACCTGGTGGGCGTTCCCACCGGCCTGCTGGCGAGCGTCGCGTTCAACGAAGATCCGCTCCCTCTGCACATCCACGGCGTGCGTGCCGGCCATGCGCGGCTGTTCGATCTCCTGGCGACGGCGACCACACCCGCGGAGGCGGGGAAACGGTTTCAGGACTATATGGACGAGAGTTTCGACTTGCGCCCGAGGCAGACATCAGCCGGTGACGGCACCGTGCGCCGCTTCCGCGCCAGCTACCTGCGCCTGCTCAAGGGCTGGGGTTTCGACGCCAACAGCCGCGAAGGGGCCGTCATCAAAGGCTGGGCGGAGAGCCGCTTCGGCCTGTTTCCGACCTTCCACAAGACAACACTCACGCGCTTTGGCTCCCAGGCCTGGGCGCGCTACGTGGAGGAGAAAATGTCCAGCCGCTTCCACAACAACGACATCTTCGGCCAGCTGGACCTGCTGTACGAATTTTGCCAGTGGTCGCTCGGCCGCTGGTTCCAGCCGGGACGGCGCCATGTGCGCCTGTACCGCGGCGTCAACGACTTCAGCGAGGACAGCCTGCTGCGCGGGCAGCCGAAGCCGCGCAGCGGGCCGGCCCTGGTGCGGCTGAACAACGTCGTCTCCTTCACCGCCCACCGCAGCATTGCCTGCGAATTCGGCGACTACATCCTGGAGGCCCTCGTGCCCACCGTGAAGATCCTGTTCTTCAACGACCTGCTGCCGCGCCACGCGCTCAAGGGCGAAGCCGAATATCTGGCGATCGGCGGCGAGTACCGCGTCATGGTCAGCTATCTCTGAGAAGCGGCCGTGATCGGGGACGACGTGCAGGAACGCGCGCTGGGCGCCTATCTGGGCTTCGCCGTCGGCGACGCCCTGGGAGCAACGGTCGAATTCATGACAGCCGCCGAGATTCAACACAACTACGGCATGCACCGCGACATGATCGGTGGCGGCTGGCTCAAGCTCAGGCCGGGCGAGGTCACCGACGACACGCAGATGTCCCTGGCGCTGGGACAGGCCATCGTCGACAGCGGCGGCTGGAATGCGCGCGCCGCCGCCGATGCTTTCGCCGCGTGGCTCAAGTCCAAACCCATCGACGTGGGCAACACCTGCCGCCGCGGGATTCAGCGCTACATCATGGAGGGTACGCTGGCCGGCCCGCCCAACGAAGGCGACGCCGGCAACGGCGCCTGCATGCGCAACCTGCCGCTGGCGCTCGCGACGCTGACTGATGACGAAGCATTCGCGCGCGCGACCTTGGAGCAGTGCCACCTCACCCACCACCATCCCTTGTCGGACGCCGCCACGCTGGCCTTCGGAAGAATGACGCGCACCCTGATCCGCGGCGGCGGCTTCAGGGACTGCCGGGCGGAGGCGAACCGCCTGATCGATGCGTTTCCGGTGTTCCGCTTCGACCCCTATCCCAGGCGCGCCTCGGGCTATATCGTCGATACGACCCAGACGGTGCTGCACTATTTTTTCCGCACCGACAACTTCGAGGATTGCGTGACCGAGGTGGTGAACCGCGGCGAGGACGCGGACACCAACGGCGCGCTGGCCGGCATGCTGGCGGGCGCCGCCTATGGCGTATCGGACATTCCGGGCTACTGGCTGAAGAAGCTGGACAAGAAAGTCCGGGCGCGCATCGAGGAGCAGACCGAGGCGCTGCTGGGCATCGCCGCCACAATACCCAAGGGGCAAGAATCGAGTCGGAAGCCCCGGCAACCTGCGCCCTGAACCTTGTAATTTGAACTTTCGTGCCACCATGGCCACTTTGATTTTTTATGAAAAGCCCGGCTGCGCGAACAATGCACGGCAGAAGCGGCTGCTGCTCGATGCCGGGCACGAACTCATCGTCCGCGACCTGCTGAGCGAGCCGTGGACGGCGCAGCGCCTGCTGACATTCTTCGACGGCCTGCCAGTCGCCGAGTGGTTCAACCGCGCCGCGCCGCAGGTGAAATCCGGCGAGATCGACCCGGCGCGCGTTGGGGCCGAGGCGGCGCTGAAACTGATGCTGAGCAATCCATTGCTGATCCGGCGTCCGCTGATCGAAGGGAACGGCTGGCGGCTTGCGGGCTTCGACGCCGAGTTCGTACGCAGGCACCTGGGCGTGGCACCGGACGATGCGCCGCGCGACCTCGAGTCCTGCCGCCGTCCACCTGGCGCGGCCCCCTGCCCCGCGCCCCAGGACAGCCGGCGCGCGGAGGTGGCGCTCGCCTACCACGAGCGCACCAAGCATCGCCCTGAGCGCTACGCCGCCGGTCCGGAGACCCTGGACTGGACGGGCCAGCCGGACCCGTTCCGTACATTCAAGGGAAGTCCCACCCTCCGCCTGCCGCTGTGCGGCGGGCGCCTGGCCACCTCCTTCGCCGGCATCTATACGCCAGAGGAAGTCTGGTCGCCGGCGCTATCGCTGGATGCGCTGGGCGCGCTGCTGGAACTGTCGCTCGGCCTGTCGGCGTGGAAGGAATACGGCCCGGACCGCTGGGCGCTGCGCTGCAACCCCTCCAGCGGCAACCTGCACCCGACCGAGGCCTACGTGATCGCGCGTGGCATCGCGGGACTGGATGACGGCCTCTATCACTACGCGAGCCGCAGCCACGCGCTGGAGCAACGCTGTCGCGCACCAGCGGATGGAGCGGCGAGCGAGCACGGGCTGTGGATCGGGCTCTCCTCGATCCACTGGCGCGAGGCGTGGAAATACGGCGAGCGTGCCTTTCGCTATTGCCAGCTCGACGTGGGCCATGCCCTGGCCGCGCTGCGCTACGCCGCCGGCGTGCTCGGCTGGCGGCTGCGCCTGGTGACGGCCTGCGAGCACTCGCATCTGGCGCGGCTGCTGGGCCTCGATCGGGTCGAGGATTTTCCCGGCGCGGAACGGGAGGACGCCGACCTGCTGGTGCAGGTGCTGCCACGAACCGAACCCAAACTGACTGCCGCGGCGCCTGAGCCCTGGCCGGACGCGCACTCGATGTGGATGGGCCAGGCGAATACCCTCGATCCCCATCCCATGTACAGCTGGCCGGTCATCGACGAAGTCGCGGCCGCCACGAAAAAAACCGGGCAGGCGACGGAAGCACCCGCGCGCAGCCAGTATCCGCCCGCGACCCCCGCCGCCGGGCTGCCCGCCGCCCAGGTCATCCTCGGCCGGCGCAGCGCGCAGCGTTTCGATCCGCAGTTCGTCCTGCCAGCCAAGGACTTTTTCCACCTGCTCGACAGCCTGCTTCACCGGCCGCACGCGCCGTGGGACGTATGGGACCATGGGCCCAGGGTTCATCCCGTTCTGTTCGTGCACCGCGTGGAGAGCATCGCGCCCGGGCTTTACATCCTGGTGCGTGCGCCGGACGCGGAGGTGCGGTTGCGCACGGCAATGAGCGATGAGTTCGAATGGGAACGCGTGCAAGGCTGCCCGGCACACCTTCCCCTGTTCCGCCTGCAGCCCGGCAAGTGGCACAAGGTCGCGCGCGCGGTGAGCTGCCAGCAGGCCATCGCCGCCGACAGCTGCTTCTCGCTGGGCATGCTGGCAGAGTTCGAACCCACCCTGCGGGAGGACGCCTGGCGCTACCGCCAGTTGCACTGGGAAGCAGGTCTGCTGGGGCACGTGCTGTATCTCGAAGCGGAAACGCTGGAGCTGCGCGGCACCGGCATCGGCTGCTTCCTCGACGATGCGTTCCACGAACTGCTGGGGCTGAAGGACCGCAGCTTCCAGTCCCTCTACCACTTCACGGTGGGCCGCGCGCTCAGCGACACGCGCATCACCACCCTGCCGCCTTACCCGGACCGCGAGGCGGTGCCCGACACGGAGCCCATGCCATGAGCCACGAAAAACCCTTTCAGCGCATCGACGCCGAAGCCGCGCGCCGCCTGCTCGCCCGCGGCAAGGTGCTGGTGCTGGATTCCCGCGACCAGGTTCGCTTCGACCTGGCGCACATTCCCACGGCGCGGCACCTGACCAGCGGCAATCTGGACGCCTTCGTGCTCGCCACGCCGAAAACCACGCCGGTGCTGATCTACTGCTACCACGGCAACGCGAGCCAAACCCACGCCCAGACCTTCGCCGACTTCGGCTTTGGCGAGGTCTACAGCCTGGATGGCGGCTTCGCCGCTTGGCAGCGGGCGCAGCCGAAATCGTCCCCGCCCACGCTCACGCTGCGGCTTGCCCAATGGCTGCGGGAACATGGCTATCCCGCCGACGACCTCGACGCGGTGGCAGAACACGGCATGACGCCCCTGATGCGCGCCGCCAAGCTGGGCGACACGGCGATCGTGTTCGAACTGATCCAGAGCGGCGCCGCCCTCGACGCCACCAACGTGGACGGCAATACCGCGCTGTGGCTGGCCTGCGTGGGCGAAAGCCTGGAGGCCATCGACCTTCTCATCCGCGCCGGCGCGAACCCGGACCACCAGAACGATAACGGTGCCACCTGTCTGATGTATGCCGCCTCGACGGGAAAGCATCGGGTGGTGGAGCAGTTGCTGGCGTCCGGGGCGGACCCGCGGCTGAAGAGCCTGGACGATTTCACCGCGCTGGACATGGCGGCGACGATCGAGTGCCTGCGGACGTTGCGGAAGGCAACGAAAGACCCCACGCCGATGGCGGGCTGATGCCAGGCGGCGACGTCACGCGGTGTGCATTGCGTGGACGCCGGGCAGGCGGCCCAGCTCCGGCTCGCCGACCACGACGCCTTCGAGCACGTCAGCCTGCGGCGGCCACGGGCTCGGGAGTCTGCGCGCCGCTCAACACGCTTTGAAACACCTCGAGCGGCATATCCAGCCGTTGGATATTCTGCTCCGCCAGGAAGCGCGCCTCGTTTTTGGTCAGTTCGCCCGGGAGCACGGCCCAGTGCACGTCGGAGGAACGCTTCATGATCTGGCGCGCGAAGGTCCGTTCCAACTGGTTGCGGAAGCGGCAGCCGAGGAAAAGGAAATGGCGGCCGGTGCGCAATTGCTGCACCACCTCCGGAATCGGGGTCTGGATGTCGATCTCGGTGAGCACTTCCACGAAGTCGGTGTCCGAGACCAGGAAATTCTTCGCCGGGCTGATCCCACCGAGGGGCTTGTACAGCAGCACCGGCCAGGTATCGGCTTCCTCGGGGTCGCCCTGGGCGCCATCCTGGCGGAAGTAGTGGGTCCAGGTGCCGAAGTGCTCGGACTGGCTGACGCCCTGCACCTGCCCCCACAGCAGCCGCGACTGCAGCGCGGTCCCCATGGCGTTGTCGTACCAGGCGTCGACGATCAGCAGCGGCTCGCGCCGGATGGCGGCGATGGTGTGGTGCAGCACGGTGGGCGCCACCGCGGGGGCAAAGGCCTCCGCCATGATTCCCACCAGGGTCTTGCGGTGCTTGAAGTTCTCGATGTACTGGGCGGCCGCCGTCAGGTTGCCGCGAATCTTGTGCGGCACGCTCGACTTCGCCACCAGGCGCTGCACCAGTTCTTCCGGCGACTTGGGCACCGGGCTTCCCCCCGGGACCAGATCGAGCATGCCCGGCCCCAGATAAGGCACGACGCTGCCCTCTTCCAGGTAGGCGGAAATCTCCTTCAGCAGCGCCGTAGTCTTGTCCATGATCGCTTCTCCTCAGGCCGCAGACGATTTCAGTTGATCGATCTGCTGGCGCGGGATCCGGAAGATGGCACGCCCGCCGGACAGGACTTCATAGCAGTCGGTGGTGGCGCGGGTGAGCAGGTTGAACCAGTCCTGCGCACTGAGCGTACCCGGGCGCTCGCCGATTTCGGTGACGCTGCCGTTGGGGGCGAAGCGTACGTGGATCATGACCTTGTCGTTGTCCATGGTGTCTCTCCGCGACTCACAGGCCGGAACCGAAGCCCAGCAGCTCCACCGTCACGTCCTCGCTGCCCAGCTTCGCCTGGCAGGCCAGCCGCGACTTGGATCCGACGCCGACGATGCTGTCGAGCTTTTCGTTCTCGGCGCGCTGGATTTTGGACAGGCTCTTGCGTCCATCGTGGACGAAGATGTGACACGCACCGCAGTCGGCCTTGCCCCCACACTTGCTGCCGATTTTTTCGCCGGCGGCGAGCAGGGCTTCGAGGATGCTCATGCCCTCGGCGGACTGCACGGTCTTGCCGGAGGGATTGATTGTCAACAGTGGCATGGCTTTGCTCCTTGGGTGTCGGGTGAGTCGTAGATAAGTCATAGGTAAATGGCCGAGCCCGCCCCGATGTTCACCGAGGCGTCCTTGGCGGTCTGCACGATGAAGCCGATCTGGTCCTCGCTCAGATGGGCGTGGAACGGCAGCGCGATGATGCGGTCGGCCACCTTCTCCGTAACCAGAAAGTCGCCCTTGCGGTAGCCCAGATTGGTGTAGAAGGCCTGCAGGTGCTGCGGCTGGCAGTAGGCCGCGGCTTCGATCTTCTCCGTGTGCAGGTCATTCACGATGGCGTCGCGGCTGCTCCGCGTGAAGCGCGTGCCCAGATGCACCAGGTACAGGAACCAGTGCACCTCGGTCACGTCCGGCCCGATGTAGGGGTCCTTGATGCCCTCGAAGGATTTCACGTAGTCGTAGTAGATCTGCTCCACCTGCTTGCGCCGGGCGAGGATCTGGTCGATGCGCTGCAGTTGGGTCAGGCCGATCGCCGCCGTCATTTCGTTCATGCCCGCCTGATACGGCAGGCTGCCGGTGATCACGATGGAAAAGCGTTCGTCCATCCTCCGGCTGCGCAGGTAGCGCAGCTTGCTCGCCAGTTCCGGATCGTCGGTCACGGCCATGCCGCCTTCGCCGCAGGTGAGCGCACCCGGCTGGGAGAAATCGAAGATGGCGACGTCGCCGAAGCCCCCCACGCGGCGCCCCTGGTAGGTGGAGCCGATGGCCTCGGTGGAGTCCTCGATGAGCTTGAGGCCGTGACGCGTGGCCATGTCGCGCAGTGCCGCCCATGGCGCGGGATGGCCATTGGTGTTCCCGGCCAGGATGGCACGGGTGGCGGGGGTGATTTTCGCCTCGACCTTCTCCGCCGCCAGCGTGCCGGACCAGTAGTCGATGTCGGCGAAGACGGGTCTGGCACCGGCGAGCGCGATCGCATGGGAGATCTGATGCCAGCTGTAGGGCGAGGCGATGACCTCGTCACCCGGTCCAATGCCCATCGCCTTCAGTGCCAGCAGCAGGCCCAGGGTGCCGCTGGCGACGGCCACGCCGTGCCTGCGGTCGGTGTAGGCCGCGAAGGCCGCCTCGAAGGACGCGACCGCCGGACCCTGGCTCAGGCGCGGCGACTTGAGGATGTCGGCGACCGCATCCAGTTCCAGCAGACTGATGTCGGGATCGGACAGGGGAATCCAGCCTTCGGTCATCGCCTGTCCTCAGTTGCGCGCCGCCACCACGATGCCGGTCGCAGCCCCCGGATCGTCGGTGATGCGCCAGCAGTGTTCCCGGCCATCCACCAGATAGAGGTCGAATTTCGGATACGCCCGAAACGGCTCCTCGCCGCTCATGTCCTGCGCGTCACAGCGGGTGAGCGACAGACCGGGAAAGCGGGCGCGAAAATCGGCGAGGGGATTCGCCTCCGCCGGCGGTGTCGCCAGCAGGTCGTCGAGGTGCGCAAGATCGTCCTGGGTGATCATGTCTGTTCCCCCTACTCTCCGAGCCGGCGCGCTTCCACCGTGATCGGCAGGGTGGTCTCCGGCGCCATCGCCGGCAGTTCCAGGCGCCAGCCATTGGCCAGCGTCACCACCCCGCCCCACATGCCCGCCTGCTCCATGGCGACGATGGGCTCTTCCAGATCCTTCTTCGCCACGTAGGCGGACAGGGTGCCTTGGGCATCTTTTCTGATCATCACTTTCACAGCATTTCCTTCAGGTTGAGCAAGCCTTCATGCCGCCTCGGCGGTCAGTCGTTTGACGATGGAACCCAGCGCATCGAGCACGCGGTCGATCTCTGCCTCAGTCGTGTAGCGGCTCAGGGAGAAGCGAATGGTCGCCAGTGCCTCCGCCTCGCTCAGCCCCATGGCGGTCAGCACGTGCGACGGCACATTGCCGCCGGCGGTGCACGCCGCGCCGGAGGAGGCGCAGATGTGCGCCTTGTCCAGGCGGTCGAGGATCACCTCGGCCTGCAGCCCGCCGAAGCAGATGCTGCTGGTGTTGCCGATGCGCGGGGCCAGCCCGCCGTTGAGGGTGGTGCCCGGGATGCGCATGAGCACGCCGGTCTCGAGCCGGTCGCGCAGGGCAGTGGTCTGCCTGGCTTTCGCCTGCAGCTCGGCGGCGGCGAGCTCGCAGGCGACGCCCAGGCCGACGATGGCCGGCACGTTCTCCGTCCCGCCGCGGCGCCTGCGCTCCTGGTGGCCAAACAGCAGGGGCGGAAATTTCAGCCCCTTGCGCACGAACAGGGCGCCAACCCCCTTGGGCGCGTGCAGCTTGTGGCCGGAGAGGGAAAGCAGGTCGGCCGGTATCTGCGCCAGGTCGATGGGCGCCTTGCCCGCCGCTTGCACGGCATCGGTGTGGAACAGCACGCCCTTGGATTTGGCGATACGCGCCGCCTCCGCTATGGGGAACAGTACCCCGGTTTCGTTGTTGGCCCACATCAGGGACACCAGGGCGGTGTCGGCGGTGATCGCCCGCTCCAGCGCCATGAGGTCGAGCATGCCTTCGCCGTTGACGGGCAGCCGGGTCACGCGCAGGCCACCGCGCTCCAGCTGCGCCAGCAGTTCCAGGCTGGAGGGATGCTCCACCGCGCTCACCACCACGTGCGACTTGCCCGGGCATGCGGCCAGCGCCCCGAGAATGGCAAGGTGGTTGGATTCCGTGCCGCAGGAGGTGAACACGATCTCCGCCGGCGCCGCATTGAGCAGGCGCGCCACGGCGCGCCGCGCCTGTTCCACCTGCTCCCTGGCGGCCACACCCGCGGCGTGTTTGCTGGACGGATTGCCGTAGAGATCGCGCAGGCAGCGCAAGACCGGCTCCACGCATTCCGGCGCCAAGGCCGTGGTGGCGTTGTTGTCCAGATACACGATGGGGTCCTGATCCGTCATTGCCAGAAAATCCGGTCCGGGTCGTGATTCAGCACGTCGAGCACGGTGCCCAGGGAGCGGAACTCGCCGTACAGCAGCCATGAACGCTCTGCATGGTCCTTGCGATAGAGACGCCAGGCGCGCTTGCCTTCCATATACTCCAGGCGGGCGATGTCGATCACGCCGCCCTCCGGGTCCACATTGCGGGAGCAGCAGGGGCTCTGTATCCAGTACCCCGTGTCGGCCGGCTTCACCGCGGGTGACACGTAGCGATAGCGCCTGCGCGCTGCCAGTGCGCGTTCGATGCGTTTGCGGTCGATGTCGTTCGGATGCTGCACACCTTGCCTCCGTGCCCTTGCGCCGCGCTACAGCGGCGCGATCTCTTCCTCGAGGCAGCCCACCACCCGGCCCTCCGGGAATTCCACCAGGTAGACCGGCAGGTTCAGTTCCTCGTGATGCCCGACGTTGACGATCTCGCCCTGGGTGCCGTTGCTCACCAGCAGCGCGTCCGGTTCGCGATCCGGGTAGGTGCCGTCGTTGAACAGGTCGGTGGTGGCCACGACCGGCTGGCCCCACTGGTATTTCGCTTCCCGCAGTTCGATCATGCTGCCTCCCCGCTCAGTGCGGCATCGCCGGCCGGCTTCTCGTCCTCGACCGCTTCCAGCTCCTTGCCCCGCATGCCGACCCGGTGGCCGGTGTCGATGAAATCCACGGCATAGATGTAGAACTGCTGCAAGAACGTGCCGATGCTGGTGACGTAGCCGATGTCGCCCTTGCGCACCAGTATTTCGCCGATGTCCTTGCCGGCGTAGGTGCCGTCGTTGCGCACGGTCTTGGTGGAGCGCACCTTCTGGCCGTAGTCGAAGATCGGGTCGGCGGTGAGTTCCACGATGTCGCTGTCACGACTGATTTTTGCCATGGCTGCCCCCTGCCTATACGAGAGTCAGAACCGGTTCATCCTGCCCGCCACTGCCGGATGCCAGGCGGGCGGCGGCCAGCTCGCGGACCATGGGGTCCGCGTCGTCCCGCATGCGGGTGAGCGCCTTGCCGGAGATGCGGCCCGCCACTTCGTAGCGCACGCGCCAGTCCGGATCGTCGGCCAGCAGGTGCAGCTGCCCGTCCTTGAGCCGCTTGGCCACCTCCTGACGCACGGCCGCATCCTCGTCGTGGACCATGTGCGTGAGCCAGCCTTCTGCGATACGGCGCGCGACGGTGCAGCGCACGGAAACGTCCGGGTCGCGCACCATCAGCGGCAGCAGCGCTTCCGGGATGCGGCGCGCCACCACCTGGCGCACGTAGTAATCCGGGTCATTGATCATGGCGCCGAGGTCGCGCGGCTCGAGGCGCGCGGCCACGCGGATGCGCACCTCCCGGTGCGGGTCGTTGATGAGCGTCAGCAAATGCTTGGGCGGCAGGCGCATGGCGGCGCTCCAGCGCACCGTTTCGTCGGGGTCGTACATCATGCGCGGCAGATGGAACACGTCCACGTGCTTGGCTGCCACCGCACGCACTTCGAAATAGGGGTGATCCAGAAAATTCCGGGCGCGATCCGGGTTCCAGTCGAAGAAGCGGTCGATGTGCTTGGCATAGCGGTCCTCGACGCAGGCGTGGCCCAGCCGGCAGCGGTCCTGCGCAAGCAGTTCCCGGCAGGCGCACGCGCCGCAGTCGATTCTGTCTCCCGGCCAGTTCAGGGGCGGGCCAATGTCATTCATCGTCGTCCTCCCGGCCGTGGCGGGCGAGCACCTGGAGCAGGACGGTGGCGTTCAGTTTGTCGCTCGGGTCCAGCTCCAGCATTTTGGTGAGCGCGGCATGGCTTTCCTCCAGCCGCCCGAGGCGCATCTGCAGGTAGCCGTAGGCTTTCAGGGTGAACAGATAGAAGCGCGGCAGGATCGCATCGTAGCTACCGAAATCGGCATCGCTCCGATGCACGGCACGCCAGTCCTCGTTCAGGCGGTTGTCCCGCGCCGCCTTCGCCAGGACACGCCTGGCCACCAGCAACGCATCCGTCAGGCGCCCCTTGTAGAAATAGAAGCGGTACAGCGCGATCAGCACGGCGGCATGCCCCGGCGCAAGCGCCTGGGCCTGGAACAGGTGGCTCTCCGCCACCGCGTCGTGCGCGTAATTGAGCCCCGCCAGGCGCAGGTGCAGTTCAGCCTGCTCCGGCAGGTGCCCGCCGAGACAGGCACGCTCCAGCCAGTCCGGGTTGATGTCCTCCGGTGCGTCGGCGGTGCTCATCGGCCGGCCCTCCCCTGTCACGCGCACCGTTGCCATCGCATCCCCCGCGCCGCCTCAGTGCTTGCGCCCGATGCTGGAGATATCGACGCTGGCGACGCCGCCGCTCGAACTGCTGCAGCCGCAGGAGGGCGAATTCGGCGTGACGAAGGTCAGGCCGCTGTTGGTCGGCGTGTCGGCGAAGTCCATGGTAGCGCCTTCCAGCAGCAGGCGACTTTCCGCCGGCAGGAAGAACTTCACGCCGTTGACCTCGACCACCGCATCGCCCTCTTTCGGCGCCGCTTCCACGGTGAATTCGGACGCGAGTCCGGAACAGCCGCCGGCGCTGACCATCAGGCGAAAGCCGGCGTTCTCGCCCGCACCGCCGAAGCGGATCATGCGGCGCACGAACTTCTCGGCGGCGGGCGTCATCGTGAACTGCATCGTCCTCTCCTAGGCCGCCTGATAGCGCGGGTAGCTGTTGTCGATGATGCAGGTGTTGTCCACCGGGCACACGGCGACGCACTGCGGCTCGTCGAAATAGCCGATGCACTCGGTGCATTTCTCCGGCTTGATGATGAAGGTGCCGTCCTTTTCGCGGATGGCGTTGTTGGGGCACTCCGGTTCGCACGCCGAGCAGGCGGTGCATTGGGAAGCGACGATCTTGTAAGCCATGGTCTTGCTCTCCTAGCTGTTGCTTGAAAATCTCATGCCGCGATGAAGGCGCCCTGGCGGATGCTCGCGTCGCCGCGCTCCTGGTGCACGATCTCGCCGCTCTTCACCTTTTCCAGGTAGTCCTTGAAGTAGCGCAGGGCAGACTGTTCGATGTACTCGTTGGCGTACTGGTCCACCGCGTCGATGCCGGCGGCCTTCAGGTCGGCCTTGGGACAGCCGCCGATCTTGGCCACGAACACCGCATGGCAGTCGTTGATGGCGCGGATCACCGTGGCGAGCGTGTCCTCCTCGCCGAAGCCGCCCTGGCAGTACATGTCCACCCGGCGATGGCCGACGAACTTGGCGCCGGACGTCGAGAGTTCGTAGATCTGAAACTCGTGGGCGTGCCCGAAGTGCTCGTTGATGCGGCCGCTGCCCTTGGTGGCGACGGCCACCAGCATCCTGAGGCCGGCGAATTCGCCGGACATGTCTTCCAGTTCCGCCTGCCGCGCCTCGACCTTGGCCTGGCGTTCCTTCTCCACGGCTTCCTGGTAGGCCTTGCGGCCCTCCAGGTCATAGGTGACTTCCATCGCTTCGATCTTTTCGGTGGTGAACTCGGCGCTGCGGTCCTCGCCCAGCAGGCCGACGGCGTCGGCCCGGCACTGGCGGCAGTGGCGCATCATGTTCATCTCGCCCTCGCACTGGTCCTGCAGGGCCTTGAGCTCCTGCGCGGTGGGGCCGCGCTGGCCGTTGAGGCCGAACACGGTGCCGTGCTCCGGTGCCGAGATGAGCGGCATGATGTTGTGCAGGAAGGCGCCGCGGGATTTCACCGCCCTGTTCACCTCGACCAGGTGCTGGTCGTTGATGCCGGGGATCATCACCGAGTTGACCTTGCACAGGATGCCGCGCTCGGTCAGCATCTCCAGGCCGCGCAGCTGGTGCTCGCTCAGGATGCGCGCCGCGTCGATGCCCTTCCAGCGCTTGTTCTTCCAGAAGATCCACGGGTAGATGTGCTGCCCCACTTCCGGATCGACCATGTTGATGGTGATGGTGACGTGGTCGATGTTGTACTGGGACAGGCGATCGACGTGCTCGGGCAGCGCCAGACCATTGGTGGACACGCACAGCTTGATGTCCGGTGCGGTCTTGGCCACCAGCTCGAAGGTCTTGAAGGTCTTTTCGGGATTGGCGAGGGGGTCTCCGGGGCCGGCGATGCCCAGCACCGTCATCTGCGGAATGGTGGAGGCCACCGCCAGCACCTTCTTCGCCGCCTGCTCCGGCGTGAGCTTCTCGCTCACCACACCGGGACGCGACTCGTTGGCGCAATCGTACTTGCGGTTGCAGTAGTTGCACTGGATGTTGCAGGCCGGCGCCACGGCCACGTGCATGCGTGCGTAATGGTGATGGGCCTCCTCGCTGTAGCAGGGATGGTTCTTCACCTTCTCCCAGATTTCCGGCGGCAGGTCGTTCTGCCCCGCGCCCGAGCCGCAGCTGGCCTTGCCGCTGCCGCCCGAGGTGCCGCAGCCCTTGTGCTCGGCCATCTGCTGCATGATCTGATCGAGAGGCTTGATCTGATCGATGCCCACGCTCGCCACACTTGCCTGATTGTCCATGCCCTGGCTCCTGTCCGGTTCAACCGCTGGCGATCGCGCCAGCGACCGCCCGTCAAATGAGTTCGTACACGAGCCGTTCAGCAACAAGCATGCCACTCGAAGATTTCAACGAAATGCCGCAGGATTGAGGCACTTGGCGTGCCTGAGGCGTTTGTCGCAACTGCTACAAATGGAGACCGGCGGGGAGGGAATTGTCGGGAAGACTACAGCAGTGGAAGCAATGCAATGGTTTGCGCCGCCAACGTGGCCTTTCGTGGGGAAATGCGGCGCGCCGGCCGAGTGCGCAATGGGAAGCGCGGATGCGAACTCGGTCCGCGCTGGTTTTGCAGCCCACTGCTAAAGGCGTTTGACTTCGATGTTGTACTTCTGCAGCGCGTAGCCGATCTGACGGGGCGTCAGATTCAGCAGGCGCGCGGCCTTCGCCTGCACCCAGCCGCACTGCTCCATCGCCCACACCAGGCGCTCGCGTTCCGTCGTGAAGACTGGTTCTTCCGTGCCGGCAGGCTCGTCGGTTGCGCCCGGCGGAGCGCTTCGGGCAGCGGCCGCGACCGGGGCGATCGAAACCACCTGCTGCGCCTGACCGTAGTGCTGCAGCACCTGCGAGAAGCACTTGTTCTGCTGGCAGGGCAGGTCCACGTCCTGGATCACATTGCCCCGGGTCATGGTGGCGGTGCGCTCGACGCAGTTCTCCAGCTCCCGCACATTGCCGGGCCAGTTGCACTTGAGCATGACTTCCAGCGCCTCGGGCGAAATGGACAGCTTGCGTTCGTTCTCCTTGTTGAACTTGTCCAGGAAGTGCTCCACCAGCAGCGGAATGTCTTCCCGCCGCTCGCGCAGGGGCGGCAGGAAGATGCTCACCACGTTGACGCGGTAATAGAGGTCGGCGCGAAAGGTGCCCTTCGCCACATCTTCTTCCATGTTGCGGTTGGTGGCGGCGATCAGGCGCACATCGACCTTGATCGACTTGTTCCCGCCCACGCGTTCGAACTCCCGCTCCTGCAGCACGCGCAGCAGCTTGGTCTGGAACGACGGCGAGATTTCCCCCAGCTCATCCAGAAACAGCGTGCCGCCCTGGGCCATTTCGAAGCGGCCCTTGCGTTCCTGCGTGGCGCCGGTGAAGGACCCTTTTTCGTGGCCGAACAGTTCGGACTCGAGCAGCGTCTCGGACAGGGCGGCGCAGTTGACCTTGATGAAGGGGGCGTCCTTGCGCGGGCTCAGGTAGTGGATCGAGCGGGCGATCACCTCTTTGCCGGTGCCGCTCTCGCCGCGCAGGAGCACGGTCGACTTGCCCGGTGCCGCCTGGTGCACCTCGGCGAAGACTTCCTGCATGCGCTTGCTGCGGCCGATGACGTTGTCCAGGCGGTACCTGCCCTGCAGTTCCTTCTGCAGGCGATGCTGGTACTGCATCAGTTCCTCGCGCTCGGCAGCGACGTTGTCGTGCAGGCGGGTGATCTGGCCGATCAGGTTGGCGATCATGGCCAGGAAGCGCACGTCCGCTTCGAAGTTGACCGGGCCGCCGTCCACCTCGCGGTCCACGCTCAACACCCCCACGGTTTCGCGCCCCACCTTGATCGGCACGCCGATGAAGGCGACCACGCGCCCTTCCGCCATGCTGCGCGAGCCGGTTCGGTTGAGGAACAGGGGCTCCTTCGCCACGTCCGGTATCACCATGGGCATGCCGGTCTCGAGGATCCGCCCGGTGATGCCCTCCCCTTTGCGGAAACGCCCGCGTTGCGCCGCCTCGGCCGACATGCCCGTTGCCTCAACTACGTGCAGGTCGCCGGATGCCTGCACCAAACTGATCATGCCGCGCCGCATCTTGAGGTGCGACGAAAGCACGCCGAGCACCTCTCTCGCCGTCTTGTTCAGGTCGAGGGAGGAACTCAGTATCTTGCTGATTTCATATATGGTTGCGAGCTCGATGCTCGCCTCGTGCGTCGGAAATGCGCCCATATCAGCCAACCCCGCTGGGCCGGATGACGGCCCCAAGAAACAACAATGGTGACACCATGGTCATTTCAGGGAGCAAGTAGCGTGCCAAAGAGCCGTGGCCGTCCCGACCTCGGCGCGCCCGTTTCCCAAAGGAACAGCGCCTGGAGCCGGTGGCTCCACTCGTCACGGATCACCGCTGCCACAGAATGTGCGCGGCTTCCAGCGGCACCGCCACGCCGTCGCGCCGCGGTATCATCCGCGGCGTGTAATCCGACGCCGCACGGGCTGCAGGCACCGCTGCGCCATAGGCATAGCCGTTGGCCGCGCCTACCAGTTGCCGCACGCGCGTCATCTCCACCCGCTCGGCTTCGGCGCCGCCGCGGCCATCGGCATAGAGCTCGACCCGCACCATTTCCGGATCGAGGTCGTCCAGATACACCTGCACTTCGAACAGGTGCTGCCCGCCCCGGCTCTCCAACTTCAGCTCGCCGAAGCGCAGCGCACCCCAGGTTTGCGCCAGCATATGGCGCCAGTCGACGATTTCGGCGCCGGTGGCGCCGTTGGCGGCGGCCCGCCCGCGGTAGGCTGCGGCGGCCGGGAGATAATGGGCTTCGGTATATTCGCGCACCGCGCGGTTGGTGGAAAAGCGCGGCGTCAGGCGGGCCATGCTCTCCCGCATCCGCGCCACCCAGGCGGTGGGGATGCCCTGTTCGTCGCGGCTATAGAATTCGGGGATCACCTCGCGTTCCAGCAGGTCGTAGAGCGCGGCCGCCTCGCTGGCGTCCCAGGCGGGATCATCGTCATGCTCCAGGCGGTCGCCCAGCGCCCAGCCGACTTCCGGCGCGTAGGCTTCCGCCCACCAGCCGTCCAGCTCGGACAGGTTGATGCCGCCGTTGACCAGCACCTTCATGCCGCTGGTTCCGCAGGCTTCCCACGGGCGCCGCGGCGTGTTGAGCCACACATCCACCCCCTGCACCAGCTGCTCGGTCAGCTGCATGTCGTAGTCGCTGAGGAAGATCGCGTGGGGACGCACCTCGGGTCTGCGGATGAAGCGCGTCCATTCCCGGATCAGGGCCTGACCCTCCTGGTCTGCGGGATGGGCCTTGCCGGCGATGATGATCTGCACCGGGCGCTGCGGATGGGTCAGCAGGCGCAGCAATCGCTCCGGGTCGTGCAGCAGCAGGTTGGGGCGCTTGTAGCTCGCGAAGCGGCGCGCAAACCCGAGCGTCAGGATGTTGGGGTCGAACAGATGCCTGGCCGCCTCGACCGCCGCCGGCGATGCGCCGGAGGCGGCGAGTTGCCGGGACAGGCGTTGGCGCGCGTACTCGACCAGGGCGGTGCTGGCCGCGGTGCGAAACTGCCACAGCCTGGCGTCGGGAATGGCACGGATGCCCTGCTCCAGACTCTCCACCGCCCCCAGCCAGCGGTTCTTGCCGCAGGCTTCCGTCCACAGCGCATCCGCGGCTGCCGAGTCCCAGGTCGGCATGTGCACGCCATTGGTCACGTGGCCGACCGGGATTTCGTCCTGCGGCCAGCGCGGGAACAGCGGCGCGAACAGGCGCCGGCTCACCCTGCCGTGCAGGCGGCTCACGCCATTGACCGCGCCGCTACCGCGGATCGCCAGGTAGGCCATGTTGAACGGCTCCAGCGCATCCTGCGGGTTCCGCCGGCCCAGGGCCAGCAGATCGTGTCGGGAGATGCCGAGCTGCTGCTCGGCATAGGCACCGAGATACTGCTCGATGAGCGCCGGCGCGAAGCGATCGAAGCCGGCCGCCACCGCCGTGTGCGTGGTGAACAGGTTGCCCGCCCGGGTGACGGCCAGCGCGACCTCGAAGCTGCGCCCGCTTGCCGCCATGAAGCTGCGCGCGCGCTCCAGCACCGCGAACGCGGCATGCCCTTCGTTCAGATGGCAGACTTCCGGCTCGACGCCGAGCGCCGCGAGCAGGCGCCAGCCGCCGATGCCCAGCAGCAATTCCTGCTTCAGGCGCAGCTCCGGCCCGCCGCCATACAGCTCGCTGGTGATGCCGCGATGCGCCGGGTAGTTCGCGGCATCGTTGCTGTCCAGCAGGTACAGCTTCACGCGGCCGACCTGCACCTGCCAGGCGCGCAGCCACACCGAGTAGCCGGGCAGGTCGATCTCCAGGCGCAGCCACTCCCCGTCCGCCTTGCGCAGAGGCGTGATCGGCAACTGCCCGGGGTCGTTGTAGGGGAACAGCGCCTGTTGCGCGCCGTCCTGGTCGATCACCTGGCGGAAATAGCCCTGCTGGTAGAGCAGCCCCACGCCGACCACCGGGACGCCCAGGTCGCTGGCGGCCTTGAGCTGGTCGCCGGCCACGTTGCCCAGCCCGCCCGAGTAGATGGGCAGGGCGTCGCTCAGCATGAATTCCATGCTGAAATACGCCACCCCGCCGAGGACAGCCTCGGGATGGGCCTGCTGAAACCACGCCGGCGCCGCCGCCGCGTCCCGCCTGGCGTGCACCAGATCCTCGACGTCCTTGCGGAAAGCGGGATCGGCCAGGACACGCTGGAGGGTCTCCCGCGACACCGTCTGCAGCACGACCCAGGGGTTGTGCGTCAGTTCCCACAACACGGGATCCAGCCGCCGCCACACCTGGTCGGTGGCGTGGTTCCACGCCGAACGCAGGTCCAGGGCAAGCTCGGACAGGGCATCGAATCCCTCCACATCCGCGGACAGGATGCGCTGCTTCGGGTGCCTGCCTCGTGTTGCTTCGCTCACCGCCGCTCCTCCGAATTCGGACGCCCTGCCCCGCTACTGCGCCGGCGCCGCCAGCGCGGCGCTGACGATGGCCTGCGCTTCCTCTTCGATGCGGCGCAGATGGTCGGCGTCGCGGAAGCTCTCGGCATAGATCTTGTAGATGTCCTCGGTGCCCGAGGGACGCGCGGCGAACCAGCCGCTCTCGGCGACCACCTTCACGCCGCCGAGGGGCGCGCCGTTGCCCGGCGCGTGGGTGAGGATGCGCTGGATCTGTTCGCCCGCCAGCTCGGTGGATTTCACCTGCTGCGTCGAGAGCCGCGCCAGCACCTGCTTTTGCGCCGGCGTCGCCGGCGCCTCCATGCGATCGTAGACCGGTTCGCCCAGTTCGCGCGTCAGCGCGCGGTAGATTTCGCCGGGATCGCGCCCCATGCGCGCGGTGATCTCCGCCGCCAGCAAGGCCGGAATCATGCCGTCCTTGTCCGTCGTCCACACGCTGCCATCCCGCCGCACGAACGACGCGCCCGCGCTCTCCTCGCCGCCGAAGCCCAGCGTGCCGTCGTGCAAGCCCTGGACGAACCACTTGAAGCCGACCGGCACTTCGTAGAGCGTGCGGCCGAGCCTGGCGGCGACCCGGTCGATCATCTGGCTGCTGACCATGGTCTTGCCCACCGCCGCATCCCGGCGCCAGTCGGGTCGATGCTGGAACAGGTAGAAAATGGCGACCGCGAGGTAATGGTTGGGCGGCAGCAGGCCCGCGTTTCTGGTGACGACGCCGTGGCGGTCGTGATCGGTGTCGCAGGCGAAGGCGATGTCGTAGCGATCCTTGAGGCCGATCAAGCTCTGCATGGCCCAGGACGAGGACGGGTCCATGCGAATCCGGCCGTCCCAATCCACCGTCATGAAGCGGAAGGTCGGATCGACGGCCTCGTTCACCACCGTGAGGTCGAGGCCGTAGCGCTCGGCGATCGCGCCCCAGTAGCGGACGCCGGCGCCGCCCAGGGGGTCCACCGCCATGTGCAGCGTCGCGTCGCGGATCGCCCGCATGTCGAGCACGCGGGCGAGATCGCCGACGTAGGCGTTGAGAAAGTCATGGCGGTGCGTGGTCGCCGCGCGCCTGGCCTGTTCGAAGGCCATTCTTTTCACGCCCTTCAGGCCGCCTTCCAGCAGCGCGTTGGCGCGGGCTTCGATCCATGCCGTGACGTCCTTGTCCGCCGGCCCGCCGTTGGGCGGGTTGTACTTGAAGCCGCCGCTGTCGGGCGGATTGTGCGAGGGCGTGATGACGATGCCGTCCGCCAGTCCGGAAACGCGGCCGCGGTTGTGCACCAGGATGGCATGGGAAATCGCCGGCGTGGGCGTGTATTCGTCCTGCTCCGCGAGCATGACTTCCACGCCATTGGCCGCCAGCACTTCGAGCGCGCTGGCGAAGGCCGGCTCCGACAGCGCGTGGGTGTCGATCCCGAGAAACAGCGGGCCGTCGATGCCCTGCTGCCGCCGGTAGTCGCAGATGGCCTGGCTGATGGCGAGCACATGCCACTCGTTGAAGCTGTTGTCGAAGGCGGAGCCGCGATGCCCCGACGTGCCGAACGCGACCCGCTGCCCGGGCAGCGCCGGGTCGGGTGTGTTGCTGTAGTAGGCGGTGACGAGCCGCGCCACATTGACCAGCATCGCGGCCGGAGCGGGCTTGCCCGCCAGGGGGCTGGTTTGCGTGTCCATGAGCGATCCGCCTCGTTCAGTGATCAAGGGAATGACAACGCGCCAGCAAGGCCCTCGCCCGCGCGCAGACGTTGTCGACGGTGAAGCCGTATTCGCGCAGCAGGGCCGCCGCCGGCGCGGAGGCGCCGAAGCGTTCCACGCCGAGGATGTCGCCGCGCGCGCCCACATAGCGCTCCCAGCCTTGCGGCACGCCCAGTTCCACCGCGAGCCGCGCCGCCACCGAGGGCGGCAGCACCGCATCGCGCTCGGCCTGGGGCAAGGCCTCGAACAGCTCCCAGCTTGGCATCGACACGCAGCGCACGGCGATGCCCTCCACCTGCAGACGTTGCGCAGCGGCCACGATCAGGCTGACTTCGGAACCGCTGGCGATCAGGATCAGCTCGGGCCTGCCGTTCGCCGCATCGCTCAACACATAGGCACCGCGCCGCAATCCGTCCGCGGTGGCATAGCGGCTGCGATCGAGTGTGGGCAGTTCCTGCCGGCTCAGTGCCAGCAGCACCGGCCGGCCGCGGGTTTCCAGCGCGACGCGCCAGGCGACCGCGGTTTCGTTGGCATCGGCGGGACGGATCACGATCAGATTCGGGATCGCGCGCAGGCTCGCCAGCTGCTCCACCGGCTGGTGGGTGGGGCCGTCCTCGCCCACGGCGATGCTGTCGTGGGTGAAGACATGGATGACGTGCAGACCCATCAATGCCGCCAGCCGCAGCGAGGGGCGCATGTAGTCGGAGAAGATGAGGAAGGTGGCGCCATAGGGGATGAAGCCGCCGTGGGCGGCGAGGCCGTTGACGATGGCGCCCATGGCGTGTTCGCGCACGCCGAAGTGCAGATTGCGTCCGGCATGGCTCCAGTCGCCGGTGGAGCCTTGCCGGTCCGCATCCTCCGCCGCCGGCGGGTGGAAATCGCCCAGGCCCGCCAGGGCCGTCTTCGTCGACGGGTCGAGGTCGGCGGAGCCGCCGGTCAGCGCCGGCAGCCTGGGCGCGATGGCATTCATCACCTTGCCGGACGCCTCGCGGGTGGCCAGCCCCTTGGCATCGGCGCCGAAGGCCGGGATGTCCGCATCCCACCCCGGCGGCAGTTCCCCGCGCAGGCGGTGCTGCAGTTCCTCGGCGAGATCCGGAAATGCCTTGGCGTAGGCACCCAGCGCCGCGTTCCACGCCGCCTCGTGCTGCGCGCCGCGGGTGGCGATTTCGCGGAAACGCGCCCGCACCGCGTCCGGGATCAGGAAGTCAGGCTCCAGCGGCCAGCCCAGGGCCTGCTTGGTTTTGCGCACGTGCTCTGCGCCGAGCGGCGAGCCGTGCGCCTTGAAACTGTCCTGTTCGGGCGAGCCGTAGCCGAGGTGCGTGCGCACCAGGATCAGCGACGGCCGCGCCGTTTCCGCCCGCGCCGCGGCCAGGGCGGCGTCGATGGCGCCAAGGTCGTTGCCGTCGGCCACCGAAACGGTGTGCCAGCCGTAGGCCTCGAACCGGCGGGCGCGGTCTTCGGCGAAGGTGAGGTCGGTGGCAGCGGCGAGGGTGACGCGGTTGTCGTCGTAGAGACAGATGAGCTTGCCGAGCTTGAGCTGGCCGGCGAGCGAGGCCGCTTCGGACGCCACGCCCTCCATCAGGTCGCCGTCGCTGACGAGGGCGTAGGTGTGGTGGTCGATGAGCGCGTGGCCGGGGCGGTTGTAGCGTGCCGCGAGCTGCGCCTCGGCGATCGCCATGCCCACCGCGTTGCCGAAGCCCTGCCCCAAGGGGCCGGTGGTGGTTTCCACGCCCGGCGTGTGTCCGCGCTCGGGATGTCCGGGCGTCTTGCTGCCCCATTGGCGGAACTGCCGGAGATCGTCCAGCGTGAGGGCGTAGCCGGCCAGGTGCAACAGACCGTAGAGCAGTGCCGAGCCGTGTCCGGCGGAGAGCACGAAGCGGTCGCGATTGGCCCAGTTCGGATTCTCCGGGTTGACCCTGAGCCAGCGCGCCCACAGCATGTAGGCCATGGGCGCGGCGCCGAGGGGCAGGCCCGGATGCCCGCTGTTGGCCTGCTGCACCATGTCCAGCGCGAGGAAGCGCAGGGTGTTGATGCACTGCTGGTCGAGCTGCGGTTCGGCTGTCATGTTCGTGTTCCTTCGGGCCGTGTTGCTGGCAATGTTGGTCTCAGCATAGGCATCGGCCATCCCGCTTGCCAGCAGGTGCCGCTGCAGTCACTTGCCCGCCGTTGCGAGCACCGGGTTGTGCCAGCCGCCATCGGCCGCAATCAGCGCGTCCGCCTGCTTCGGCCCCCAGCTGCCGCGCCGGTAGGGGTGCGCCGGCTGGTGCGCCGCCAGGACCGGGTCGACCACGGCCCAGGCCGCCTCGATCGCGTCCTCGCGCGTGAACAGCGCGCCGTTGCCGGCCATGGCGTCACCCAACAGCCGCGCATAGGGCGGCTGCACCCCCGGCTGCTCCTCCGACAGGTAGAGCTCGCGCTGCTCGCCGACGAATTCCTCGCCCGGGCGCTTGACCCTTGCGGCGAGGGCGACGGCGGAGTCCGGCGAGATGCGGAAGCGCAGATAATTGGCCCGCCCCCGCGCCGGCATTGAATCGTCGAACAGGCGCTGCGGCGGCGGCTTCAGTTGCACCAGCACCTCGGCCGCCGTCGCCGCCAGGCATTTGCCGGAACGCAGGTACCACGGCACCCCTTGCCAGCGCCAGGAATCGATGAACAGCCGCAGGGCGCAGAAGGTCTCGACGTCGGACCCCTTCGCCACGCCCGGCTCCCTGCGGTAGCCGACGTACTGGCCGCGCACCACGTCGTCTGGCCGCAGCGGGCGCATGGCCTGGAACACCTTGGCCTTCTCGCTGTGCACGGCGCCATAGCCCTGGTAGGCCGGCGGCTCCATGGCCAGCAGCGCGACGATCTGGAACAAATGATTCTGGATCACGTCGCGCAGGCAGCCGGCGCTTTCGTAGAACGCGCCGCGGCCCTTCACGCCGAAGTCCTCGGCCAGGGTGATCTGCACGCTGGAGATGCAGTTGCGGTTCCAGATCGGCTCGAGGAAGGAATTGGCGAAACGGAAATAGAGGATGTTCATGATCGCCTCCTTTCCGAGATAGTGGTCGATGCGGAAGATCGCATCCTCCGCGAACACCGACCGCGCGATGCGGTTGAGCTCCCGCGCCGAAGCCAGATCGCGCCCGAACGGCTTTTCGACGATCACGCGCCCTCCATCGGCCAGCCCCGCCGCCCCGAGCCCCTTGATCACCGTGGCGAACAGCGCGGGCGGGATGGCAAGGTAGTGTGCCGGGCGCCGGGCATTGCCCAGGACCTGTTTGAGCGCCTGGAACGTCGCGGGCTCGTTGTAGTCGCCGCCCACGTACCGGAGCAGCGACAGGAGATGGTCGAGGGCGGCGCGGTCGTCGATCTTCCCGGCTTGCCTGATGCCGTCCGCCACCCGCCTGCGCAGCTGCGCCAGGCTCCACGGCGAACCCGCGACCCCGACCACCGGCACATCGAGCGTGCCGCTCCTCGCCATCGCATAGAGCGCCGGAAAAATCATCTTGTGGGCGAGATCGCCGGTGACGCCGAAAACCACCAGCGCATCGGCCGGCATCAGGCGGCTGTGGGTATTGAGCATCGCGGCGCCTTGCTTTCCTTCGAGTTCGCGCAGCATGGGGTACTACATGAGTACACTCGGCGCCAGGGAAGTTCCGGCCTGCGGGCCTCAGGCCGGCGGGGCGCCGGTTGGGCACCAGGGAAACCGCCGGCTTTCACATGAGTTTAGCCAACACCAACAGAGCCCGCTCCAGACGCGCGTCCCATGTGCGGGCGCTGGAGAGACGCACAAAATGCCCATACTTGCCGCTCGCCGAGAAAATCGGGCCGGGCGCGGTACTCACTCCTTCACGGAGCGCACGGCGTGCCAGATTGAAACTGTCTGTTCCCTCCGGCAACTCTACCCACAGGACAAAACCGCCCCGCGGCTGTGAGATGCGCGTTCCGTCCGGAAAAATCCCCATGACAGCATCGCTCATGCGCGCCACAGCACTCGCATATCGGCCACGCACCTCGCGCAGGTAACGCTCATAGCGGCCGCTTGCCAGCAACTCAGCCACGGCCAGCTGCGGCGCGGTGGGACTTGCGATACTGGTGACATATTTCAGATATTCGATGCGTTCCCGCCGCGCCCCGGTTGCCGCCACCCAGCCGACGCGCAATCCGGGCGCCAGCGTCTTCGAAAACGAACTGCAATAGAGGATGTCCGCGCGGGGGGCGAGGCTCTTGCAAGTCGCTGGCCGGCGCTGGTCGAACCCAAGGTCGCCGTACACGTCATCCTCGATGAGGGGCACCTTGTGCTTGCCGAGCAGGCGAACCAGAGCACGCTTGGCCTCGTCCGACATGCAGCAGCCGAGCGGATTGCTGTAATTCGGGGAAAGCACGCAGGCTTTCACCGGCCAGCGATCAAGCGCGAAGGCCAGGGTGTCGAGCACAATGCCGTCGCGCGGGTGAGACGGGATTTCCAGTGCTTCCAGCCCGAGCGACTCCAATACATGCAACAGGCCATAGAACGTCGGTGATTCAACGGCAACGATATCGCCCGGCTCGGTCACCGCTCGCAATGCGAGGCTCAGCGCCTCCTGGCAGCCGGTGGTGATGACGACGTCGTCAGCCGAAACGGAGCTTCCCGATTCGCTCATGCGCCGGGCGATCTGGCGGCGCAATTCCGGCGCGCCGGGTGGCATCATGTAGCCGGCAGCCTGAACGCGCTGGCTGTGCATGACGTGGGACAGCGCCCGCGCAATCGCCTGGGTCGGCAGAAATGACGGATCGGGCACTGCCGCGCCGAGCTGCACGATACCCGGATCGTTGGCTGCCTTGATCAGGGCCATCGCCATCGCCTGCCCGGTAACAAGCCTTGGCGGTGTCGCCTTCGCGGTGGTTTGCGGCTCAATGGGATGAATGGCCTGGCGCGCGCTCACGTAATAGCCAGAACGTGGCCGCGCCTCGATATGTCCCTTATCAGCAAGCATCTGGTAGGCAGCGACTGCCGTGGCCACGCTCACGCCACGGCTGCGTGCAAGGCCACGCACACCGGGCAGGCGGTCACCCGGGACATACACCCCGCGGGCAATGTGTTGCGCGATCTCCTCAGCGACCTGCTGATAGAGCAATTCCATGGACATCTCCCAGGCAGTACAGAACCCAGCGACACAACATGTACAGCAATCAAACCATCGAATCTGTACCGCAACTAAATATCAAAGCTGAATCTGTATTGTTAATCACTTTGGCCTCTAAACTGGAGCAAGTCAACCAATGCCAGGGGTACAAGCGAATGACAAAAGATGGCCTTGTTGCAATCAATGCGGGTGAAGCACCTTTGCGTGCCAGGCCTTCGGTCTACCCGCCGATGCTGGCAGCCAGAGTCAAGGGGCGAGAGAAGCGCTCCCTCGGTGATCCATTTGGCTTGAGCCACTTTGGCGTCAATCTGACCCGGCTCCCTCCTGGCGCAGCTTCCTCGTTGCGACACGCCCACACAAGGCAGGACGAATTCGTCTACGTCCTCCAGGGAAATCCGACCCTGCATACCAATGAGGGCAAGCTGGAGCTGCGCCCCGGGATGTGCGCGGGCTTCAAGGCCGGGACCGGAAATGCCCATTCGCTGATCAATGAAACCGTCGAAGACGTTATTTTCCTGGAGATCGGCGATAGAACGGATGGGGACGAAGTAATCTATCCGGACGACGATTTGATGGCGCGCTTTGCCGGTGGCGCATGGGCCTTCTCCCACAAGGATGGAACACCCTATTGATTGCCCGCCTTCATTCGCCAAACCAAGCAATGCGTGCGGCCAGGTGAATGGATCCCGAGGAGGCAGGACGCCGAGCAACACGCCGTACCGAGGGCGGCTCCATCGATATCGAGTATTACGCCAAACGAGCACGGAAACTGCGTACCCGACAGATGGGGCTGTGGTTGCGCTGGCTGATGAGCCTGGCTTCCCGGCTTGGAAGGGGGCTCAAACAATGAGACGGCGGACCCTCATGGTGATGCGAGCGCATTGGCAACGCCCGTCCGCGGATTTGACAGCTGCCAACAGACAAAGGAGGGCAGAACATGACATCACTGGCCCCACGACAGCCGCGTGAATTCGCCGAACGCTGGATCGAGGCCTGGAACCGCCATGACCTCGATGCGGTACTCGCGCTCTTTAGTGACGATTTCGAATTCTCTTCGCCATTGATCCAGACGTTTGCAGGTGAGTCCTCGGGCCGCCTGATCGGCAAGAACGCCGTGCGGACATACTGGCAGACCGGCCTGTCTCGCCTGCCCGATCTCCATTTCGAGCTGGTCGACGTGCTGCTCAGCATGGACAGCTTGGCGATTCTGTATCAAGGCCATCGTGGGATTACAGCAGAGGTGCTCACTTTCGGACCAGACGGCCGCGCAGTGCGTGGGCAGGCCTTTTACCTAGCGGGCACGTAATGCTTGTCTTTGGACCTCACCGCCCCCTCGGCGCCGCGAAGCGGCGCGGACAAGCGGGCCGTCGCCAGCCTCGCCCGCGTCAAAGGATTTGATCGCTCCACCCCGCGCATCGAGGTCTGAGGGCCGGCGCCACCCGTGACGGAAACATGATTTATCCGGCCGATACCCTTTTGGGACTGATGTCGTACACCGTGGTCATGACGATCACCCCGGGGCCGAACAATCTTCTGCTGTTGTCTTCGGGTTTGAACTTCGGGCTGCGCCGCACCGGTTGGCATATGGCGGGCATCCTGTCCGGCGTACTGCTGCAAATCTGCATCACTGGCGTTGGATTGGGGGCGCTGTTCGCCCTGGTGCCTGAATTGCAAACCCTGCTCAAAATGGCAGGCAGTCTTTACATGATCTGGCTTGCGCGAAGGCTATGGCTCACGGACACACTGCAAGCTGCCTCCGCGACCCAAGGCATCGGGTACGTGGAGGCGCTGGTCTTCCAGTTCGTGAACCCGAAGACCTGGATCATGGCCACCACCGTGATCGCTGTCTTCGTGCCCGCAGGCGATAGCTACGGCGAACGGGTCGTGATGTCGGGTTTGGTCTTCGTTGGCGTCGCGCTGCCATGCATCAGTGTGTGGGCGGCAAGTGGCGCCGGGTTACGCGCGTGCATAGAAGAATCCGCGGCATTGCGGCAGATAAATCGTGGCTTGGCTTTCCTGTCAGCCGTGACTGCGGGCCTGTTCTGGATTTAGCTGAGCGCATGTATGCACAGTTCACATACGAACAAGGCTAGACGGACGGCGTTTACAGCCTGGCGCCTGAGCCGCGTATTTCAGTCATCCAGCACCACTTCGTCAGGAGAAATTATGACCGCCAGGCTTCCCACCCTCGATTACCTGCAACAACTGGTGTCCGGCACCTTGCCAGCCGGCACCATCTCGGAAATGCGATATCCGACCGCCATCTCGCAGTTGCTGGGTTTCCGGATCGTCGATATAGGGAAGGCATATGCCCGCCTGGAAATGGATGTCGACGCCGATATTCACGGCAACCAGCAAGGCACGGTGCATGGCGGTCTCTTGAGCGAGTTGGCTGACGCCACCATTGGCACGGCCCACTCGACTGCCATCGAATCGGGCGAGACCTTCACGAGCATCGATCTTCGAGTCAGCTTCTTCCGGCCGGTGTGGAAGTCTGTTCTGACCGCCACGGCCCGCCCTGTCCAGATCGGTCGGACCATTACTCATTATCAGTGTGAAATTGCCCGTGAAGACGGCAAGCTGATCGCCATGGCTGCCGGAACAGTCATGACGCTGCGGGGCAGTGCCGCCACAGGGCGCTAACGTCGTACAAGCCCAACAGAGGGGTCGGGAACGTGCCCGCGGCCGCCGCTCACGACGATACGCCGCCAAGGCCCGGCAAAGCGGGCACTCCAGGTCTCAGCCGGTCGCCCGTTGCAGGCGTAGCCGGCCGACATCGGCGCTGCATCGTGAGGATGCCTAGCGCCACGCTCGGGCCCAACGGCGACAACTGCTTTTGGTTTGAGTCCGTGTTTTCCAGAGACAGGCCCTACCAGGCCGATTCCTTCTCCGGCGTGGAGGAAATCCTGTGGATCGAGAGGTCGGCGCCATTGAACTCCTGCTCCTGATCGAGGCGGATGCCGACGGTGGCCTTGAGCAGGCCATACACCAGGAAGCCGCCGACCAGGGCGATGGCGACGCCCAGCAGTGTCCCCGCGATCTGCGCGCCCAGCGTCACGCCGCCCAGGCCGCCCATGGCCTTGAGGCCGAAGATGCCGGCGGCGATGCCGCCCCGGGCGCCGCACAGGCCGTGCAGCGGCCATACGCCGAGGACGTCGTCGATCTTCCATTTGTTCTGGGTCAAGGTGAACATCCAGACGAACAGCCCGCCGGCGATGCCGCCGGTCACCAGCGCGCCCACCGGGTGCATGATGTCGGAGCCGGCGCACACCGCCACCAGTCCCGCCAGCGGGCCGTTGTGCACGAAGCCCGGGTCGTTGCGGCCGGCGAGCAGGGCCGCCAGGGTGCCGCCGACCATGGCCATGAGCGAGTTCACGGCCACGAGGCCGCTGATCTTGTCGATGGCCTGGGCCGACATGACGTTGAAGCCGAACCAGCCGACGGTCAGGATCCACGCGCCGAGGGCGAGGAAAGGAATGCTCGACGGGGGATGCGCGGTCATCGCGCCGTCCTTGCGGTAGCGCCCGTGACGGGCCCCCAGCATCAGCACGGCGGCAAGCCCGATCCAGCCGCCCACGGCGTGCACCACCACCGACCCGGCGAAGTCATGGAACTCGGCGCCCAGGGTCGCCGCCGACCAGCCCTGGAAGCCGAGGTTCCGGTTCCAGACCAGGCCCTCGAAGAACGGATAGACGAAGCCCACGAGCAGGAAGGTCGCGGCAAGCTGCGGATGGAATTTGGCGCGCTCGGCAATGCCGCCCGAGACGATGGCCGGGATGGCTGCGGCGAAGGTAAGCAGGAAGAAGAACTTGACGAGTTCGTAGCCGTTTTTCTGCGCGAGCACCTCGGCACCGGACAGGAAGTGCACGCCGTAGGCGATGCCGTAGCCGATGAAGAAGTAGGCGACGGTCGATACGCAGAAATCGGTGAGAATCTTGACCAGCGCATTCACCTGATTTTTCTGGCGCACCGTCCCCAGCTCGAGGAAGGCGAATCCGGCGTGCATTGCCAGGACCATGACGGCCCCCAGCAGCACGAAAAGTGTGTCCGTCCCCAATTTCACGGCATCCATGGCTGAGCTCCCGAAAAAAATTCACCAACCCTAAGCAAGTTTTGTTCCGTTTTCGCAACTCGCTGTAGATACGGTATTTTCTGGGTTTTTTTTGGGCGTCTGGGCAAGGCGTACGATCCATTCTGGTGCGCCGACAAAAAATCTGCCCCGCTTTGGTGCCGCCCTTTCCAAAAGTTAACCTAAAGATTGTTATGACATGTGCGTTATAAGTGACTCTTGCCCCAGACCATTGATGCCAGACCATGTCCTGGAAATTCATCACCGCCGCGCGTCACGCAGGGCCGCAACATGCCCCCCAGCCATCCGAGGATGGGCGCGCGGAAGGCCGTGCGACGGGCAGCCGCGCACGGCTGACGGAGGAGGCGGTATTCATCGCGCGCCAGCCGATCTTCGACGCGAGCGAGCGCGTGGCGGGCTACCACTTGCTGTTTCGGAACTCCGGCCTGACGCCGGAGAAAGCGCCGGACTCCAGCAGCGAAGCCGCAAACCTGCTGGTGAACATTCTGAACCGCTTCGGCGTCGCCCAGGCGTTGGGCGACAAGCGCGCGTTTCTGCAAGTGGATGCGGACATGCTTGCCAGCGACCTGATCGAGCTGGTGCCGCGAGAGCGCTTCGTTCTCGAATATCCGTCCGCACTGCTGGCCACGCCGGAGCTGACTGCGCGTTGCGCGCACCTGAAAATGCAGGGCTACCTCCTGGCGCGCACGGTCGGACCGGGGGAAACCGATCTCGCCAACGCGGCCGCGACGAGCACCTTCGTGGTATACGACCTGGCCCTGCAGCCCCTGCAGGAAATCCTGCGACTGGACCGCAGCGCCAAGACGCACAAGCAGCAGCGCCTGGTGCGCAGCGTCAACACCCGCGCCGATCTCGACAGCTGCAAGACCTTCTCCTTCGACCTGTATCAGGGCCGCCTGTTTGCGCGGCCGGAGACGCTGTCGATGAATCGCCTGGACCCCGGGCGGGCGCGGGTGATGGAGATCTTCAACCTCGTGATCAACCGGGCCGACATCGGCGAGATCGAGGACGCCTTCAAGCACGATGTCGCCCTGTGCTACGGCCTGTTGTGCTACATCAATTCGGTCGGCATCGGGCTGCAATACAAGGTGTCCTCGATCCGCGATGCGGTGATGCTGCTGGGCTACGACTTCCTCTGGCGCTGGCTGAGCCTGCTGATCTTCGCCGGCGTCGATCTGACCGCCGCCCAGCGCGTGCTGCTCAACACCGCCGTGATCCGCGGCCGGCTGACGGAACTGCTGGGGCAGAGCAAGCTGTCCAGCAAGGATGGCAACTTCCTATTCATCGTCGGCATCTTCTCGATGCTCGACGCACTGCTGGGCGTTCCCCTCGAGGACGTCGCCGCCAGGCTGCACCTGCCGCAGGAAGTATCGGACGCGCTGCTGACGCGTTCCGGTCGCTATGCGCCCTATCTGGAGCTGACGCTCGCCTTCGAAACGGACAATCTCGCACGCGCCCGCCAGCTGTGCGCCGAGCTGGACATCGATTTGAGCAGCGCCAGCCAGGCGCATCTGGCCGCGATCGAATGGGCGGGCGTGCTGGCCAAGTAGGCGCAAGCCGCTTCAGACCGCCAGCCCGTTGCGGTGGGTCTTGTTGATCAGTTCGAGCAGGCCGCGGAACGGCATGAAGCGGCCGTACTGCTTCACCAAAGCCATGAACGGCAGGTCGGAGTCCGCCGGAAACTGGTAGCGTCCGGCGGTCATGGCGTCGTAGAGTTCCCGCAGCTGCAGGTCGAGTTGGCCGACGTACTGGTTGTACATGGCCGTGTCGTCCATGTCCTCCTCTTCCATCATGCACGCGCGCAGCTCGTCCACCTCGTACACCGCCTGGTGCACGAGGTCCAGGTATTCGTCCCAGGTCGTCGGGCCTCTCATCTGCATGGTCTTTCCTCTCCACAAAAGCACAGGGGCGGTTCGAGAACCGCCCCTGCCGATTCAACAACCCTGAATATTATTTCTTCGCCGCGAACGCTTCCAGCTTGGGCGCCCTGATCAGCTGGCCGTCGAGGCCGGCGTCCTTGGCGGAACCGCCGTAGGCCAGGGTCATCAGCTGGCTGTAATACAGCACCGGGATGTTGAACTTGGTGCCGTAGCGCTTGTTGACGTCGCCCTGGTAGATCTCCACGTTCGCCTGACACAGCGGGCACGGCGTGACGATCATCTCGGCGCCGTGGTCGTAGGCCGACTCGACGATGTCCTTGATCTGCTTCTGCGCCTTTTCCGGCTCGGAGAATGCCAGCGCGCCGCCGCAGCAGGTCACTTTCTGGTCGTAGGCCACCGCTTCGCCGCCCATGGCCTCCACCAGCTTGTCCAGGTAGACCGGGTTCTCGAAGGACTCGCCCTGGATGCCGAACGGGCGGTTGGTCTGGCAGCCGACGTAGCCGGCGAACTTCATGCCCTCCAGCGGCTTCACCACGGGCTTCTTCAGCTCGTCGTAGCCGAAGTCCTCCACCAGCACTTCCACCATGTGGCGCACTTCGGCCTTGCCCTGGTACTGCAGGCCGGCTTCCTTGAGCGCTTCGTTGGCGTCGTTGCGCAGGGTCTCGCTGTGGTCGAGGCGCTCCTTGGTCTCGCGCGCGGACAGCCAGCAGGCGGCGCAGGTCGCCACAACCTGCTGCCCGGCCAGCTCCTTCTCGGCCATGGCCAGGTTGCGCGCGTTCATCACGTGGCGCGGCAGCTCGCCGCCTTCGGCGTAGCCGATGGAGGCGCCGCAGCAGTTCCAGTCGGGAATCTCGTTGAGCTTGATGTCCAGGGTCTTGCACATGGACTCGACCGAGGTCAGGTAGTTGGATGCCGACGCCCCTTTCTGCGACGAGCAGCCGGGATAAAACGCGTATTCTTTCTTCGCCATTTCCATGTCTCCTTAGGCCGCGAAGCCCTTGCGCTTGGCCTCGATTTCCTGGGCCTTTTTCAGCATGGCATGAATGCCCTTGGTGTCCTTGCAGCTGTGGCCCTTGAAGAATTCCATCGGGCTCAGGCGGCCGGCCTTCATCAGGCCGAGACCGACGTCCTTCATCGCGAGGCCGGTCTTGATGCCGCTGGCCAGGCCATCCTTGAAGTACAGGCCGAGGGACAGCTTCAGCTCGTTCACGCGGCCGGTCTTGACGATGTTGTCCCAGAACAGCTTGGCGAACTGGCGCGTCGGCTGGTTCTTGGGCGCCAGCCCGAGGCGGTGGGCGTAATTGGCCAGGCCGTGCATGATGTGGGTGATGGGCAGCTTGCGCGGGCAGCGCACGATGCAGTTGTAGCAGGAGGTGCACATCCACATCGAGTCGGAGGTCAGCACCTCCTCGCGCTTGCCGGCGCGGATCATCATGAAGATTTCCTGGGGCGGATGCGCCCAGTGCGGGCCGAAGGGGCAGGAGCCCGAGCACACGCCGCACTGCATGCACATCTTGACCCAGTCGCCCTCCTCGACGTTGGCCTCGACCTCTTTCAGGAAATTGTTGCCGTATTTCTTGACGGCTTGGGCATTCAGATCGCTCATCATCCGGCTCCTAGAACTTGAACGGGCTCATGCCGATTTCCATGATCTTGGCGGCATAGTCGTTGATCAGTTGCGGCACGCGCTCGATGTCGGTGATGGCGACCTCGTAGTTCTGCACCCGCTCGGTTTCCAGGTTCAGGCTCTTCAGCGTCTCGTCCACCTTGGACAGGCGCACGCTGGCGATTTCGGAACCCTTCACGAAATGGCACTGGTACTGGTCGCCGTGCTTGCAGCCCATGAGCATCACGCCGTCGTAGCCGCTGTTGAGCGCGTCGGTGATCCAGATCAGGTTGGTCGAACCCAGGCAGCGCACCGGGATGACGCGCACGAAGGCGCTGTACTCGTTCTTCGCCATCCCTGCCATGTCCAGCGCCGGGTAGGCGTCGTTCTCGCAGGCGAGGATCAGGATGCGCGGCTTCTCGGAGAACTCGTCCGGCATGTCCACCGCCTTGATCTGCGAACCCACGGTGTCGATGGAGTAGTTCTCGAAGGAGATCACGCGCACCGGGCAGGCGCCCATGCAGGTGCCGCAGCGGCGGCAGCGGGATTCGTTGAACACCGGGTAGCGCTTTTCGTCCTCGTCGATCGCGCCGAAGGGGCACTCCACCGTGCAGCGCTTGCACTGGGTGCAGCCCTCGAGGCGAACGCTCGGGAAGGACAGGTCGCCGGAGCGCGGGTGCGCCGCGCGGCCTACCGACGCGTTCTCGATGGCCTGGATCGCCTTCATCGCGGCGCCGGTGGCGTCTTCCATGGCCTGCGGGATGTCCATCGGCCGGCGCACCGGGCCCGCGGGATAGATGCCGGTGCGGCGCGATTCGTAGGGGAAGCAGATGAAGTGCGAATCGGCGAAGCCGTTCACCAGCTGCGGCACGTCCGGACCCTGGCGGTAGTTCAGGTTGAGGATGGAGATGGGTTTCACTTCCACCCCTTCCTCCTGCTTGGCGTCGATGTTGACGCCGGAATTCGCCACCTGGCCGGTGGCCAGCACCACCAGGTCGGCGTCGATGCTGGCGTTCTCGTCGTTGAGGATCAGGTCGTGGAAGCTCACCTTGAGGCCGTTGCCGGCGGCATCCACGCTCTTCACCTTGCCCTTGGTGAAGGTCACGCCCTTCTGCTGGGCGCTGCGGTAGAAGTCCTCGCCATTGCCCGGGGTGCGCAGATCGTCGAACATCACCACGGTGTCCACGTTCGGGTTCTGGTCCTTGAAGTACATGGCCTGCTTGATGCTGGTCAGGCAGCAGGAGCCCGAGCAGTAGGGCAAATGCTGGCCGGTGGTGTCGCGCTGGCCCGCGCACTGCACGAACACCACGCTTTTCACCTCGGTGCCGTCGGCGCGCTTGATCGGACCGCCGTTCGCCGCTTTCGCCAGCGCTTCCAGGCCCAGCTGATCGACCACGTTGGCCTTGCCGCCGCCGAGTTCGGGGAGCTTGGCGATGTCGTAGGTGGTGAAGCCGGAGGCCTGCACGATGGAGCCGGCGTGCTCCTGGGTGATGCTGCCGGATTCGGTGGCGATGTCGACGGTGAAGCGGCCGGGCGCGCCGTCGGTCTTGGCGACGGTGGCGTTCAGGTACACCTTGATGTTCTTGTCGCCCTGCACGGCGGCGATCATGGCATCGACGCCGGTGTCGGCCGGATCGGCGAAGGGCTCCTTGTAGGCGATGCGCTTCCACAGCTTGGCGGCCATGCCGCCCAGGGCGCCCGTCTTCTCGACGATGATCGCCTGGTAGCCGGCCTTGGAGGCTTCCAGTGCCGCGGTCATGCCGGTGATGCCGCCGCCCACCACCAGCACCGTGGTGTTGCGCGCCGCCGCCGGATTGCCGCCGGGCTGGACCATTTTCTTCACCTCGGCGCAGGCCATGCGCACGTAGTCGTCGGCCATGTCCTGGGTGGTCTCCTGGTGCTCGTCGCCTTCCGGGCGGATCCAGATCACGCCTTCACGCAGGTTGGCGCGCGACATGGCGACGGTCGGGAAGTAGAACGCCTCGGTCTTGGCGCGGCGCGAGCAGGCGGCGATGGCGATGTGGGTCACGCCTTCGTTGGCGATGTCGTTCTGGATCATCGCCACGCCCTCGGCGCTGCACAGGAAGGGATGCTCGCGCGCGATGTTCATCTTGCCATCGCGGGTCGCGATCTGCGCCAGTTGTTTGGTGTCCAGGCGCTCGCCCAGACCGCAGCCTTGGCAAACGTACGCTGCTGTTTTCTGATCTGCCATTTGTTAAGCCTCCGCCCTTGCCACTTGGTTCACGACCTGGATCGCGCGCAGCGCGCTCGCGGTTGCCGATTGCACCGCGCGGTTCACGTCCAGCGCATTGGTCGCGCAGCCGGCGCCGAAGATGCCGCCGTTCGCTTCGTCGAGCTGAATGAACCCGCTCGAATCGCCGATGACCTCCGCCGGGATGCGGCCCACCGGGACCGAGGGCTGCATGCCGATGGCCAGCACCACCAGGTCATGCTCGTTGGCATAGCGGTGGTAGCCTTCGGTGTCCACGCCGTGCAGCACCGGATTGCCGGTCTTCTCGTCCTGCACGATCCTGGCGACCTTGGACTTGACGAACTTCACGTTCGGATTGGCCTTGACCTTGGCGTAGAAATCCTCGAAGCGGTCGATGGCGCGGATGTCGATGTAGTAGATCGTGGACTTGCCGTCGTCGCCGAACTTCTCGGTGACGTAGTTGGTCTGCTTGAGCGAAGCCATGCAGCAGATGCGGGAGCAGTGGCGCAGATGGTTCTCGTCGCGGGAGCCGGCGCACTGGATGAAGGCCACGTTCTTCGCCTCCTTGCCGTCGGACGGGCGCAGGATCTTGCCGCCGGTGGGGCCGTGCGGATCGGCCAGGCGCTCGAACTCGACGCTGGTGATCACGTTGGAATAGCGGTCGTAGCCGTAGGGCTGAATCTTGGCCGCATCATAGGGCTGCCAGCCGGTGGCCCACACCACGGCGCCGGCCTTGATCTGGACGGTCTCCTCCTTCATGTCCAGGTCGATGGCGTTGTACTTGCACGCGGCCTTGGCCTTCTCGGCGTCCGGCGTGCCGATGATGGAGGGATCGAGCACGTAGCGCTGGGGATGGGCCATGGCGCTCGGCAGGAAGGCGGCCTTGGTCTTGCCCAGGCCGTAGTTGAAGGCATCCGGAATTTCCTTCTCCACGACCTTGGCGCATTCGCCGCAGGCGGTGCAGTTTTCGTTGACGTAGCGCGGCGCAATTTTCACGGTTGCGGTGTAGTCGCCCTTGCTGCCCGTGATCTGGGTGACTTCGGCCATCGTCAGCACACGCACGCGGCGATTGCCCTTGACCCGGCGCTGGTTGATTTCCAGGCCGCAGGTGGGATGGCACAGCTTGGGAAAATAGCGGTAGAGCTGCGATACGCGGCCACCGAGGGCGGGGTTCTTCTCGACGAGGATCACGTCCTTGCCGCATTCGGCCGCCTCGAGCGCCGCCGTCATGCCGCTGATGCCTCCGCCGACCACCAGAATCGTCTGGTTGGTTGCCACTACGTCCGTCATGAGGTCTCCTCCAAGTCCGGATGGTTGACGACCCGCGGCAGGCACGCCGCACGCCGTTGAAAACCCTGAGATTTTCTTCTATCCGCCGAGGATGGCGGACACTTTTCTTAGTCGCTGGATGTTACTCTGAATCGCGGGGCCGTTCCAGATTCGGCCGGTCAAAAAACAATTGAAAATACTTATGCGCCGATAGACCTGCTAAATCTGACTGAATGGTGGGGGATTGTCGAATCCGCGCAAGCACTTAAGCGCGAAAGAAAGCCCTGTGTCGCAGCGCTCAGGCATGGGGCGTGACGCGCGGCATGTTGCAGATCTCGCCCGCCTCCGCCGGCACGTCGCGCACCTCGAACGCCATGGTGTCGAGATCACCCAGCACGTAGGTCGGCAGGTTGCCCACGCCCCCCACCGTGCCCGGGTTCACCAGCAGGGTCTTGCCGCCCTTGACGTTGGGCATCCATTGGATCTCGGCGCGGTGATCGTGGCCGCAGCACACCAGATCCCAGTCGCCGGTCGTCGCCATGCCCCGCGCGTAATGGGGATAGTGCACGACGAAGATGTTCCTGCCGCCCAGGACGATCCCCGCATCCGCGCCGTAGTAGTGAATCAGGCTGCCCGGCTCGTGGGCCAGCTTGGCCATGCTGTACATGTCGCCGGTGTTGTTGCCGTGGATGACGTGCACCGGCAGCCCGTGTTTCTTCAGCACGCGCAGGGTGGTGGGCGCCACCACGTCGCCGCAGTGGAGCACGGCTTCCGCGCCGTGCGCCTTGGCGTCCTCCACCGCGTGGTCCATCAGGCGGCGGTTGTCGTGGCTGTCGGAGATGATGCAGATCTTCATCGGGAGCTCGCTTGATTCAGGAGCGCGGATGCTACCACAGCTTGGCTGCCGCCTTGCGCACGGATGCCGCCGCTACTCGACCTCGGGGCGGGAGAAGTAGTAGCCCTGCGCCCAGTCCACCCCGATGTCGCACAGCACCTGGGCAGTCTCGGCGGTCTCGACGCATTCCGCCACGGTGGTGATGTTGAATTTCTGCGCGGTGTTCACCAGCGTCTCCACCAGCTGCCGGGTGCGGGCATCCCGGACGATGCGCTGCACCATCCAGCCCTCGATCTTGATGAAATTCACCGGCAGCTCCGCCAGATACAGGAAAGACGAATAGCCGCTGCCGAAATCGTCCAGCGCCAGGCGGAAGCCGAAGTCGGTGAGCGGCTTGAGGTGTTTCTTGAGGCTGAGGATGTCGCCGCCCTGGCGTTCGGTGATCTCGATCACCAGCGGCTTGGTGGCGGCCTCGGGCAAGCCGCAGGTCCGACAATAACCGCGCGCCTTCTCCAGCAGGGCCTCGACCTCCTCGCCGTTGGCCAGAAACTGCGGGGAGAGATTGATGAAATGGGCGATCGCGCCGTCGCCCTTGCGTGCCTGCATGGCGCGCGCGCAGCGATCCATGGCCGAGGCCGAGATCGACTGGTCGATGGCCGACACCAGATGCAGCGCCTCGGCCGCCTGGATGAAGCCCTGGGCCGGAATCAGGCTGTCGTCCTTGGCGCGGATGCGCGCCAGCGCCTCCTCCGCCACCACCCGGCCGGTGCGCAGATCGACGATGGTCTGGAAGGCGGGGATCAGGCGTCCCTCGTGCAGCGCGCTCTGGACCTGGGCGCCCTCCCAGATGACGCCGCCCTTGCGAACCGCCTCCGAGCGGGCGCACACCACGCGGTCGCGGCCGCCGGCCTTGGCCTCATACAGGAGCGCATCGGCCTGGGCCAGCATGGCATCGACGCTCGGATGCTCCGGACCGTAGAGCGACACGCCCATGCTCACCGTCACCGGCAACTCCCCCTGCGGCAGCGCGACCACCTTGCTCTTCACCTGCTTGCGCAGGCGGTCGGCGGCGGTCATGGCACCGCGGCAGTCCATGTCGTGGAAGCAGACGATGAATTCCTCGCCGCCCCAGCGCGCCACCCAGTCGCCGCCGCGCAGGGTGTTCGCCATCACGTCCGCGACATGGCGCAGGACCTGGTCGCCGACATGATGGCCGTACTGGTCGTTCACCAATTTGAACCGATCGATGTCCACGATCGCGATGCCGAAGGTGCCGCGGTCGCGACGCGCGCGGTTCCATTCCATTTCCAGCCGGTCTTCCGCCGCGCGCCGGTTGGCAAGGCCGGTGAGGTGGTCCTCCATGGCCATGCGCGCGATTTCCTGCTCCGCCTGCTTGCGTTCGGTGATGTCCATCTGGCTGGAGACATAGTGGGTGATCTCGCCCTGCTCGTCGCGCACCGGCACGATGGACAGATCCAGCCAATAGGGGCGGCCGTCCTTGTGGTAGTTCAGGATTTCCACATGCACCGGCTTGCCGGCGGCGAGCGCCTCGCGCAGGGTCATGCGCGTGGCCTGGCTGGTTTCCGGACCCTGCAGGAAGCGCGGATTCCTGCCCAGCACCTCCTCCGCCTCATAGCCCGTGATGCGGGTGAAGGCCGGATTGACGTAGATGATCCGGAACTCGGCGTCGGTGATCACCACCGCCTGCGCCGAGACGTCCATGGCAGTGGCCAGCAGGCGCCGCTGCTGGGCCTCGGCCTCGGCCTCGGTCAGGTTCAGGGCGAAGGCGCGCAGCACTTCCTCGCCCTGCTCGCGCTCGATGAAGGGAGTCAGCTCGAGGACGATGGTCTCGCCGGTGCGGTAGCGCGCCTTGACGGACACGCGGCCGCCACGCTCGCCGGTGCGCGCGGCGGCCAGCACCTGCGACCAGGCCTGCTTGCCGAGGAGGCGGTGGATGGTGTCGCCGACGAGCTCCTCGCGCTCATAGCCGCAGAACTGAAGGAAGCTGTCGTCGGCGTCGACGATGACCAGATCGGACAGGCGCACGGCGAAGCGCCCCATGTGGGCGACTTCGAGAAAGTCCGTCTCGTAGCGTGCGGCCAGCTGTTGTTCGTGGGCCTTGATCTGGAACAGGAGCTCGGCAATGGCGCCGCCCACCAGCAGCCCCGCCAGCTCGTTGGAAGCGGCGAAGGCCTCGTCCAGCTGCTGCCGGGCGCGGTCGGGCTCACCCCGGGCGGCTGCCGCGACCGCCGCTTCCGCGGCACGCAGAAACTTCTTGTGGACCTTGCCCAGCCCGGTCCAGGCCTCACGCAGTTCTTCGGTGGGCAGCTGCTTCAGCAGCGTGGCGTCCGCGGATTCGTACCAGCCCCAGTAGCTCGGCGGCGGGAGCGCCTCGGGATTGGGTTGACCGCTCAGCACTTCGTCCACGGCCTGCTTCAGGAACAGCAGGTGGTGCTGGATCTCGATCAGCAGCGGAGGAAAGACGGTCTTGAAGGTGGCGATGGCCGGGCTCCGGTGGGAGAAAAACCCTGATGCCGCATCATCTTAAGCAGAGGCGCGGCCCACGGCAACCGGAAGCGCCTCAGGCGCGGCGCCAGGTCGTGCCCTGGGGGCCATCCTCGAGGAGGATGCCGGCCTCGGCGAGTTCCTTGCGGATCGCGTCGGCACGGGCGAAGTCCCTGGCCTTGCGCGCCGCGAGGCGCTCGGCGATGAGTTGTTCGATGCGCTCGGCGGAGTAAGCCGAATCCGAGACGTCGCCCCGGAGATGAGCGGGCGGGTCGCTCTGCAGCAGGCCGAGCACGGCGCCGAGGGCCTTGAGCAGGCCGGACAGCCGGCCGGATCTGCTTTTGTTCGCCTCCCGCGACAGCTCGAACAGCACGGTGATGGCGCCGTGGGAATCGAAGTCGTCGTCCATCGCCCGCTTGAAACGGGCCGCGTACGGGTCGTTCCAGTCGATGGTCATGGCTTCCGGCGGCACGTCGCGCAGGGTGAGGTAGAGGCCGTTGAGCGACTGCTTCGCATCCTGCAGATGCTGGTCGGAGTAATTCAGCGGACTGCGGTAGTGGGCGCGCAGGATGAAGAAGCGCACCGTCTCCGGGTCGAATTTCTCCAATACCTCGCGAATGGTGAAGAAGTTGCCCAGGGACTTGGACATTTTCTCGTTGTCCACGCGCACGAAACCGTTGTGCATCCAGTAGTTGACGAAGGGATGGTCGTGGGCGCCTTCGCTCTGGGCGATTTCGTTCTCGTGGTGCGGAAACTGCAGGTCCTGCCCGCCGCCGTGGATGTCGAAGTGCTCGCCGAGGTAATGCTCGCTCATCACCGAGCACTCGATGTGCCAGCCGGGACGCCCGGGGCCCCAGGGCGAATCCCATTGCGGCTCGCCGGGCTTGGCCGCCTTCCACAGCACGAAGTCCAGCGGATCGCGCTTGTTGGGGTCCACGTCCACCCGCTCGCCGGCCCTGAGGTCATCGAGCGACTTGCCGGAGAGCTTGCCGTAGCCGGGGAAGCGGTGCACGGCGTAGTACACGTCGCCATTGGGCGCGGGGTAGGCGATGCCCTTGTCCACCAGCGTCTGGATCATCTTCACCATGCCCGGCACGAATCCGGTGGCACGCGGCTCGTGCGTCGGCGGCAGGATGCCGAGCTTGGCCTCGTCCTCGTGCATGTACTGGATGAAGCGGTTGGTCAGCGCGTCGATGGGCTCGCGGTTTTCCGCCGCGCGCCGGATGATCTTGTCGTCGATGTCGGTGACGTTGCGCACGTAGGTGACGTCATAGCCGCTGGCCCGAAGCCAGCGATAGACCATGTCGAACACCACCATCACCCGCGCATGGCCCAGGTGGCAGTAGTCGTAGACCGTCATGCCGCAGACGTACATGCGCACCTTGCCCGCCTCGATCGGGATGAATTCCTGCTTGTCGCGGGCGAGGGAGTTGTAGATCAGCATGGCTCAATCGACCGACAGGACGTGTTGCACCAGGCGGTGGCGGGCCCGGGCATGGCCCATGAGGCGGAACAGCGCCGGCATCTCGGGGCCGAAGGTCTGGCCGGTGAGCGCCGCGCGCAGCGGCAGGAACAGATTCTTGCCGGACACCCCGCTCGCCTCCTTCACCCGGTGGGCAAAGGCCTTGAAGTCCATGTCTTCCAGCAGCGCATCCACGGCCACGCGGAACAGGTCGGACGAGGCGTTCTCCAGCACCTGGCGCGCGTCGTCGGAGATCGGCAGCGCGTCCGCGTACACCGCTTCCGCCCACAGGCGCGCATCGTGCGGGAACACCACATTGGCGCGCACCGCGACCGCGAACGCCTGCATGTCCGCGTCCGGCACCATGCCCTTGACCGCCGGCGCGAGCCATGCGGTCAGCGCGTCGTCGTCGGCGCGCTGCACCGCCTGGGCCTGCCAGTAATCCAGTTGCGTCCGGTCGTAGCGCGCGGGCGCGCGGCCGAGGCTGTTGGTGTCGAAGGCGGCCGCCAGCTCATGCAGCTCCAGCAGCGCGGCTTCGCTGAAGTGATGGCCGAGACGGGCGAGGTAATTGTTCACCGCCAGCGGGAAGTAGCCGAGCTCGCGCAGCTCCTGCACCGACATGCTCCCGGTGCGCTTGGACAGCGGCGCGCCGTGGGCGTCGACGATGAGCGAGATGTGGCCATACTGCGGCACCGGCAGGCCGAGGGCCTCCAGAATCGCAATCTGGCGCGGGGTGTTGGTCAGATGGTCCTCGCCGCGCAGCACGTGGGAGACGCCCATCAGGGCATCGTCCACCGCATTGACGTAGAAGAAGGCGAAGGTGCCGTCGGAGCGGCGGATGATGAAATCGCCGATGTCCTCGCTGGGAAATTTCTGTGCGCCACGCACCAGGTCGTCGAAGGCGAGGGTGGTCTGGGCCGGCATGCGAAAACGCAGGGTGTGGGGCAGGCCCTCCGCCTTCTTCTTCGCGACCTCCTCCGGCTTGAGGTGGGCGCACTTGCCGGAGTAGCGCGGCGGCTTGCCCGAGGCCGCCTGCACCTTGCGCGACACTTCCAGCTCCAGCGCGGTGCAGAAACAGGGATAGACGCGCCCGTGGGCTTCCAGCTTCTGCAGATACTGGCCGTAGATGTCGGATCGCTGCGACTGGCGGTAGGGGGCGGCCTCGCCGCCCTCCCCCTCGCCCTCCTGCCACGCGAGGCCGAGCCAGCGCAAGTCTTCCTTCAGCGCGTCGATATATTCTTCGCGGCTGCGCTCAAGATCCGTGTCTTCGATACGCAATAAGAAGGAGCCGGCATGCTTGCGGGCGAGCAGGACGTTGAACAGGGCGGTGCGCACGTTTCCGAAGTGGATGAGTCCGGTCGGACTGGGCGCGAAACGGGTCTTCATGGGCGCCATTGTGGAGATCAATCGACGATTGTCGGGTACGCGGGGTTGTTGTTAAAATCGCGAAATTAAACAGAATTTAAGCTGCCGAGTATAACATAATGACCTTGAAACGCGCTGTCTCCCTGCTTGCCTTCCTTGCCGGCGCGCTGCTGGCCGCGGCCGCGCCCGCTGCTTTCGGCGATGAGATCGACGACGCGCAGCAGCTGGTGAAGCAGGGCAGCCTGACCCAGGCCCTGGACAAGGTCGATGCCTATCTGGCCACGCGACCCAAGGACGCCCGCGGCCGCTTCCTCAAGGGCGTCATCCTCACCGAGCAGAACAAGACCGCGGAAGCGATCAAGATCTTCACGGCGCTGACCGAGGACTATCCGGAGCTGCCCGAGCCCTACAACAACCTCGCGGTGCTCTACGCCGGCCAGCAGCAATACGACAAGGCGCGCCGCGCGCTGGAGATGGCGATCCAGACCCACCCGTCCTACGCCACGGCCCACGAGAACCTGGGCGACATCTACGCCAAGATGGCCAGCCAGGCCTACGACCGCGCGCTGCAGCTCGACAAGAACAACACCGCGGCGCAGACCAAGCTGTCGCTGATCAAGGAAATTTTCCCGATCAACAGCCGCATCCCGCGCCCCGCGCCGCGCCCCGAATCGAGCCGCCCCGCCCCCGCCGCAGTCGTGGCCGCCGCTGCGGCGAAGCCGAGCGCACC
>CAYUJV010000002.1:0-59751 GCA_964445085.1 uncultured Burkholderiales bacterium
ATGCGCGTCACCGACGCCGAGACCATGGACATCGTGGAGATGGTGCTGGGCGGGCTGGTGAACAAGAGCATCGTCACCCTGATCAACCGTCACGGCGGCAAGGCGGTGGGCCTGACCGGGAAGGACGGCTGGATGATCCGCGCCAAGCGCATGCGGCTGAAGAGCGCGGAAAAGGAAGGCGAATGGCTGGACATCGGCCAGGTGGGCGAGGTGGCGGCCATCGACCCGGCGCTGGTGTCGCTGCTCGACACCCAGGATTTCATTCCGGTGATCGCGCCGATCGGGGTGGGAGAAGACGGCGCCGCCTACAACATCAACGCAGATCTGGTGGCGGGCAAGCTGGCGGAGACCCTGCGCGCGGAAAAACTGATCCTGATGACCAATACCAGCGGCGTGCTGGACAAGGAAGGCAACCTGCTCACCGGCCTCACCTCCGAGCGGGTGGGCGAACTGATCGCCGACGGCACGATTTCCGGCGGCATGCTGCCCAAGGTCAACTGCGCGCTGGAGGCGGTCCACAATGGGGTCAAGACCAGCCACATCATCGACGGCCGGGTGGAGCACGCGCTGCTGCTGGAGGTGCTCACCAGCGAGGGCGTGGGCACCCTGATCAAGCGCAGCTAGAGGGGAGCGGTGGAATCCTCCCGGGTGTGGGTGTTCGATCTCGACAACACCCTGCACGACGCGCTGCCCCACATCTTCCCCCACATCAACCGCGCCATGACGCGCTATCTCATGGACCACCTCGCGCTGGACGAGGCGGGTGCCAACGAGCTGCGCACGCGCTACTGGCGGCGCTACGGGGCGACGCTGCTGGGGCTGGTGCGCCACCATGGCACCGACCCGCGCCACTTCCTCTGGCACACCCACCAGTTCCCCGAACTGCACTCCATGCTGGTGTTCGAGCGCGGCCTGCGCGACATGCTGCGCCGGCTGCCCGGGCGCAAGATCGTGTTCTCCAATGCGCCGGCGCACTACTCGCGCGCCGTGCTCAAGGCCATGGGCATTCTCGATCTGTTCGCCGACGTGTACACCGTGGAGCACACGCGCCTGCGTCCGAAGCCGGCGGCCTTCGGCTTCCGGCGCATTTTGCGCGAACAGCGGCTGCCGGCGCAGCGTTGCGTCATGGTGGAGGACACGCTGGAGAATCTGCGCACGGCCAAGCGACTGGGCATGGGGACGGTCTGGATCAGCCGGGGCAAGCGGTCGCCCATTTTCGTGGACGCCAGGATCAGATCGGTGTTGCAACTGCGGCGCGTGGTCAATAAGCTATAGGCCGCTTCAAGGGAGGAATCATGCCGGGCAAACCAGGCGCAAGAAAAGAACAGATTTTGCAGACGCTGGCGGAGATGCTGCAGAGCCCGCAGGCGGAAAAGATCACCACCGCCGCGCTCGCGGCCCGGCTCGATCTGTCCGAGGCGGCGCTGTACCGCCACTTCGCCAGCAAGGCCCAGATGTTCGAGGGCCTGATCGAATTCATCGAATCCACCCTGTTCGGGCTGATCAACAAGATCACCGCGGAGGAGACCCGCGGCCTGGCGCAGCTGGATGCAATCCTCTCCATCTGCCTCGGCTTCGCCGCCAAGAATCCCGGCATGTCGCGGGTGCTGATCGGCGATGCGCTGGTGCACGAGAACGAGCGGCTGCAGGCGCGCATCAACCAGTTGCTCGACCGCCTGGAGGCGACGCTGCGCCAGTGCCTGCGGGTGGCGGCGACACAGAACGAAATCGGCGCCGAGACCGATGCCAATGCCGCCGCGAATCTGTTGCTCGCCTTCATCGTGGGGCGCTGGCACCAGTTCGCCAAGAGCGGCTTCAAGCGTTCGCCGCTCGACCAGCTCGACAGCCAGAAGCAGCTGTTCCTGCGCGCGCTCTGAAGTTTGCCCCGGGGTGCTTGCGCATCGGCGCGGGCGGAAGCCGTAGCGAACTCCGGGTTTGTTGCGCGTCCGCGCTAAAGATCCTGCCGCTTGTTCCGCTACCGTTTCAGGTGGCGCGCGCAGTTGGACTCTTGCGTGCTGCCGTGACCCCAGCTGAGTCCACTCCGGGAGGCCCCATGCAAGCGCGCACTGTGTCGATCAAGCCATCCACGATCCTGTCCACCATCCTGGTGGTCATCGCAATCGTCTATGCTTCCGTTTCCGAGGTGCGCGCCGAACCTGCCGCTGCGACGCCACAGTCCCGCGCACCGGCCTAGGCCGTAACCGGCCTTTCCTTTCCGACCCTCGCGCACACCGGGCATGCCGGATCCTTCGGCACCCGGATCGTGCGCCATTCCATTTCCAGGGCGTTGAGCAGCAGCAGGCGGCCGTGCAGGCTGCGGCCGACGCCTGCCAGCAGCTTCAAAGCTTCCGCCGCCTGGGTGGTACCGATGATGCCCACCAGCGGCGCGAACACGCCGTTCTCGGCGCAGCGCATCTCGTCGGCCCCGGCGGCGTCGGGGAACAGGCAGTGGTAGCACGGGCTGTCCGCGCGGCGCAGATCGAACACCGCCACCTGGCCGTCGAAGCGCACGGCCGCGCCGGACACCAGCGGCTTGCGCAGCGCCACGCAGGCGCGGTTCACGGCATGACGGGTGGCGAAGTTGTCACTGGCGTCGAGCACCACGTCCGCCCCGGCTGCCAGCGATAGCAGCTCAGCTTCCGACACGCGCTGCGGCACGGCGGCAACTTCGACTTCGGGATTGACGGCGCGGGCGCGTTCAGCCGCCGATTTGGCCTTGTTGATGCCAATCGACGCGTGTGCATGAGCGATTTGACGCTGCAGGTTGGTGAGGTCCACCGCGTCGCCGTCGCACAGGGTGAGCCTGCCGACGCCCGCCGCCGCCAGGTACAGGGCGATGGGCGAGCCGAGGCCGCCGGCGCCGATCACCAGCGCGTGGGAGTCGAGCAGGCGCTGCTGGCCTTCGATGCCCATTTCGGCCAGCATGATGTGCCGGCTGTAGCGCAGGAGCTGGTCGTCGTTCATGGAAAAGCGGGAAGGGGGCGCGGCGCTAGCGGTAGCTGCGCCATTCTTCCGGGGTGTCGTCGTGGTCGCCGTGGGGATGGTGTTCGTAGACCTGGGCGAAGATCTGCTTGGAGAGGCGGTCGCGCGGCGGCGGCATCAGGTTTTCGCACTGGATCGATTCGCAGTAGTAGACCAGCGCGCGGCGGATCTTGCTCAGGATGCTGTTGTCGAGATGGAAGCCTTCGGCGAGCAGCGCCTTTTCCACGCGCTGCAGGGTGTAGTTGGGAATCTCGTAGCGCACGAGCAGGGTACGGTCGTCCACTTCCTCGAGCACGGTGAGGTGAGGCAGGCCCTCGAGCAGAACCGCGGCCTCGTGGGCCTGGCCGCGGGGAACCTCGGAGAAGACGAGTTGCCGGGTCTTGAAGGTGTCGCCTGCCTGCATGGATTCGCCTCCGCCGGCCCGCCGACCGGGGTGGTCGGCGCGGGCCATGTGCAAAGGATAGCGCGCCGGCAGGGATTTTCAACCCGCCCGATGCGCATCGCCCAATGCGCACCGCCCAATGCACGTCAGCCGATGCGCGTCGGCCGGGCGCGCATCTAGCGATGCTGCATGATCTGGATGCCCTTGAGCAGGTTCAGCGCCTGGTTGAGCTGGTAGTCGTTCTTGGGCGCGATCTCGGCCGTGTCGGGTTTTTCATCCTTGCCCTTGGTGCCCTTGTCCTTCTGGCCGTCGGGCGCCTTCAGCTTCACCGGCGCTGCTTCGGGCTTGGCATCCGGGTCCTTGTCGTTGATCAGGTGGCCTTCCAGGTCGGCTTCGCGCACGCCCAGTCCCGGCTGCTTGGTGTCCTCGACCGTCGCTTCCTCGGCCACGATGTCCGGCGTGATGCCCTTGGCCTGGATCGAGTTGCCGTTGGGCGTGTAGTAGCGCGCGGTGGTGAGCTTGATCGCCGTGCCGTTGCCCAGGGGCAGGATGGTCTGCACCGAGCCCTTGCCGAAGGTCTGCGTGCCCATGATCACGGCGCGCTTGTGATCCTTCAGGGCGCCGGCGACGATCTCGGACGCCGATGCGGACCCGCCGTTGACCAGCACGATCATCGGCACCGTCTTGGTCCACGCCGGCAGGTTCTTCAGGTAGTCGTCCTGGTTGGCGCGCAGGTAGAACTCCTTGTTCGCGGTCAGGCGCATCTTCGCATCCTCGGTGCGGCCGTCGGTGTAGACCACCAGCGAGTCCTTGGGCAGGAAGGCCGACGACACCGCCACGGCGCCATTGAGCAGGCCGCCTGGGTCGTTGCGCAGGTCGAGCACCAGGCCCTTGAGCGGTTCCTTGTTCTGCTTGGCCAGGGTTTCGATCGCCTTGGCCAGGTCCTCGCCGGTGTGGTCCTGGAACTGGGTGATGCGGACGTAGCCGTAGCCGGGCTCGAGCAGCTTGTATTTCACGCTCTTGATCTGGATCACGGCGCGGGTGAGCGTGATCACCAGCGGCTTGGTCTCGCCCTTGCGCAGGATGGTCAGGGTGATCTTGGTGTTGGGCTTGCCGCGCATGCGCTTGACGGCGTCGTTGAGGGACATGCCCTTCACCGGGGTGTCGTCGAGCTTGATGATCAGGTCGCCGGACTTGATGCCAGCCTGGTAGGCGGGCGTGTCCTCGATCGGCGACACGACCTTGACGAAGCCGTCCTCCATGCCGACCTCGATGCCGAGCCCGCCGAACTGGCCCTGGGTCGACACCTGCAGGTCCTTGAAGGCGTCCGCGTCGAGGTAGGCGGAGTGGGGATCGAGTCCGGACAGCATGCCGTTGATGGCGGAGGTGATCAGCTTCTTGTCATCCACCGGCTCCACGTAGTCGGTCTTGATCTTGCCGAAGACTTCGGTGAAGGCGCGCAGGTCGTCCACCGGCAGCGGGCCCAGCGCGGCTTCCTTCTGCGCGACGGCGGAATAATTCAGGCTGACCGCCACGCCGATGACGATGCCGAAACCGATGAGGCTGAACTGACGCAATTTGCTGCGCATAGTGGTGCGGACTCCGAAAGTTTGAAATTTGGGCCGGGTGGGTGGATTTCAATCCGGGCTAGCGTTTGCCCACCCACTGCAGCGGATCGACCGGTTTCCCCTGAAAACGCACCTCGAAGTATAAACCGGATTGCTGATTGCCGCCGCTGTTGCCGGCGGCGCTGACCACGTCGCCGGCCCGTACCTTGTCCCCCACCTGCTTGTACAGGGCCTCGTTGTAGCCGTACAGGCTCATGTAGCCGTCGTCGTGGTCGATGATGAGCAGGTTGCCGAAGCCGCGCAGCCAGTCGGCGAACACCACCCGCCCCGCGGCCAGTGCCTTCACCGGGCTGCCCTCGGCGGCGCGGATGAACACGCCCTTCCACGGAATGCCGGTCTCGGCGCGCGGCGCGCCGAAGCGGTTGGTGATGTCGCCGTTCACGGGCAGCTTGAGCAGGCCCTTGAGCCGGGCGAAGTCGCTGCTGTCCGGCGCGCTTTGGGCGCCCTTCGCGCGCGCCGCCCTGGCCCGTTCCCGCGCCTTCTCCGCCAGGGCGCGCTGCAGGCGCTCGATCAGCTGGGTCAGCCGCTTCTCGTCCTGCTCCAGCCGCTGCACCTGCTGGCGGCGCGCGGTGATCTGCTTGTCCAGCCGCGCCAGGGTGCTGCGGCGGTTGGCGGCCTCCTTCTGCAGCGCCTGCCGCTCGCTCTTTTGCTTTTCCTGCAGGCGCGCGAGCTCCGCGCTTTTTTCCCGGGTCGCGAGCGCGGCGGACTCCGCCTGGGCCAGGTTCTCCCGCAGGCTGGCGATGAGCTGGCTGCGCGCGCGGGCGATGTAATCGTAGTAGGCGATGTCACGCGCGATCTGGTTCGGGTCCTGCTGGTTGAGCAGCAGGCGCAGGTTGTCCTGGCCGCCGGCTTCGTACTGCAGGATCAGCAGCCGGGCGAGCCGGGCGCGCTGGGCCTCGATGCGCGCGCGCAGGGCATCCGACTCGCGCCGGGATGCGGCCAGGTCGTCGTTGACCGCCTGCAGCTGCTGGGCGAGGTCGTAGAGGCTGCGGTTGATCTGGCTGATGGACTGCTCGGACTGCTTGAGCTCGTCGAGCACGTCGGCCTTGCTGCCCTCGGCGCTTTCGATCTCGCGCTTGAGCTTGTCGATCTGGCCTTTGACGGCCTTCAGTTCCCGGGTTTTCTCCGCCGGCTGGTCGGCCGCGCGGGCCGGCCCGAGGCAGGCGGCAAGCAGGAAGGGGAGGAGGAAGCGGAGGAGGGTCGCCCGCCTCATGCCGGCAGAAAGTCGATGAGCGCCCGCCCGGTCATTTCCGTCGGCTGCGGCAGCCCCATCATCTTGAGCATGGTGGGCGCCACGTCCTCCAGGGCGCCGGTGTCGGCGAGAACCGCGCGCCGCGCCCCGATGTAGATGAAGGGCACGAGGCTCATGGTGTGGGCGGTGTGCGCCTGGCGCGTGTTCGAGTCGAGCATGCATTCGGCGTTGCCGTGGTCGGCGGTGATCAGCACCTCGCCGCCGACATCGAGCTGCGCCTGCACCACGCGGCCCAGGCACGTGTCGATGGTTTCGATGGCCTTGATCGCCGCGCCCAGATTGCCGGTGTGCCCCACCATGTCGGCGTTGGCGTAGTTGCAGATGATGGCGTCGTACTTGCGGCTGCCGATCGCGGCCACCAGGCGCTCGGTGACCTCCGGCGCGCTCATCTCCGGCTTCAGGTCGTAGGTGGCCACGTCGGGCGAGGGCACCAGGATGCGGTCCTCCCCCGGATAGACCTTCTCGTTGCCGCCGTTGAAGAAGAAGGTGACGTGGGCGTATTTTTCGGTCTCGGCGATGCGCAGCTGCTTCAGGCCGAGGCTGGAGATGTATTCGCCGAAGCCGTTGCGCAGCTGCTCCGGCGGGAAGGCGACGGCGACGTCGAATTCGTCGCTGTAGCCGGTGAGGGTGACCATGCCACCGAGCTTGGGCCGGTATTCGCGCTCGAAGCCGTCGAAGCCGTCCTCGATGAAGGTGCGCGAAATCTGCCGCGCGCGGTCGGAGCGGAAGTTCATGAAGGCGATCACGTCGCCGTCCTCGATGCGCACCGGCTGCTCGCCCTCGCCGACGATGGCGGTGGCTTTCACGAACTCGTCGGTCTCGCCGCGGTCGTAGGCCATCTGCAGGCCTTCCAGCGCATTGTGCGCGACGTAGTCGGCCTTGCCCTGGGTGAGGAGGTCATAGGCCGCCTTCACCCGCTGCCAGCGGCGGTCGCGGTCCATCGGATAGTAGCGGCCGATGAGGGAGGCGATCCGGCCCACCCCCAGCTCGCGGATCTTCTGCTGCAGTTTCATGAGCGAGGGGCCCGCGCTCTTGGGCGGCGTGTCGCGGCCGTCGGTGAAGACGTGGAGGTAGACCTTCTTCAGGCCGCGCTTGGCCGCCAGCTCCAGCATGGCGTGGATGTGCCGCTCGTGACTGTGCACGCCGCCGTCCGACAGCAGGCCCATGATGTGCAGCGCATGGTCGCCTTTCTTGGCGGTTTCGACCGCATTCACCAGCGCCGGGTTGGCGAAGAAATGGCCGCTGTCGATGGCGCGGTTGATGCGGGTGAATTCCTGGTACACGACGCGCCCGGCGCCGATGTTGAGGTGGCCCACCTCGGAGTTGCCCATCTGACCGTGGGGCAGGCCGACTTCCGCTTCCGACGCGTGGATCAGCGTATGCGGATAGTCGATCCAGAAGTGGCTCCAGTTGGGTTTCTTGGCCTGGAAGATGGCGTTGTCGGCGCCGTTCGCGCGGCAGCCGAAGCCGTCGAGGATGATGAGAAGGACCGGTGTTACCTTCATGTTGTCGGATGCTTTGCTTGCGGAAGGGATAAAAAAAGTTGCATTATTTTAGTATATTTTGATAATGATCGCATTATGCATCGGGCAAATCGCTGATCGGCTCGCCCTTTTTCGCGGAGAAAACACGGCATGGCAGCATCCCTGAACCTGGAACAGGTCGAACTCATCGACAAGGATGAGCACATCGAGCAGGCCTCCCGCGCCATGAAGGCAATGTCCCACCCCCTTCGGCTCAAGATCCTTTGTGTCTTGGGCGACCGGGAAGTGTCGGTGCAGGACATCGTCGATGCGGTGGGCACCTCCCAGAGCAACATTTCCCAGCATCTGGCCATCCTGCGCGACAAGGGCGTGCTGCGCACCCGCAAGGACGCCAACCGCGTCTACTACCGGGTCGGCGACACCCGCACGCTCAAGCTCATCAGCATGATGCGCGACGTATTTTGCGGTTTCGCTAAATAACGAAAAAGGGCCCGAAACAGGGCCCTTTTGTTTTTCGGCTTGCATCTTGGACTTTCGGCCATATATTAGTCGATGCTAATATATGGCTTTTGGAGCGCTCATGGTGACACGCCTCTTCCTGCTGTTCAGCCTCTTGGCTTCCCCGCTCGCCGCCCTGGCCGCTCTGCCGTTCCCGGTGGGCACGGTCGAGTTCCGCGAGGTGGACCAGACCTACGCCGCCGAAGGGCTGGTGGAGGCGGTCAAGCAGTCCACCATCTCCGCCCAGATCTCCGGCCGCATCGTCGAGCTCAACTTCGACGTGGGGGATTACGTGAAGCAGGGCCAGGTCATCGCCCGCATCGACGAGAGCGTGGTCGGCGCCCAGGCCGCGGGCAGCCAGGCCCAGGTGGCCCAGGCGCGCGCCCTGCTCGAGAATGCCCGCGCCCAGTACGAGCGCTCCAAGCAGCTGTTCGCACAGAAATTCATCAGCCAGGCGGCGCTGGACAAGGCCACCGCCGAGTACAAGGCGGCCCAGGCCCAGGCCGCCGCGTCCCTGGCCGGAGCCGGCGAGGCCGCCGCCACCCGCCGCTTCGCCACCCTGGTCGCGCCCTACAGCGGCGTCGTTTCGGCGCGCCACGTGGAAGTGGGCGAGATGGCCATGCCGGGCAAGCCCATCATGACCGGCTTCGATCCCAAGGACCTGCGGGTCGAGGTGTCGGTGCCCGAGTACAAGCTGCCGGCCGTGCGCGCCCTGGCCCGCGCCACCGTGGAGCTGCCGGCCATCCACAAATGGGTGAAGGCGACCCGGGTCACCATCCTGCCGGCGGCCGACGCCAGGACCCATGCCACCCGCGTCCGCCTCGACCTGCCGGAAGACTCCCATGAAATCTACCCCGGCATGTTCGCCCGCGCGCACTTTGCCGTGGGGCGGGCGCAGAAGCTGCTGGTGCCGGCCCAGGCCGTGCTGCGCCGCAGCGAGCTGACTGCGGTGTACGTGGTGGATGCCAAAGACAACGTGCAGCTGCGCCAGATTCGCGTCGGCGAGCCGGTGGGCGAAGGGCAGATCGAAGTGCTCTCCGGACTCGCGCCCGGGGAGAAGGTCGCCCTCGACCCGGTCAAGGCCGGCATTTACCTGAAGCAGAAGAAATAAGCTGCCCCGTTTCCTGACGCGCGAAACCTGACCATGGGCATCTCCGGCCGCATTGCCAAGACTTTCCTGACCTCCCAGCTCACGCCGCTGATCGCATTGATGGCGGCGCTGCTCGGCCTGTTCGCCATCCTCGTCACGCCGCGCGAGGAGGAGCCGCAGATCAACGTGACCATGGCCAACGTCTTCATCCCGTTCCCGGGGGCGTCGGCCAAGGACGTCGAGAGCCTGGTGGCCACCCCGGCGGAACAGGTGCTGTCGCAGATCTCCGGCATCGATCACGTGTATTCGGTGTCGCGGCCGGGGATGGCGATCCTGACGGTGCAGTACAAGGTGGGCGAGGACCGCATCGGCGCCCTGGTGCGCCTGTACGACACCATCCAGTCGCACCGCGACTGGGTGTCCCCCAACCTCGGCGTGCAGGAACCCATCATCAAGCCGGTGGGCATCGACGACGTGCCCATCGTGAGCGTGACGCTGTGGACCGACGATGCCCATCGCGGCGCCTTCGACCTGGCCGAGGTGGCGCACGCGGCGGAGATCGAGCTCAAGCGCATCAAGGGCACGCGCGAGGTCACCACCATCGGCGGGCCGGGGCACACCGTGCGCGTGATCATGGATGCGGAGCAGATGAATTCGTACAACATCTCGCCCGAGGACATTCGCGACGCGCTCAAGGTGAGCAATGCCTCCCAGCCTTCGGGCACCCTCGTCTCCAACAACCAGGAAGTCCTGGTGCAGACCGGCACCTTCCTCGCCAGCGCCAATGACGTGAAGAACCTGGTGGTCGGGGTGTACGACGGCAAGCCGGTGTTCATGTCGGACGTGGCGGCCGTCGTCGACGGACCGGACCAGCCGCCGCCGCGCTACGTCTGGCTGGGCGTCGGCGCCGCGGGCCAGGACAAGGGGCTGACCACGCCGGGCGAGTATCCCGCCGTCACCCTGGCGGTGTCGAAGAAGCCGGGCGAGAACGCGGTGGACATCGCCAACCAGGTCATCGCCCGCATCGGCCAGCTCAAGGGCACCATCATCCCCGACGGCGTGAGCGCCACCGTCACCCGCAACTACGGCGAGACCGCCAACGACAAGGCGCAGAAGCTGATCGGCAAGCTGATCTTCGCCACCTTCTTCGTGGTGGCGCTGGTGTTCTTCGCCCTCGGCCGGCGCGAGGCCTTCATCGTCGGCATCGCGGTGCTGCTCACGCTCGCCGCGACCCTGTTCGCGTCCTGGGCCTGGGGCTTCACCCTCAACCGCGTCTCGCTGTTCGCGCTGATCTTCTCCATCGGCATCCTGGTGGACGATGCGATCGTGGTGGTGGAAAACATCCACCGCCGGCGCCAGCTCGACCCGCACAAGTCCTGGCGGGAGGTGATCCCGGAGGCGGTGGACGAGGTCGGCGGGCCGACCATCCTCGCCACGCTGACGGTGATCGCCGCGCTGCTGCCCATGGCCTTCGTCACCGGCCTGATGGGGCCGTACATGAGCCCGATCCCGATCAACGCCAGCATCGGCATGCTGATCTCGCTCGCCATCGCCTTCGTCGTCACGCCCTGGCTCACGCTCAAGTTCCTCGGCGGCCACCACGGCGCCGCGGCGCACCACGCGAGCCGGCGCGAGGAGGCGTTCGCGCGCTGGTTCGAGGCCCGGCTCACCCCCTTCCTCAATGGCGACGCGGGCGCGCCGAAACGCAGGAAATTGCTGCAGTGGATCCTGATCGCGATCGTGCTGTCGGTGTCGCTGGCGGTGTTCAAGATCGTGATCCTGAAGATGCTGCCCTTCGACAACAAGTCGGAATTCCAGGTCGTGGTGGACATGCCGGTGGGCACCCCGCTGGAGCAGACCGCGCGCGTGATGCACGACATCGGCGCCTATCTGGCGACGGTGCCGGAAGTGACCGACTACGAGGCCTACGTCGGCACCGCCTCGCCCATCAACTTCAACGGCCTGGTGCGCCAGTACTACCTGCGCAGCGGCCCGGACGTGGGCGACATCCAGGTCAATCTGCTGGACAAGCACAAGCGCAAGCGCCAGTCCCACGAGATCGCCCAGAGCGTGCGCGCGCCGATCCAGAAGATCGCCGAGCGCTTCGGCGCCAACGTGAAGATCGTCGAGGTCCCGCCCGGCCCGCCGGTGCTGTCGCCGATCGTGGCCGAGGTCTACGGCCCGGACTACGCGGGGCAGATGGCGGTGGCGAAGCGGGTGCGCGCGGTGTTCGAGAAGACCAAGGACATCACCAGCATCGACGACAGCATCGACGCGGACGCGCGCAAGTTCGTGCTCAAGGTGCTGCAGAACAAGGCGGCGCTCAAGGGCGTGGCGCAGGAGGACGTGGTCACGGTGATGAAGATGGGCCTGTCCGGCGAGGACGTGACGCCCATCCATTCCGGCGATTCCAAGTATGAGATCCCGGTGCGGGTGACCATCGCGCCCGAGCATCAGAACAGCCTGGATGAGCTGCTCAAGCTCACCGTGCGCGCGCGCGACGGCACGCTGGTGCCGCTGTCCGAGCTGGTGGAGGTGATCCCGGCCGAGCGCGAGAAGGTCATCTACCACAAGGACCTGCTGCCGGTGGTGTACGTGGTGGGCGACATGATGGGCAAGATCGACAGCCCGCTCTACGGCATGTTCGCCATCAACTCGCAGCTCGCCGACTTCAAGCTGCCGGAGGGCGGCACCCTGGCGCGCTATTTCATCCGCCAGCCGACCGACCCCTACCAGAGCTACGCCATCAAGTGGGATGGCGAGTGGCAGGTCACCTACGAGACCTTCCGCGACATGGGCATCGCCTACGCGGTGGGCCTGCTGCTGATCTACCTGCTGGTGGTGGCGCAGTTCCGCTCCTACCTGGTGCCGCTGATCATCATGGCGCCGATCCCGCTCACCATCATCGGCGTCATGCCGGGCCATGCGCTGCTCGGTTCGCAGTTCACCGCCACCTCCATGATCGGCATGATCGCGCTCGCCGGCATCATCGTGCGCAATTCCATCCTGCTGGTGGACTTCGTCAACATGCACGTGGAGCAGGGGATGGACCTGCAGAAGGCGGTCATCCTGTCCGGTGCCACGCGCGCCAAGCCGATCATCCTCACCGGGCTGGCGGCGATGCTCGGCGCGTTCTTCATCCTGGACGATCCCATCTTCAACGGCCTGGCCATCGCGCTGATCTTCGGCGTGTTCGTGTCGACGCTGCTGACCTTGGTGGTCATCCCGGTGTTGTATTATGTGATGCTTTTCAAAAGAGGCTCTTCAATCAAAGGAGGCGTGAAATGACCGTAAATCGTTGGGTGCGTGTAATTGCTGGCTTTTTCATCATGCTGTCTCTGGCCCTGGCCCACTTCACCGGCCAGGTCGACATGAGCCACGTCAGCTGGTTGTGGTTCACCGCTTTCGTCGGGTTCAACCTGTTCCAGAGCGGCTTCACCACCTTCTGCCCGATGGACAACATCCTGAAGGCGCTGGGCGTGAAGGAAGGCGGCAGCTGCGCCTGATGTGCCGGCCGGGCGGCGCGCGCCGCCCGGCGGGATCAACCCGGAGCAACGAGTGAAGTTCATCCAAGACAATCTGCTGCTGGTCGGCCTGGCGCTGGTGAGCGGCATCATGCTGCTGTGGCCCATGATCAGCCGCAAGGGCGGCAAGCAGGTCGACGCCGCGGAAGCGGTGACGAAGATCAACCGCGAGGACGCGATCGTGATCGACGTGCGCGAGGACGCGGAAGTCGCCAGGGGCCGCATCCCGAACGCCAAGCACATCCCCCTCGGGCAGCTGGCGAACCGCGTGTCCGAGCTGCAGAAGTACAAGGACCGGCCGATCATCGTGGCCTGCCGCAGCGGCCATCGCTCCGCCGGGGCCTGCGGCATCCTTGCCAAGAACGGCTTCGAAAACGTCTACAACCTCTCCGGCGGCATGATCGCCTGGGAGCAGGCCAACCTACCCGTGGAGAAATAAGCGTGGCTCACGTCAGCATGTACTGCACCGCCGTCTGTCCCTACTGCAACATGGCGGAGAAGCTTTTGAACCGCAAGGGCGTCACCCAGATCGACAAGATCCGCGTCGATCTCGACCCGGCCAAGCGCGAGGAAATGATGGCCCGGACCGGGCGCCGGACCGTGCCGCAGATCTACATCGACGATTTCCATGTCGGCGGCTTCGACGACCTGTCGGCGCTGGACCAGGACGGCAAGCTCGACCCGCTGCTGGCGAAGTGATGGCCCACAGCGGCGCGCAGCCTGACGGCAACCCGGGCGCCGCACGCCGATGAGCCAGGGCGCCTTCGCCGACCATTTCTCGGGGGTCGCCGCCACCTACGCCGGCTTCCGCCCCACCTATCCCCCCGCATTGTTTGCCTGGCTCGCCCGGCAGACGCCCGGCCGCCAGCTGGCCTGGGACTGTGCCGCCGGCAGCGGCCAGGCCTCGGTCGACCTGGCCGGCCATTTCGATCATGTCGTCGCCACCGACGCCAGCGCCGAGCAGATCGCCGCGGCCGCGCCCCATCCGCGGATCGCCTACCGGGTCGCGCCGGCGGAGGCGAGCGGGCTGGCCGAGGCTTCGGCCGACCTGATCACCGTGGCCCAGGCGCTGCACTGGCTCGACCTGGATCGCTTCTATGCGGAGGCGGGCCGCGTGCTGAAGCCCTCCGGCATCCTCGCCGTCTGGACCTACGGCGTGCTGGTCCTGGACGATGCGCGGCTCGATGAGCGGGTGCAGGTGTTCTACCGCGACACCGTCGGCCCCTACTGGCCGCCCGAGCGGCATCACGTGGCGACCGGCTATCGCGAACTGCCTTTCCCGTTTGCGGAGATCGCCGCGCCGCCGGTGCAAATGGAGACGCGGTGGACGCTGCCGCAGCTGCTGGGCTACCTGCGCAGCTGGTCGGCCACCGCGCGCTACGTCGCCGCCCACGGCAGCGATCCGGTGGCGGCCCTGGCCGCGGAGCTGGCGCCGCTGTGGGGCGAGCCGGCGCAGGCGCGGGCCATGGCCTGGCCCCTGTCCGTGCGCGTCGGCCGCAAGCCCGCTTGAAAATCCGTTCCCGCACCACCAGCTACGAGCTACCCACAACCATGCCACGAGCTTAGAAATGCACCTCGTCTGCCCCTCCTGTTTCGCCGTCAATCGCGTGCCCGACGACAAGCTCGGCGCCAATCCGAAGTGCGGCAAGTGCGCCGCCCCGGTGCTGCCGACCGCCCCGATCGAACTGACCCAGGCCAACTTCGCCAAATTCCTCCAGCACAACGAGTTGCCGGTGGTGGTGGATTTCTGGGCGCCTTGGTGCGGGCCGTGCAAGATGTTCGCGCCGGTGTTCGCCCAGGCCGCCGCCGCGCTGTCCACCCAGGCGCGCTTCGTCAAGGTGAACACCGAGGCCGAACCGTTCCTCGCCCAGCAATACCAGATCCGCAGCATTCCCACCCTGGCCCTGTTCCGGAACGGGCAGGAGATCGACCGGGTGTCCGGCGCCATGGGCCTGGACCAGCTGCGGGCGTGGGTCCTGCGCCGCTGAAACGTCATCGCGCCGCCATCTCCCGCGGTGTAAAATAGCCGCTTTTCATCCAATGGCACCGCGCGCGCCGCGCCGGCATGCCCGTCCTGGGAGCGAGAATGAGCGAGCAACAACAACAGCAGCCGGTGTTCAACATCGAGAAGATCTTCGTCAAGGACCTCTCGGTGGAAGTCCCCAACGCGCCGGCGATCTTCACCGAGCGCGAGGCGCCGCAGATCGACGTGCAGATGAACACCCAGGGCGGCCCGATCGCGGAGAACGTGTACCAGGTCCTGCTCAACGTCACCGTCTCGGCCAAGATCGGCGAGCGCACCATGTTCCTGGTCGAAGCCAGCCAGGGCGGCATCTTCCGCATCGCCGGCGTGCCGCAGGAGCAGATGGAGCTGGTGCTGAGCATCACCTGCCCGAACCTGCTCTTTCCCTACGTGCGCGAGACCATTTCCGACGCCGTGGGCCGCGCCGGCTTCATGCCGCTATACCTGAACCCGGTCAACTTCGAGGCGATCTACGCCCAGCGCATGGCGCAGGCCCAGGCGCAACCGGCGGGGCAGCCCAACTGATGGCGACGGGCGTGAACCGGGCACGCATCCTCGGCGCGGCGTTGCTCGCGCTGGGGGCGTCCTCGGTCCAGGCCATCGAGTACCGCTCCGTGGCGGTGAATGCGGCCATCCTCTACGACGCGCCCTCGGCCGAGGCGCGCAAGACCTTCCTCCTCTCCCGCTACTACCCGGTGGAAATCATCGTCAGCCTGGACAAGTGGGTGAAGGTGCGCGATGCCACCGGCACCCTGGCCTGGGTCGCGCTGAAGGACCTCAGCGACAAGCGCACCGTGCTGGTCACCGCCCCGGTGGCCGACGTGCGGCAGAGCCCGAGCGCCACGGCGCCCCTGGTGTTCCAGGCGGAGAAGGACGTCGCGCTCGAACTGCTCGAGTTCGACAGCGGCGGCTGGGTCAAGGTCAAGCACCGCGACGGCCAGACCGGCTACATCCAGGTCAGCCAGGTGTGGGGCCTGTGAACGGGCGGCAGCCATGAAAGCCCGGCTCCCATGAATCTGGCCATCCTCGGCGCGGGGGCCTGGGGCACCGCCCTGGCCCTGAGCCTGTGCCGCGACCATCAGGTCCGGCTCTGGTCGCGCGACGCCGACCACCTGGCCGAGGTGGCGCAAAGCCGCGCCAACGAACGCTACCTTCCCGGCTTCACCCTGCCGGAATCCATCGTCGTCGAACCCAACCTCGGCAGCGCCATTGCCGGGGCCCGGCTGGTGCTGGTGGTGGTGCCCACGGCCGGCTTTCGCGCCACCCTGCGCGAGCTCGCGGCGCGCGACATCGCGGTGCCGGTCATTTGGGCGTGCAAGGGCTTCGAGCCGGACACGGCCAAGCTGCTGCATCAGGTGGCGGAGGAGGAACTGCCCGGCGCCATCGAACGCGGCGTGCTGTCCGGCCCCAGCTTCGCGCATGAGGTGGCCGAAGGCCTGCCCTGCGCGCTCACCCTCGCCGCGCGCGAGGCGGAGTTTGCCCGCCACACCGCCGTGGCCCTCAATCACAACCGCATGCGCGTCTACTCCAGCACCGACGTCGTCGGCGTCGAACTGGGAGGCGCGGTGAAGAACGTCATGGCCATCGCCGCCGGCATCGCCGACGGCATGGGCTTCGGCTACAACGCCCGCGCCGCGCTCATCACCCGCGGCCTGGCCGAGATGACCCGCCTCGGCCTGCACCTGGGCGGCAAGCTCGAAACCTTCATGGGCCTCACCGGCGTGGGCGATCTCATCCTCACCTGCACCGGCGATCTGTCCCGCAACCGCACCGTCGGCAAGCAGCTCGCCGCGGGCAAGCCCCTGGACACGATCCTCGCCGAACTGGGTCACGCCGCGGAAGGCGTGCACACCTGCGCCGAAGTGCTGAAGAAGGCGCGCGAAGTCGGCGTCGAAATGCCCATCACCCACGAGGTCTACCGCGTCATGTTCGAAGGCCTCTCGCCGCGCCAGGCGGTGGAAGACCTGCTTTCACGGGAACCCAAAGCGGAGTATCGTTCTTGAGTCCTTCTCCCCTGGGGAGAAGGGGTGGGCTGAGGGCGCAGCGCGCGCCATGGCGCCGAATGGCAACCCATCAGGCGCGGAACTCGCGGGGAGGCGATCGACCATGACCAAATACGAATTCTCCATCCGTACCCGCGGCGGCCAGCGGGTCGACAGGATCAGCATCCAGGCCCAGGACCGGGAAGCGGCGGAGCGGCGCCTCAAGCAGATGTACCTGCACTGCGAGATCCTCGAATGCAAGGAAAGCGCGGCGGACCTGCGCCAGGAAAGCCTGGACGTCGAAGGCATCATCAATCTCATCACCAAGTAATTCCTGGAAACAATACCGACAAACTCCGAGGGAGTAAGCATGCTGTTCCTGCGCCGGTCCTTGCTTGTAACTTTCGCGCTCCTGGCAACCCTGCTCGCCGGTTGCGCGTCCGTGCCCATGGCCTCATTGGAGGACGATGCCAAGGCCAAGACCTTCGAGGTCAAGCCGGACAAGTCCAGCATCTATCTCTACCGCAACGAATCCTTCGGCGGCGCCATCTCGATGACCGTAGCCCTCGACGGGAAGGTGGCCGGCCAGACGGGACCGCAGACCTACTTCCTGTGGGAAGTGGATCCGGGCACCCACGAAATCACCTCCTACTCGGAGGCCAACTCCACCCTCAAGCTCACCACTGAGCCGGGCAAGGCCTACTACGTCTGGCAGGAAGTGAAAATGGGCGTGTGGATGGCGCGCTCGCTGCTGCAGCAGGTGGACGAGACCACGGGCAGGAAGGGTGTCGCGGAGTGCAAGCGGGCGCAGTCGAATTTCTGAACCCGGTGGGTGATCCTGCAGGCGGTTCCCCGCCTGTCGACGTAAACGGAACGGCCAGCGAAGCATGGAAACCATAGTCCCCATCGAATACCTCGAGACGCAAACCCGTATCTGCAGCTGCGGCTGCAACCGCCCCTATGCCGTGTCCAGCGGCATCCTTCACTATGGCGAAGAGCGCGAAGTGCGCTTCGAACTCGCGCTGGTGCGACATGCGGACAACGACCGCCATGTCTGGGTCGCGCTGATCTCTGGCCCCTGGACCGATGAGGACGAGGGCGACTGCTGGGTGTTCGTGCACGGCATGCCCCAGCCGGATGGGGTCGCGGCCCGGGTGGAGGACATCGCCGCCTCGCCCTGGTCAGGTGCAGACCTGGCCGGCGGCCGCGCCATCCCGCGCGACGAGGTGATGTCCAATCCCCCGGCCAAGGACTGGGTGTTCGAGCGCTTCAATGACCTGATGCAGTATCACCAGGACGTTGCGCCCTTCATCTATGCTGAAGATGCAAGCGACTGACCGGAGGCAGCGATGAATGCGCCATTCATGGGTGCCCGCACCGTGCTCGCCCTTGCCTTGGCCGTGTTGTCCGGCCTGGCCGCGGTGCCCGCCGTGGCGGCCGATGCGGGCCACGCGCACGAGGCGCAGCCGGGCAAACTGAAGCTGGACCACGGCAGGAAATGGGCGACCGACGAAGCGCTGCGCCGCGGCATGACCGCGATCCGCGCGGCGATGGCGGCGCGGCTCGATGCGATCCACCGCAACACGCTGGCGGCGGCGGACTATCGCGCGCTGGGCGTGACGGTGGAGCAGGAAGTGGCGCGCATCGTGGCCGAGTGCAAGCTGGAGCCGCGGGCGGATGCCATGCTGCATGTCGTCATCGCCGATCTGATGGCGGGGGCGGAGGCGATGCAGGGCAAGGCCAAGACCACGCCGGCGGCCGGCGCGCACAAGGTGGTGCAGGCGCTGGATGCCTATGGCAGCTATTTCGATCATCCGGGCTGGGCCGCACTCAAGTAAAAGGACTCCGGCGGCATGGGGCTCCGCGGGGGCTGAATCCGGCGCCGCTCCCTCACTTTCATCCCCCTCCCCGCGGGCGCGGGGCCTTGGCAAGGAAATGACATGGCAGGACAACCCGAAATCACCAACATGGCCCTGTTCTGCGACTTCGAGAACATCGCGCTCGGCGTGCGCGACGCCAAGTACGCGCAGTTCGATATCCGCAAGGTGCTGGAGCGCCTCCTGGTCAAGGGCAGCATCGTGGTGAAGAAGGCCTACTGCGACTGGGAGCGCTACAAGGAATTCAAGGCGCCGATGCACGAGGCTGCATTTGAACTGGTGGAAATCCCCCACGTGCGCCAGTCCGGCAAGAACTCGGCCGACATCCGCATGGTGGTGGATGCGCTGGACCTCTGCTACACCAAGCCCCACGTCGACAGTTTCGTCATCATCAGCGGCGACTCGGATTTCTCGCCCCTGGTGTCCAAGCTGCGCGAGAACAACAAGTACGTGATCGGCATCGGCGTGAAGGCGGCGACCTCGGACCTGCTCGCCGCCAACTGCGACGAGTTCATCTTCTACGACGACCTGGTGCGCGAGCAGGAGGCGAAGCGCAAGCGTGCGGCGGGCAGGACCGCCAAGTCTGCCGGCGCGGCGAAGAAAGCCGCGCCCAAGAGCGAAGACGAACGCCACCAGGAGGCGCTGGATTTCATGCTGGAGACCATCGAGGCCCTGGTCGCCGAGCGTGGCGGGGAGGAGAAGCTGTGGGGCTCGATGGTCAAGCAGACCATGAAGCGGCGCAAGCCCGGCTTCAATGAATCCTTCTACGGCTACCGCTCGTTCCGCGACATGGTGGAGGATGCGCAGGCGCGCAAGCTGCTGGTGGCGGTGAAGGACGAAAAGACGGGGCAGTACACGCTGCGTTTGCCGGCGGGCGAAGAGTAGGCGGCTGCCCCTCACCCCTGCCGCCGCGCACCCCTCTCCCCTGGGGAGAGGGGCTGGGGGTGAGGGCGCGCCGTATCAGCCGCCCTTCGCCTGCCGCAGCACCCGCATCCGCTCGACGATCGGCTCGAACACCGGCGCGAGCTTGGTGCGCAGCAGGGCATTCACCGCGGTGGTGCGACGCAGGATGGTGTAGGCCGCCCACTGGTCCACGCCGGCCAGGGTGAGCATGGCGACGATGTCTTCCCGCAGTTCCGGCACGGCGGCGAGCAGGCGCTTCAGATCCTCCGGCGCGTCGCCGCTGCCCGCCCATTGCTCCGCCTTGGCGCTGATCTCCTCCATGGAGCGCGCCTTGTCTTCCGTGAGCCGGATCGGCTCGAAATAGGCCCCATAGCAGTTGAGCAGGGCGCTCACGATCTCGTGGGTGCCGGGACGCTGCATCGCCTCTTCGGTCGCGGCGAGGAAGGTCTGGCCGGGGCCCGAGAGAACGCGGTCCAGCTGGCGCGCATATTCGTTGCCGGCGGCAATGAGCGGCGCGAGCCTGGCATGCGCGGCTGCGTAATCGCCGCGCGCGGGACGCGGGTTGGGCAGCCGGTCGGCCCGCTGTTCGAGGAAGCCGATGAAGTAGGCGCCATGCTGCTTGCCGCGCGCCCAGAGTTTTTTCTCGGCGGCCTCGTTCACCAGGTCGAACCACAGCAGCGCGCGCACCGTGTCCATGATCGCCACCACGTTCTCCTCGAACGGCAGGTGCTCCACCAGGAACTCGGCGAGGATGGGCCCCATCTCGCCGCGGGCGACGGCCTCCTTCTCCAGCATGCGGCGTGCGTTCTCGATGGTGGGCATGGCCCACCAGGCGCGGCGGGCGATCTCGTCGGTGAGCCCCGGCGCGTGCACCACCGCCACCACCGCTTCCGGCTCGCCGATCTTGAGCAGCGGCGCCAGGTTCTCGTCGCGCATCTGGCCCATGCGCGTCCAGCGTCGCAGGTAGACCGGATAGCCCTCGGGCGAATCCAGCGCGTGCTCGGCCAGGGTCTGCTTGACCAGCTTCAGATAGGGGTCGTCGCGGGTGTTGGGGTGCAGCTGGACCTTCGCTTCGCCCTTGTCGGTGAGGGCGTAGACGGTCATGCTGGAGGTGTCGATGCGCACCGCCTGCACGCCCGTGGCGAGCAGGACGTTGAGGCAGAATGCGTCTTCTTGGCTGAGTTCCATTGGAGCAAAACGGCTACGGAAGCTCTGCAAAAGTACTGCGCAGCCCGTCTGCCCGCCTGCGATGCTCGCTGTACTCTCCGTACAGGTGCGCTTCTCGGCGGCCAGCCGGGCTTGCTCGCTACCTTTTGCAGAGCTTCCCTAAAATGTTTGATTATACCCGAGCGGACAGCCCTGATTTGAGCGCGGTTTTTGGGCCAAAAACCTTCTGCTACACTCCAGAGCACTTTTCCATTGGAGGCAAAGATGATCAAGGCAGGCGACACACTCCCCAACGGCACCCTGTTCGAAATGTCCGCCGACGGCCCCAAGCCGGTCAGCGTCCAGGACCTGGTCAAAGGCAAGCGCGTGGTGATCTTCGGTCTGCCCGGCGCCTTCACCCCCACCTGCTCGGCCAAGCACCTGCCGGGCTACGTGTCCCTGGCCGACCGGCTCAAGGCGAAGCACATCGACGAGATCGTGTGCCTGTCGGTGAACGACGCCTTCGTGATGGGCGCCTGGGGCAAGGAGCAGGGCGTGGAAGGCAAGGTGCGCATGCTGGCCGACGGCAGCGCCGCCTTCAGCAAGGCCATGGGGCTGGAGCTCGACCTGACCGAACGCGGCATGGGCATCCGCTGCCAGCGCTTCTCCATGCTGGTGGACGACGGCGTGGTGAAGTCGCTCAATGTCGAGGCGCCCGGCAAGTTCGAAGTGAGCGACGCCGAAACCATGCTCGCCCAGATCGACAGACTATAACTCCGGCCGGCTAACTCCGGCCGGCCAAGCCTAGCCGGCGGCGGCTGCCTTGCGCTCCGCTCGCCGCAACAGCGTCGACAGGATCATCGGCGTGAACAGGGTGGTGAGCATGACCATGATCACCACCACCGAGAAGGTCTGATCGTCCACCACCCCCAGCTGCTTGCCGACCACGGCGAAGATGAGCCCCACCTCGCCGCGCGGCGCCATTCCCCAGCCCACGATCCACTTGTTGGCCGAGCCCGCGGCCAGCCCTGCCACCAGCTTGCCGACGAAGGCCACTGCGGTCACCGCCAGGGCGATGAGCAGCGCGCGCAGGTCGGCCAGCGTGGACAGGTCCACGTGCAGGCCGGTGTAGACGAAGAAGATCGGCACGAACAGGTTGGCCACCGGCATCGTCAGCAGCTCCAGATGGTGCTTTGCCTGCCGTTCCAGCACCTCCTGCACGCGCTGCCGGGTCGGCTCCGGCGCATCCTTCAGCGCCGCCTGCACTTCCGGGATGACCTCCATCTGGTCGTAGTCCTTGAAGGTCACGTCGTCCAGCACCAGGCCCGCCGCAAAGGCGCCGACGATGGGCGCCAGGCCGATGGCCGCCGCCAGGTAGGCGAGCAGGAAGCAGAACACGATGGCGACGGCGAACTTCATGCCGACGCCGGTGTTGATGCGGGCGAAACCGTGGCTGACCGCCGGTGCGATGCGCTGGCCGATCACCAGCGCGCCGCCGAGGAACAGCAGCGCCTTGGCCACGATCCAGCCCACGCTTTCGATGCTCACGCTGCCGGTGGTCACGATGCCGGAGACCACGGCCAGGATGATCAGGCCGATCACGTCGTCGATGACGGCGGCGCCGAGCACGATCTGCGCCTCCGGCGACTGCAGCGCGCCCATGTCCTTGAACACGCGCGCGGTGACGCCGACGCTGGTGGCGGTGAGGGTGGCGCCCAGGAACAGGTGCGCGTTCCTGCCCATGTCCGGGAACAGCAGCGGGCCGAGCAGGAAGGTGCCCAGGGCGAAGGGCACCGCCACGCCGATGACCGCCACCAGCAGGGCGCGCACGCCCACCTTGCGCATGGTGCTGACCTCGGATTCGAGGCCGATCTGGAACAGCAGGATGATCACCCCCAGCTCGGCGATGAAGCCGAGCACCGGGTCGGTCTTGGCCGGTTCCATGCCGCCGAAGCCCAGCAGCACGAGGTTGCCGAGCAGGATGCCCGCGAGCAGCTCGCCCACGACGGCCGGCTGGCGGATCTTCTCCACCAGACTGGAGAGCTTGGCGACCAGGAGCAGGACGGCGATCCACAGCAGGTCCACGGTGGTGCCGCCGCCACCCGAGGCAAAGGCGGTGTGCGGCAGCAGGGCGCCCAGGGCGAGCAGGAGGGCGGCCAGACGAAACGGTTGGCGGAACGGTTGGCGAAACGGTTGACGAAACGGTTGACGAAACGGGCGGGCAAACAGGGTCTTGAACATGGCTTTCCTGAGGATGCAGGCCGCCCTGCGCGGGGCGGCCGATTGTTGGATGCGCTTGTGGCGGCCATTATACAGAGGCTTGCCGCCGCGCTTGCATGTGGGAGCACGGGTTCTATAGTCAGAAAGTGCCGTTCCCGGATGGGAGATCATCATGCATCGACACGCGCTCGCCTCCACCGGCCTGGAAGTCGTCGGCGCCATCGCCGAGCCCTATCACGAAATCCTCACCGAAGAAGCCCTGGATTTTCTCGAGGCCCTGCACCGGCGCTTCGAGGCGCGGCGGCAAAGCCTGCTCCTGCTGCGGCAGGAACGGCAGGCGCGGCTGGATGCCGGCGAGCTGCCGGACTTCCTGCCGGAAACCGCGGCCGTACGTTCCAACGGCTGGCAGATCGCGCCGCTGCCGGCGGAGCTGGCCGACCGCCGGGTGGAGATCACCGGCCCCGCCGGCGACCGCAAGATGGTGATCAACGCGCTGAATTCCGGCGCGCGGGTGTTCATGGCCGACTTCGAGGATTCGCTGGCACCGACCTGGCACAACCTGCTCGACGGCCAGGTCAACCTGCGCGACGCGGTGGCGCGCACCATCGCCTGGACCAGCCCCGAGGGCAAGGAATACAGGCTTGCCGACAAGCCCGCCATCCTGTTCGTGCGCCCGCGCGGCTGGCATCTGGACGAGAAGCACATCACCGTGGACGGCGCCCATCTGTCGGGCAGCCTGTTCGATTTCGGGCTGTATTTCTTCCACAACGCCCGGGCGCTGATCGAGCGCGGCAGCGGCCCCTACTTCTACCTGCCCAAGCTGGAGAGCCATCTCGAGGCCCGGCTGTGGAACGACGTGTTCGTCTTCGCCCAGGAGCGCCTCGGCATCCCGCGCGGCACCATCAAGGCCACCGTGCTGATCGAGACCATCCTTGCGGCATTCGAGATGCACGAGATCCTGTTCGAGCTGCGCGAGCATTCGGCCGGACTCAACTGCGGCCGCTGGGACTACATCTTCAGCGCGATCAAGAAATTCCGGAACCGCCCGGACTTCATCCTCGCCGACCGCGCCCTCATCACCATGACCGTTCCTTTCATGCGCGCCTACTCGCTGCTCGCGGTGAAGACCTGCCACGCGCGCGGCGCCCACGCCATGGGCGGCATGGCGGCGCAGATCCCGATCAAGAACGACCCGGCCGCGAACGAGGCGGCCCTGGCCAAGGTGCGCAGCGACAAGGAACGCGAGGCCATCGACGGCCACGACGGCACCTGGGTCGCCCACCCCGGCCTGGTGCCGGTGGCGCTGGATGCCTTCGACCGCCTCATGCCGCACCCCAACCAGATCGCGCGCCGGCGCGACGACGTGGAGGTCAGCGCGGAGCAGTTGCTCGCCTTCGGGCCGAAGGGGCCGATCACCGAGGAGGGGCTTCTCACCAACATCGAGATCCCGGTGCAGTACATGGGCGCCTGGCTCGCGGGGCAGGGCGCCGTGCCCATCCACAACCTGATGGAGGATGCCGCCACCGCCGAGATCTCCCGCGCCCAGGTGTGGCAGTGGATACGCAGCCCGCTGGGCGTCATGGACGACGGGCGCAAGGTCAGCCTCGACCTCGTGCGCAGCCTGATGCCGCGGGCGCTGGAGCGCATCCGCGCCGCCCTGGGCGAGGCGCGCTACGCGGCGGGGTGCTACGACCTGGCGGCCAAGCTCTACCTGGACTTCACCGCCAACGATGCCTTCGAAGACTTCCTGACGGTGCCCTGCTACGCCTATCTGGAGTGAGGCACCGCTGCCGGCGCCGGGGCAAGGCCGTCTGACCCGGCAGGCCCCGATCGGCGGCCGGGTGCATAATACAGGCCGATGAATCCCGTCGTTGCCCTGACCCGGTCCATTCGCCGCCTCGTGGTGGGCAGCTGGGTCGCACTGGCGCGCCGCTGGCGCCAGGCGTTCTATCTCTATCTCGCGGCCGCCTTCACGTTGTTCGTCATCGTGGATGCCGCCTTCCTCCATGTCGGCGCCAATATGCGCCAGGCCGCCTTCGACGCGATGCTGCGCATGCGTCTCGTCGTGCCCAAGCCCGACCCGGACATCGTCATCGTCGACATCAACGAGGCCAGCCTCGCCGCGATGGCGCCGGACTATGGCCGCTGGCCGTGGCCGCGCCAGGTGCTCGGCGAGTTCCTGGAGCATCTGGAAGCGCAGCACCCCAAGGCGGTGGTGTTCGACATCCTGTTCAGCGACCCCGACGTCTACAACCCGGACAGCGACGCCTATTTCGACGCCGCCGTGGCGCGCACCGACAACACCTGGTTTCCCATGCTGCGGCTCGACCCGGCGGACGACATGCTGAGCCAGGTGAGGGCGGCGCAGATCCCGGGCGTGCGGCCCGTCGCGGGCGAAACCCCGCGGCCGGACGCGACCGTCGCCGTCGTGCTGCCGTTTTTCAAATCCATACTCGACGGCGGACGCCTGGGCCTGAACAACATCTATCCCGATGCCGACGGCGTGGTGCGCCAGTACACGGTGTTCCGCGACGACTACGGCTGGGCGATTCCCTCGCTGCCGGCGCGGGTGGCGGAAGGCCTGGGCGGGACGGAGCCGGAGCGGGAGAACGTGATCCTCAACTGGCGCGGCAAGCCGTTCACCTATCCCATGCTGGGCTTCAGCGACGTGTTCTTCGACATGCAGCGCCAGGCGCCGCAGCGTCCCGCCGACGAATTCAAGGGCAAGATCGTGATCATCGGCTCCACCGCGCCGAGCCTGTTCGACGTGAAGCCGACTCCCATGGCGCAGCTGCATCCGGGCGTGGAGATCCTGGCCACCGCCCTCGACAACATGAAGCGCGGCGATTACCTGCACGTGCCGGAGGGGCGCATCGTCTATCCGCTGCTGACGCTGTTCATGGTCTGGGCCACTGCCCTGGCCTTCTATCGCACCGCGGGCCGGACCAAGATCGACCATCTGTTCGGCGCATCGCAGTTCATTCTGCTCGGGATCACCTACGCCAGCATCAATCTCTCCACCACTTACATCAATCTGACCGGGCCGGTGACCGTGGCGCTGGTCTTCTTCACCATTTCCCGCGCCTATTTCGCCGCGACCTTGCTCGCCTTGGAGGGCACCTCGGTGCGCACGTCCCTGGAGCAGGGCGGGCCGTTGCGCGCGACGCTGCTGCTCGTGCGCCTGCAGCGCAACACGGAGGCGCTCAGCGACAGCGTGCTCGAACACCTGCGCGTGGCGCTGGAACACGGCGGGCGCGGCGCACGCAGCGCGGAAGTGATCAAGGGCCGCCAGCGCGGCCTGTGGGCGCTGTTCGAATACACCTTCGCCGTGTCCTGGGTGGCGCCGGCCGAGGATGCGGACAAGGTGGCGGCGATGCGCAGCGATGCCGCGGAACTGATCGAGCGCCTGCCGCGCCTGATCGGGCGGCATGTGGACGTGGGCCCCGGCGGGGTGGAGTGGTGGCTGCAGGAAGGGACGATCTCGGGCGGCGACGCTGCGCGTGCAGGCTGGCGCGCGCTGTTCGCCGAAGCGCTTTTGCGGTGGAATGAAAAAGGAGCGAGGACATGAAGTTGCGACATTGGACGATGCTGCTGGCCGGGGGCTTGTTTGCACTGCAGGCATGGGCGGGCGAGGCCGGCACCGCGCTCAAGGCCGACGAGATCAAGGCGGCGCCCTTCCGCGATGCCAAGACCGTGGGCCGCCTGGCGAGCGGCGACAAGCTGGACATCCTCAAGCAGCAGGGCGGCTGGTACCAGGTGAAGAGCGCCAAGGGCAGCGGCTGGGTGCGCATGCTGAGCGTGCGCCGCGGCGAAGTGCGCAAGGGCGGCGAGCTGGCCGGCCTCGCCGGCCTCGCCTCGGGGCGCGCGGGGACGGGCAAGGTGGTGGCCACCACCGGCGTGCGCGGTCTGAGCGAGGAAGACCTGAAGGCCGCCAGGTTCGACGAGGCGGAACTGAAGAAAATGGAAGCCAACGGCGTGAGCCGGGACGAGGCACGCCACTTCGCCGCCCAGGGGCAGCTCAAGGCGATCAAGCTCGACTACCTGCCGAAGCCGGAAGGAGGCGGGCAATGAGGCGCGCCATGAAAGTCGTGGGCGTCGCGCTGGCGCTGACCCTGTGCGCGCTGCCGGCGCAGGCCTTCGATCTCGGCAAGGAGCTGGAGAAGCAGCTCGGCGGCGGCAAGGAGGTGGGCGGCCTCGCGCTGGGCGGCTATTCGGAGCAGGAGGAGATCGCCATCGGCCGCCAGATCGCCGGCGACCTTCTCGGCGCCGCGCCGCTGGTGAAGGACGACAAGCTGCAGCAGTACGTGAACCGCGTCGGCCGCTGGGTGGCGAGCCAGAGCGAGCGGCCGGACCTGCCCTGGCATTTCGGCGTGATCGACACCACCGACATCAATGCCTTCGCCGCGCCCGGCGGCTACGTGTTCGTCACCAAGGGCCTGTATCGCCAGCTGCGCAGCGAGGCGGAGCTGGCGGGCGTGCTCGGCCACGAGATCGGCCACGTCATCCGCAAGCATCAGCTGAAGCTCCTGCAGCAGGGACGGCTCATCGAGCTCGGGGAAAAGCTGCTGTCGAAGCAGGCCGGGGACAACGCCAACGTGCAGAAGCTCATCGGCACCGGCGCCGAGATCTCGGCGCGGGCGCTGGACAAGAGCACCGAGTTCGAAGCCGACCGCATCGCAGTGGTGCTGGCGGCGCGCGCCGGCTACGACCCGTTCGGATTGCCGAGCGTGCTGCAGGACCTCGCCCAGGTGTCCAAGGACGAGGGCAGCGTCGCGCTGCTGTTCAAGACCCACCCGCTTCCGGACGCGCGGCTCGAGCAGCTCGGCCTCGCCATCGGCGACCGCTTCGATGGCGTGAAGGGCAGGGACCTGGAAAAGCGCCTCCACCGCATCAAGTAGGGCATCGGCATCCCGGCGGCGCGGCGCGCCCCGGTGGGAGCCGTCTGAATTTTCTGCAATGGGGCGTTCGGCCCGGCGCCGATGTGCCATGGCTTGTCTATAGTGGGTGTCGGCGCGGCCTGCTTTGACTTCCCGGCCCGGTGGGGCAGGAAGGCCGGGCGGCACACCCGCGCATCGTGGCAACTCGTTCAAGGACAATGCGATGACTCCGTGGCGCAAGCTGGCAACACTCCTTCCTGCGGTGGTTCTGGCCGGGTGCGCGAGCCTCGGCCTCAGCGGCGACGTCGCCCGTCCGCCCCTGACCGACGCCGCCCTCAGCCGGATCGCCTCGGCGGCACCCCTCGAAGCCACGGAGGCGCGCGTCATCACCGACAACGACCAAGCCTTTCTCTCCAAGCTGAAGCTGGTGGAAGGGGCGCGGCGCTCCATCGACATGGCCTACTACATCTTCGCCGACGACTACAGCTCGTCCTACCTGGCGCAGGCGCTGATCGATGCCGCGCGCCGCGGCGTGGCGGTGCGCCTGCTGGTGGATTACAACACCAACTACAAGCGGCTGGACTGGTACTCCATGCTGGAAAAGCTCGGCAACGCGGGCAGGGGCAGCCTGCACGTGCGGTTCTACAACCGCCCGACGCGCAACATCATCGAGGACGCGGTCTACATGACCATGGGCTGCGGCCCGGACAGCGCCGCGCGGCGGCCGGCCGGAGACTGTTCGCGGGAGAAGTTCGCGGCCATCGACAGGCTGTTCGCCGAGGAGCGCATCGACGGCAAGCCGGCGGCGCCGCGCAACATCTCTAACCTGAACATCGGCGCCTCCGGGCTGTTCCTCTCCGGTCTTTATTCCAAGCGCCCGGACATCATGGCCACCGCGGTGGAGCAGGGGCAGGGCCTGGACCCGGCGAAATACGGGCCGGGCGCCTCCACCGCCAGCGCCCAGGACAAGGAGAACCTGAAACGGCTGGCCAAGACCTACTGGGAATCCCGCACCGGCGCGCCCTTCCAGCGCCTGCAGAGCAAGGCGACGCTGTATTTCGCCTTCTCCGTCTACGGCGAGAAGCTCGACCCCATCTACGACACCTTCACCAGCCTGGTGCCGGCGGAGAAGAAGATGTCGCCGCAGGAAATCCAGGACTGGGACCACGTGACCGATTTCACGCACCACAAGCTGCTCCTGGTCGACGACGCGGAACTGCAGATGGGCGGGCGCAATGTCGAGGATTCCTATCACATGCACCCCAACCCGCTCACCGAAAAATACGTGTTCATGGACACCGACCTGCGCGCCTCGCTGGCGCGCGGCGGCGAGCGCGTCGCGCAGGCCTTCGACGCCCTGTGGAACTTCGACACCATGGTGGCGACCCTCGCCGAGGTGCGTCAGCACGCGCCCAACGAGCTGGTGGCGAACCTGGACGCGTACAAGGCGGCCGAGGAAGCCTGCGGCGCGACGCCGCATAAACCGGCGCCGGAAGGCTGCGTGGACCGGGCCTTTGAGGCGCGGGCCAAGGCGCTGCCGCAGCGCATCGCCGCGCGCGAGGCGGAAATGGCACACCGGGCGGACATCTATCGGACCCGCTACCTGCCGCATATTCCGGCCCACGGCAGTCCCTCGTTCGAGGTGGACAAGGGCGCACTGCTGGCCTATCTGGAGAACCTGCCGTTCGACAAGTCGCTCCCGGCGTCCGAGCGGCGCCGGACCTACGGCGCGGCGGTCGGCGCGGAGGACGCGAGCGGCAAATACATCCACGAGGCCTGGCTGGACGCACTGGCCGACGTCTGCGGCGCGGCGAGCGCGCAGGATCCCAAGCAAGTGATCCTGCACAGCGCGTACTTCTTCCCGCCCGCGAACATGACCTACGCGCTGAGCCGGATGGTGAACGGCGCAATGGACTGCTCCCATGTCACGGTGACGGTGCTGACCAATTCGGTGGAGACCACCGACCTCAACATCGTGAACCTGCTCGCCCGCCATTCGATGAAGGCGTTCACCGAGTATTACCAGCAGCACAGCGATCCGCGCCGGCGCGCCAGGTTCGAGTACTACGAATACCGCGTGCCGCAGCAGGGGCCCAATCTGTCGCTGCACACCAAGGTGTCCGTCCTCGGCGACGACCTCATCGTCGGTTCGCCCAATGCGGACGTGCGCAGCCTGATGATGGACAGCAACAATGCCATGTTCATCCGCCGCGCGCCGAAGCTGCACGCGGCCTACCTCGACTTCGTGCAGAAGATCCTGAACGACCCGCAGCGCGTGCAGCGGTTGAACGACTACTTCGCCTCGACGCCGCGCGCGGCGATGATGCAGGAGGACCTGGCGAATTTCCGCAAGCTGCTGGCCAAGTACCACGCGGAAAGGCATCTGGACGCGCAGCAGCAGGCGCAGCTGGAGGCGCGCTTCACCGAAATGCTCGACGCCGCCTACAACCTGACCCGGGAGTCCATTTCCAGCGACAGCAGCGCGTCCCAGCGGCGCCGTGCCCAGGACCGGTTCAACGAGCTGTTCAAGACGATCTAGGGAAGCTCTGCAAAAGGTCGCGAGCAAGCCCGGCTGGCCGCCGAGAAGCGCACCTGTACAAGGGAGTACAGCGAGCATCGCAGGCGGGCAGACGGGCTGCGCAGTACTTTTGCAGAGGTTCCCTAGCGCGACGGCGCGGGCGGCGCAGCATCCGGGCTGCGCGCCCCGTTGCCGGCGCTGCCGGGGCGGCCAATACCCCGCCGGCATGGTTGACTTTTCCGGTCGGGTTGCTATCATTTTCACAAAGCAAACTACGTTTTCACATTGTGAAATTGAATCCGACGGAGAAAGCCATGAGCGCCATGCCCAAAGCCACCGACATTCCTGCCTTCTGCCACGGCATCCAGTACTTCGCCGACACCCTGCCCGAGCTGGACACCCTGGGTGCCGCCCCCGTGCTGGGCAAGGGCGTGCCGGCGGTCACCGACCCCAATGACCCGAAGGCGGTGTACCAGACCCTGCTCGCCGCCGATGCGCTGCGCTATCTGACCCTGCAGGTCACCGGCGCCAAGTCCTCCGGCCATCCCGGCGGCTTTGCCAGCTCGGCCGAGGCCTATGCGGCGATGGTGATGCTCGGCCACACCAACATCGTCACCGAGGTCGGGCACCACGCCCCCGGCTTCTATAGCGCCATGTTCCTCGACACCTCGCTGGAGGAAATGGGCATCAAGACCGTGTCCGACATGAAGAGCCGCTTCCGCGAGATGCACGGCCTGCTCGGCCATCTGTCCGGCGCGATTCCCGGCCTGCTCGCGCCCGCCGGCCCCCTGGGCCAGGGCCAGCACTTCGCCATGGCCGGCGCCTACCTGCACCCGGACAAGCTGTTCCCGGTGACCATCGGCGACGGCGGCCTGGGCGAGCCCTACATCATGAGCGCCTTCCAGCACTTCAACACCGCTTACCCGAAGGCCACCAACTTCCTGCCCATCCTGATCTGGAACGGCTACTCCCAGGAGCACCACAGCATGGTCTCGACCTGGGACAACGAGCGCATGCTCGACTACTGGCACGCCCACGGCTTCCAACACGTGTACCTGATCAATGCCAAGGACTTCGACGATGCCGGCCAGGAGGGCGAGTACGTGGACAGCACCAAGTTCTCCTGGCAGCGCCGCATGGAGTTCGTCGGCTTCCTGCTGCGCGCGGCCAAGGTCGCGGCGGACTACGCCATGAACGGCGAGATGACCGCGATTATCGTCAAGCAGCTGAAAGGCGCGGGCGTGCACGCCCTCGGCGCCAAGTCCCACAACCTCTACGCCCACCACACCTTAGAGAGCGAGGACGTGAAAGGCGGCCTGCAGCGCCGCGCGCTGCCGCCCCAGGCCTGGAGCGTGGTGCGCGAGAACTTCCGCCACGCCGGCGGCGGGCCGGCCGTGAAGACCGCGGTGACCGAATTCGAATTGAAACTGCCGGCCCTGGGCAAGCTGCCGCTGCACGAGACCAAGCCGGGCAGCGAAAACAAGGTGCCGACCACGGCGTTCGGTGAGATCGTCGGCACGGTGGGCAAAAAGGATCCCCGGTTCCTGGTGACCAATGCCGACGGCAACGAAGCCTCGGGCATGGCCAACATCAACAAGGCGCTCACCATTCGCCACCCGACCGTGGACGACCTCTACTTCCAGGGGCCCAACGGCCAGGTGTACGAGCCCCTGAACGAGGACGCCTGCGCCGGCCTCGCCGTGGGCGTGTCCCTGTTCGGCGGGCGTTCCCTGTGGTGTTCCTACGAGTCGTTTGCCATCAACGGCCTGCCCATCTGGCAGACCGTGACCCAGGCCATGGCCGAGCTGCGGCGCAAGACCCCGGCCACGGTGGCGCTGTTCACCGCCGGCGCCCTGGAACAGGGCCGCAACGGCTGGACCCACCAGCGCCCGGAAATCGAGGCCTACTTCGCGGCGATGATGCGCAACGGCAACGTCTATCCGCTGTTCCCGGTGGACGCCAACATGATCCAGGTCTGCTACGAGTGGGCGCTCAACCAGTACAACAAGGGCATCGTCATCACCGCCTCCAAGTCGCCGCTGCCGGTGCGTACTACACTGGAACAGGGCCGCCGTGCGATCGAGGACGGCGCCATCGTCCTGCAGGAAACCAAGGGCCGCGGCATGGTGGTGTTCGGCGTCACCGGGGACATGGTGTTGCTGCCGGTGTTCGAGGCGGCGAAGAAGCTGGAAGAGCAGGGCATCGGCTCGCGCATCGTCGGCATCGTCAACCCGCGCCGCCTGTACCGCCCGACCGACGTGGCGTGGAATACCGTGTCCCAGCCCGACGGCAACTTCATCAGCCGCGAACGCTTCGACGCGATGTTCCACGGCGACGTGCTGATCGGCGTCTCCGGCGGCCCGGGCGCGATGCTCGAACCTTTGCTGCTCCGCAGCGCGGCCATGATGCGTGACGTGTACTGCTGGAAGCGCGGCGAGACCACCGCCAACCCGAACCAGTTGTTCGACTTCAACGCCATGAACGCGGACGCGATGGCGAAGCGAGCGGTGGAATTGCTGGGCTAAACGGACTGCGCCACAGAGGCACAGAGACACAGAGAAACTCTCTTTGTGTTTGGTTTTCGACCTTCTCTGTGCCTCTGTGTCTCTGTGGTGAAATGACATGCAACCAAAGATCATCGTCCTCGACGACGACCCCACCGGCTCGCAGACGGTCCACAGCTGTCTGCTGCTCACGCGCTGGGACGTGCCGACGCTGCGGCTCGGGCTGAATGATGCCTCGCCGATCTTCTTCATTCTGACCAACACCCGCGGCATGGGTGCCGACGAGGCGGCGCGGGTCACCCGGGAGGTCTGCCACAACCTGAAGCAGGCGCTGGCCGGCTTCGAGCGCCCGGTGCTGTTCGTCTCCCGCTCCGACTCCACCCTGCGCGGCCACTACCCGGTGGAGACCGACGTGATGGCCGAGGAGCTCGGGCCCTTCGACGCCCATTTCCTGATTCCCGCCTTCTTCGAGGGTGGCCGCTTCACGGTGAAGGGTATCCACTACGTGCGCATGGGGGACAAGGCAGTGCCGGCGCACGAGACCGAGTTCGCCAAAGACTCGGTGTTCGGCTACAAGCACAGCTACCTGCCGGCCTACGTGGAAGAGAAGACGCGCGGCCGCATCCGCGCCGACGAGGTGGTGCATTTCTCGCTGGAGGAAGTGCGCAGCGGCACGTTCGACAAATTGATGACGCTCACCGACAACGCCTGCTGCGTGGTCGATGCGGAGAAGCAGGCCGACCTAGACCGCTTCGCCGACGAGCTGCTCTCGGCGGCCGAGCACGGCAAGCGCTTCCTGTTCCGCAGCGCGGCGAGCCTGCTCACCGCGCTGGCCAAGCTGCCGCCGCAGCCGGTGCCGGCCGAGCGCATGCGCGAATACGTGAAGGACGCCAGGCCGGGCGTGATCGTGGTCGGATCGCACGTGAAGAAGACCACCGAGCAGCTGGCGCAGCTGATGCAGCAGCCGGGCATCGCGCCGGTGGAAGTGGACGTCAACCTCCTGCCGGAGCAGACCAGCGCCTTGCTGGAGAAGGTGATCCACGAGGTGGAGCGCGCCCACGTGCGCGGCCTGACGCCGGTGATCTACACTTCCCGCGCCGAGCGCCAGTTTCCGGACATTGCCACCCGCCTGCGCTTCGGCGAGCAGGTGTCGGGCTTCCTGATGAGCGTGGTGCACGGCCTGCCGAAAACCATCGGCTTCATCATCAGCAAGGGCGGCATCACCTCCAACGACATGCTGTCCCTGGGCCTGGCCATGCCCGCCGCGCGCATCGTCGGCCAGATCCTGCCCGGCTGCTCGGTGGTGCTGACCCCGCCGGACCATCCGCGCCTGCCCAACATTCCGGTGGTGATCTTCCCCGGCAATGTCGGGGACGAGCATGGGCTGGCCACGGTGTACAATCGTTTGCGAGCAGGTTAAGCAGTTCGCAAAAGCCTTTTCAACGCAAAGGACGCGAAGGTACGCGAAGGACTTCAATATGGATCTTCCTTTGCGTTCCTTCGCGTCCTTTGCGGTTCAATGTTTATATGAAATCCGATCGCATCCACAAACGCCTGCGCGAAATTCTCCCGGCCGATGCCCTCCTCTCCGAGCGCGAGGACCTGCGGCCCTATGAGGCGGACGGGCTGACGGCCTTCCGCCGGCTGCCCATGCTGGTGGCGATCCCCGAGACCGAGGAGCAGGTGCGGCAGATCCTGCGCGCCTGCTACGAGGAGAGCGTGCCCGTGGTGGCGCGCGGTTCCGGCACCGGGCTGTCCGGCGGCGCCACGCCCCACGACGCGGGCGTGCTGCTGTCGCTGGCGAAGTTCACGCGCATCCTGCACATCGACCCGCTGGCGCGCACCGCCCGGGTCCAGCCCGGCGTGCGCAATCTGGCCATCTCGGAGGCGGTGGCGCCGCACAACCTCTATTACGCGCCCGATCCCTCCAGCCAGATCGCCTGCTCCATCGGCGGCAACGTGGCGGAAAATTCCGGCGGCGTGCACTGCCTGAAATACGGGCTGACGGTGCACAACATCCTCGCCCTGCGGGTGGTGACCATCGAGGGGGAAATTCTGGAAATCGGCTCCGAGGCCCTGGACTCGCCCGGCTACGATTTCCTCGCCCTGATGACCGGCAGCGAGGGCATGCTCGGCGTGATCACCGAGGTCACCGTCAAGCTGCTGCCCAAACCGGAGCGCGCCCAGGTCATCATGGCCGGCTTCGACGACGTGGCCAAGGCGGGCGCGGCGGTGGGTGCCATCATCGCCGCCGGCATCATTCCCGCCGGGCTGGAGATGATGGACAAGCCCGCCATCCACGCGGCGGAGGACTTCGTGCACGCCGGCTATCCGCTGGATGCCGAAGCCATCCTGCTGTGCGAGCTGGACGGCACCAACGAGGAAGTGTCGGAAGACATCAAGCGCGTGCACGACATCCTGCAGGCGGGCGGGGCCACCAGCCTGCGCACGGCGGCAAGCGACGCCGAACGGCTGAAGCTGTGGGCCGGGCGCAAGGCGGCCTTTCCCGCGGTGGGCCGCATCTCCCCCGATTACTACTGCATGGACGGCACCATCCCCAGGAAGCGCCTGCCCGAGGTGCTGACGCGCATCGCGGCGCTGTCCACCGAATACCAGCTGGGCGTGGCCAACGTGTTCCACGCCGGCGACGGCAACCTGCACCCGCTGATTCTCTACGACGCCAACAAGCCGGGCGAACTCGAGCGCGCCGAGGCCTTCGGTGGCAAGATCCTCGAAGCCTGCGTGGAAGTCGGCGGCACCATCACCGGCGAGCACGGCGTGGGTGTGGAGAAGATCAACCAGATGTGCGTGCAGTTCCAGCCCAAGGAGCTGGTGCTGTTCCACGCCCTGAAGAAGGCCTGGGACGAACCCGGCCTGCTCAACCCCGGCAAGGCCGTGCCGACCCTGCACCGCTGCGCCGAATTCGGCGCGATGCACGTGCATGGCGGGGCTTTGAAGTTTCCGGATATCCCGAGGTTTTGAGATGCATGAAAGGCAAACAGCCCTAAACGCGAAGGACGCAAAGGTACGCGAAGGAAAATCAAAAACGGGTTTCCTTTGCGTACCTTTGCGTCCTTCGCGGTGAAAAAGGCTTTTACTGTCGTCATGAACAACCTGCGCGAACAATTCTCCGAAGCCATCAGGCAGGCAGCCGAGCGCCGGCGGCCGGTGCGCATTCGCGGTTCTGGCTCCAAGGACTTCTACGGCGGCGTGCCCAAGGGCGAGGTGCTGGACACCACGCGCTACACCGGCATCGTCGATTACGCGCCGGAGGAGCTGGTGATCACGGCGCGGGCCGGCACGCCCCTGAGCGAGATCGAAGCGGCGCTGGCGGAGAAGAATCAGATGCTGCCCTTCGAGCCGCCGCACTTCGGCCCGCGCGCCACCCTCGGCGGCTGCGTCGCCGCCGGCCTGTCCGGCCCGCGCCGCGCCTATGCGGGTGCAGTGCGCGACTTCGTCCTCGGCACGAAAATCATGGACGGTCGCGGCGACGAGCTCGCCTTCGGCGGCCAGGTGATGAAGAACGTCGCCGGCTACGACGTGTCGCGCCTGATGGTCGGCGCCATGGGAACCCTGGGCCTGATCCTGGAAGTGTCGCTCAAGGTGCTGCCCCGGCCGGCGCAGGAGGTGACGCTGCAGTTCGAGATGGACCAGAGTCACGCCATCGCCGCCATGAACCGCTGGGCCGGCGAGCCGCTGCCGATTTCCGCCAGCTGCTTCCACGACCACGTGCTGAGCCTGCGCCTGTCCGGCGCGGAAACCGCGGTGCGCGCGGCCCAGGCCAAGCTCGGCGGCCAGCTGCTCGCCGTGGGCGACGATTTCTGGCGCGGCATCCGCGAGCAGAGCGCGAATTTTTTCCGCGACGCCGCGGCCCTGTGGCGCATCTCGGTGCCCGCCACGCGCGCGCTGGAGCTTCCGGGCAAGCAGCTGATCGAATGGGGCGGCGCGCTGCACTGGGTGTTCACCCAGGAGGACGCCCCGGCGGTGCGTGCCGCGGCGGAGAAGGCCGGCGGCAGCGCCATGCTGTTCCGCAGCGCGAGGAAGAACGGCATGGTGTTCCACCCTCTGGCGAAGCCGCTGCTCGAGTTGCACAAGCGGGTGAAGCGCACGTTCGACCCGAATGGGATTTTCAATCCGGGCCGGTTGTATGCGGAATTTTGAAATGGCACCACCGAGACACAGAGGCACAGAGAAAGGCAAACTCCTTCCTGTGCCCTTTGCGCTGACCGCCAGCGATCCAATTGCACTTCTCTGTGCCTCTGTGTCTCTGTGGTGAGCAAAGAAGTAAATGCAAACGAATCTTGCCGATTTCATCCGCAACACGCCCGAAGGCCAGGAAGCCGATCGCATCCTGCGCACCTGCGTGCATTGCGGCTTCTGCCTCGCCACCTGCCCGACCTATCAGCTGCTGGGCGACGAGCTCGACAGCCCGCGCGGCCGCATCTACCTGATGAAACAGATGCTGGAAGGCGCGCCGGTGACGGCGAAGACCCTGACCCATCTCGACCGCTGCCTCACCTGCCGCGCCTGCGAGACCACCTGCCCGTCGGGCGTGCAGTACGGCAAGCTGGTGGACATCGGCCGTCACATCGCCGAGGAGAAAGTCGGGCGCAGCCTCGTCGCCACGCTGCAGCGCAAGGCCCTGCGTACTGTGCTGGCGGAATCGAGCCGGGTTTCGCCGCTGGTCAAACTGGGCCAGCTGGCGCGGCCGCTGTTGCCAGCCGATCTGCGCAAGAACGTGCCGGCTTGGCAGGCGAGCGGCGCGTGGCCGCCGCCGCGGCACGCCAGAAAGATGCTCGTCCTCGCCGGCTGCGTGCAGCCGTCACTGGCGCCGAACATCAACACGGCGGCGGCGCGCGTGCTGGACAGGCTCGGCATCAGCCTCATCGTCGCGCCCCAGGCCGGCTGCTGCGGCGCGCTGTCCTATCATCTCAACGCCCAGGACGAGGCGCTGGGCTTCATGCGCCGCAACATCGATGCCTGGCTGCCCCATGTCGACGCCGGCGTGGAAGCCATCGTGATGACCGCCAGCGGCTGCGGCGTGACGGTGCGCGAGTATGGGCACTACCTGCGGCACGACCCGGCCTATGCGGAGAAGGCGAAGCGTATCTCCGACCTCACCCGCGACGTGAGCGAAGTGGTGCTGGCGGAAGCCGCGAAGCTGACCGAACTGGTCGAGGCCGCGGCCAAGCGGCCCGCAGGCAAAGTTGCGGTGCATACGCCGTGCACGCTGCAGCACGGACAGAAGCTCAACGGCCTGCTGGAAAGGATCCTCGCCGCCGCCGGTCTGGAGCTGACCGTCTCCCCTGACCGCCACCTGTGCTGCGGCTCCGCCGGCACCTATTCCATCCTGCAGAAAGAGCTGTCGGAAAAACTGCTCAGGAACAAGGTCGCGGCGCTGGAGACCGGCAACCCGGCGCAGATCGTCACCGCCAACATCGGCTGCCTGGTGCATCTCAAGAGCGGCACCGGCCTGCCGGTGAGCCATTGGATCGAGCTGATCGACCGGCTGCTGGGCTGAGCCCTTTTTGCATCCGCCGCGTCAGCGGCTATCCTGAAATCTCTCGGGTGCATTGCCGTGGAACCCTTTTGCAATGTGCCTGCCCTATTGTGGTAGTCCTCTGTGCTGACTGCCGGGAGAATTCCAATGAAAGCGGAAAACATCGGCGCCGTCGCGCCGCTGACCGACGTCGAGCTGGGCAGGCTCCATGCCTATTGGCGTGCCTGCAACTACCTCGCCGCCGGGATGATTTACCTGCGCGACAATCCCCTGCTGCGCGAGCCGCTCCGGCGCGAGCACATCAAGGAACGCCTGCTCGGCCACTGGGGCTCGAGCCCCGGCCTGAGCTTCGTCTACGTTCACCTCAACCGGCTGATCCTCAAGTACGACCTCGACGCGATCTTCCTGGCCGGCCCCGGCCATGGCGCGCCCGGCGTGCTCGGCCCGGCCTACCTCGAAGGCACCTACTCCGAGATCTTTTCCGAAAAGGGCGAGGACGAGGACGGGCTGCGGCGCTTCTTCAGGAGCTTCTCGTTTCCGGGCGGCATCGGCAGCCACTGCACGCCGGAGACGCCGGGATCGATCCACGAGGGCGGTGAGCTCGGCTACAGCGTGTCCCACGCCTTCGGTGCCGCCTTCGACAATCCGGACCTGCTGGTGACCGTGGTGGTGGGCGACGGCGAAGCGGAGACCGGGCCGCTGGCCACGGCCTGGCACTCGAACAAGTTTCTCAACCCGGTGCGCGACGGCGCCGTGCTGCCCGTCCTTCATCTCAACGGCTACAAGATCAACAACCCCACCATCCTGGCGCGGATTTCCCATGACGAGCTGGCGGACCTGTTCCAGGGCTACGGCTGGGAACCGCATTTCGTGGAGGGCGACGACCCGCCGGCGATGCATCGCCTCATGGCGGAGACGCTGGAGCGCTGCGTTCTGGAGATTCGCGCCATCCAGCAGCAGGCGCGCGCAAGCGGGAGGGCGGAGCGGGTGCGCTGGCCGATGATCGTGCTGCGCAGCCCGAAGGGCTGGACCGGGCCGAAGGAAGTGGACGGCCATCGCGTCGAAGGCTTCTGGCGCGCGCATCAGGTGCCCCTGCCGGGCGTGCGCGAGAATCCGGCGCACCTGCAGCAGCTCGAAGCCTGGCTGCGCAGCTATGGACCGGAGCAGCTGTTCGATGCCGACGGCCGCCTCGTTCCCGAGCTGAGGGCGCTCGCGCCGAGGGGCGAGCGGCGCATGAGCGCCAATCCCCATGCCAATGGCGGCCGGGTGCGGCGCGCGCTGCGGCTGCCGGCGTTCCGCGACTACGCCGTCGCGGTGGCGCGCCCGGGGGAAGCCCGCGTCGACACCACCCGGCCCCTGGGCGAGTTCCTGCGCGACATCCTGCGCCGGAATCCCCACAACTTCCGCGTGTTCGGGCCGGACGAGACGACCTCGAACCGGCTCGACGCCGTGTACGAGGCGAGCAGGAAGACGTGGCTGGCCGACACCCTGCCGGAAGACGCCGACGGCGGCGAGCTGGGCCCGGACGGGCGCGTGATGGAGATGCTGTCCGAACACACCCTGGAGGGCTGGCTGGAGGGCTATCTGCTCACCGGCCGCCACGGCTTCTTCTCCACCTACGAAGCCTTCGTGCACGTGATCGACTCCATGTTCAACCAGCATGCGAAGTGGCTGGACATCGCCAACGATCTGCCGTGGCGCGAGCCGATCTCCTCCCTCAACCTGCTGATCACTTCCACCGTGTGGCGGCAGGACCACAACGGCTTCACTCATCAGGACCCGGGTTTCCTCGACATCGCGGTGAACAAGAGCCCGCAGGTGATGCGCGTGTATCTGCCGCCCGACGCGAACTGCCTGCTCTACGTGGCCGACCACTGCCTGCGCAGCACCAACAACATCAACGTGATCGTCGCGGACAAGCAGAACCACCTGCAGTTTCTCGACATGGAGGCGGCGGTGCGTCACTGCACCAAGGGCATCGGCATCTGGGAGTGGGCAAGCACCGACGCCGGCCAGGAGCCGGACGTGGTCATGGTCGGCTGCGGCGACATTCCGACCCAGGAGGCGCTGGCCGCCACCGACCTGCTGCGGCAGCATTTCCCCGATCTGAAGATCCGCTTCATCAACGTGGTCGACCTGTACACGCTGCAGCCCCCCGGCGAGCATCCCCATGGCCTGAGCGACCGCGACTTCGACAGCCTGTTCACCACCGACAAGCCGATCATCTTCAACTTCCACGGCTATCCGTGGCTGATCCACCGGCTGGCCTACCGCCGCACCAACCACGACAACTTGCACGTGCGCGGCTACAAGGAGAAGGGCAGCATCAACACGCCCCTGGAGCTGGCGATGCTCAACGAGATCGACCGCTTCAGCCTGGCCATCGACGTGATCGACCGCGTGCCGCGGCTGCAGGTCATTGGCGCCCACGTCAAGCAGCAGCTGCGCGACAGGCAGATCGAATGCCGCGAATACGCCTACGAACACGGGGTGGACCAGCCGGAGATCCGGGACTGGCAGTGGCCGCACTAGCCGACGGCACGACGATGTCCGACGCCGGCCGCGCCATCCTGGTCCTCAACTGCGGCAGCTCCTCCCTCAAGTACCGGCTGTTCGACGCCGGCAGCGAGCGGCTGCTGGCGGCGGGGGTCGTGGAGCGCATCGGCGAGCCCCACAGCCGACACCGGCATGCCCGTTACGCCGGCACGGAACGCGCCGAGGAAACCGAGCGCGAGGTGGCCGCTCCCACGCACCACGCGGCCTTTTCCTGCATGCAGGCGGCGCTGGACGGCGGTGGGATGCCCAGCCTCGTCGCGGTCGGCCACCGCGTGGTGCATGGCGGCAGCGCCTACAGTGCGCCGGTCGTGGTCGACGCCGGGGTGCGCCAGGTCATCCGCGAAATGGCCGCGCTCGCGCCGCTGCACAACCCGCCCAATCTGCTCGGCATCGAGCTCGCCGCCGCGGCCTGGCCCCATCTGCCCCATGTCGCCGTGTTCGACACGGCCTTCCATCACACCCTGCCGGAGCACGCCTACCGCTACGCGGTACCGGAGGCGTGGCATCGCGACTATCGGGTGCGGCGCTACGGCTTTCACGGCATCTCCCACGAATACGTGGCGCAGCGCGCGGCGGCGCATCTGGCAAGACCGCTGGCCGAGCTGAACCTGATCACGCTGCATCTGGGCAATGGCGCCAGCGTGGCCGCGATCCGGGGCGGCCGCAGCATCGACACGTCCATGGGCTACACGCCGCTGGAGGGGCTGGTCATGGGCACCCGCAGCGGCGATCTCGACCCGGCGATTCCGCTGCACATCGAGCGCCTCACCGGCATGGGCTGGCAGGCGATGAGCGACCAGCTCAATCACCAATGCGGGCTGAAGGGCCTGACCGGCGTGAACGACATGCGCGAGATCCTGCAGCGGGTGGAAGCCGATGATGCAGCCGCCCGGCTCGCGCTCGACATGTACTGCTACCGCATCAAGAAGTACATCGGCGCCTACAGCGCCGTGCTGGGCCGGGTGGATGCGCTGGTGTTCACGGCGGGCGTGGGCGAGAACGCGGCGCGGGTGCGCAGCCTGAGCTGCGCCGGCCTGGAGTGCATGGGCATTGCCCTGGACGAGGCGGCGAATGCCGGCGCGTCGGGGGAACTGGCCGAGATCCAGCGGCCCGGCCTGCCGCTGCGGGTGCTGGTCATCCGCACCAACGAGGAGCTGCAGATCGCGCGCGAAGTGCGCCGGTTGGTGGCTCAGGTGCGGCGGTAGAGCCACCAGCCGAAACCGAAGGCGGCCACCACGGCGGCCATGATGGCTCCCAGCATCGCCAGTCCCTCGCCGGAAAGCCAGGCGGTGGTGAGGAAGTGGCCGATGGCGAGATACAGCGTGCACCACAGGACGGCGGCCGGAACGTCGAGCAGGTAGAAATCCCGCGGCCGGATGCCGGCGACGCCGGCGGCGGGGGGAACCGCCACGTGCGCGAGCCAGACGAAGCGGCCGAGAAACACGCCGATGCGGCCGTAGCGGCGGATGAAGGTTTCCGCATGCCGCTGGTTCGGGCGCCCGCGCGCATGCCATGCGGCGCGCCCGGCGCGACCCAGCCAATAGCCGATGCTGTCGCCGAGCACGGAACCGCCTGCCGCGCAGCCGAGGATTTCCAGGAATCCGCTCAGCCCGGCGCCGCTGAGCGTGCCGAGGGCGATGAGGGCCGCGCTTCCCGGAAGAAAGAAGCCGATGCCGGGGACCGATTCCAGCGCCATCACCAGGATGATCGCGCCGTAGGTCCATTCCGGGTGGCCGGCGGTCCAGTTCAGCAGGGCTTCGACCATGGCGGCACCTGCCTGCGCGTGTGACGGTTCATGCCTGCGGCGCGCAGCGCTCGCCTCTCCGCCTACAGGTCGAAAGCCTGGTTCAGCTCCGGCATCTCCACCTGCGTGCCTGCCAGGAGCCGGGCGAGCTCGGCCATGGCCTGTTCTTCGCCGTGGACCAGGAAGGTGCGCGGCGGCGTGCCGGCCTGGCGGTGCCAAGCCAGCAGCTCGGCCTGATCGGCGTGGGCGGAAAAGCCGTTGATGGTATGGACCTGCGCGCGCACCGGCAGGTCTTCGCCGTAGATGCGTACCTCCTTCGCGCCATCGATGATTTTTCGCGCAAGCGTGCCCTGCGCCGCGTAGCCGACGAACACGACGCTCGATTCCGCATGGGCGAGGTTGTTCTGCAGGTGATGCTTGATCCGCCCGCCGGTGCACATGCCGGCGCCGGCCATGATGATGGCGCCGCCGGCGATGCGATTGATGGCGATGGACTCGGCGGTTTCGCGCGTGAAATGCAGGCCCGGCACATGAAAGGGGTCGCGCCCTTCCCGAAACAGCTCCGCCACCGCCGGTTCATAGCACTCGGGGTGGCGCTCGAAGATCTCCGTGGCCGAGATCGCCATGGGCGAATCGAGAAAGACCTGGGTGGCGCGCGGCAGGCGCCTGGCGTCGATGGCCTCGCGTAGGAAGTACAGCAATTCCTGGGCGCGCTCCAGGGCGAAGGTCGGGATGATGACATTGCCGCCGCGCCGGAAGGTGGCGTCGACCACGGCATAGAACTCCTCGACGGAAGGCTGGAACGGCTTGTGCAGGCGGTCGCCATAGGTGGTTTCCATGACCACCACATCCGCGCGCGCCGGCGTGCGCGGGCTGCGCAGAATGGGCCGCCCGCTGTTGCCCAGGTCGCCGGAGAACAGCACGCTGCGCCGCCGGCCGTGCGCTTCCAGTTCGAGGAAAATGCTGGCCGAGCCGAGAATGTGGCCGGCGTCGTAAAAGGTGACGCGGATGCCGGGGGCAAGCTCGAACGGCTTTTCGTAGGCGGCAACGCGCCCGAAATAGTCCAGCACCGCGAAGGCGTCGAGCGTCGAGTACAGCGGGGCGATGGCGGGCGCGTGCTTGTTGTGATGGCCATGGGCGCGGTGGCGCGCTTCCTCCTCCTGCAGATGCGCTGCGTCCAGCATCACCAGCCGGGCCAGCTCCCGCGTTGCGGCGGTGGCCACGATCTCGCCGCGGAAGCCGCGTTTCACCAGCAGCGGCAGCCGCCCGCAGTGATCGAGATGGGCGTGGGTCAGGAGGACGAAGTCGATCCCGGCCGGGTCGAATCCGAAGGGCTCGGCGTTCTCCTCCTCCAGTTCGCGCCCGCCCTGATAAAGCCCGCAGTCGATGAGGATGCGCTTGCCGGCGCATTCCAGCAGATGGCAGGAACCGGTGACGCCGCGGTCGGCACCATGGAAAGACAGCTGCAAGGGATTCTCCTTGTCCGCGGGGGCGGACATGCGCTTGGTCAATACTCCAGCATAGGCGAGCCAGCGGCCGGCGCCGCGCCGCGAACGGTTTACTGTCGCCCGCGCGCGTCCAGGGCCGCCAGCTGCTCCGGGCGGTTGATGTTGACGAAGTAGCCTGCCTCGTCGCTGAAGTCGGCCACCGCCAGCTTCAGGCCGGCCTGCCAGTCCTGGACCTTGCGCCCGCCCTGGGACAGAAAGATGGCCAGATTGGCGCCCACGTGGCGCCGCATCAGGCAAATGGCGTTCTGGGTGCGGCCGGCGGCAAGCGGCACGGCGAGGTCATGGCTGCCGCTGCTGAGAGCCGCGTAAAGGCGGGCCACCAGGTCGTCGGGCAGAAACGGGGTGTCGCAGGGCACGGACAGCACGAGCTCGGTTCCGGCGTCGAGCAGTCCGCGGGCGATGCCTGCCAGGGGGCCGACGTAGCCCTCGGTCTTGTCGCGCACGACCGGGTAGCCCAGGGCGGCATAGGCTTCGACGTTGCGGTTGGCGGAGATCAGGATTTCGCTCACCTGCGGCCGGATGCGGGTGAGCACCCACTCGGCGAGGGCCTTGCCGCGCAGCGTGATCAGGCCCTTGTCCTGGCCGCCCATGCGACGGCCTTCGCCGCCGGCCAGCAGGATGGCCGTGACGGGCGGGATGGGCGCGGAATTCATGCCGGCACTATATCACCAGCCGCCGGCTGGCTGGCGATTGCCTGCCGCCCCTGACCAAGCGCTTGCCACACAAAGAAAAATCCCCTAGAATCCCGCTCTTTTCCGTTCCCCGTTTAGGCGAAAAGACATGGTTGTGATTCGACTTTCCCGAGGCGGCGCCAAAAAGCGCCCCTATTACAATGTGGTGGTGACCGATTCCCACCGCCGTCGCGACGGCAACTTCATCGAGCGCCTGGGCTTTTACAACCCGACTGCGCCGGAAGGCACCGAGTCCCTGCGCATCAACAAGGAACGCGTGGCCTACTGGCAGGGCGTGGGCGCCAAGCTCAGCGACACCGTTGCGAAGCTCATCAAGAACGCCGCCTGACCACCCTGACAAAAGATTGGTGGTGATGGGCCGGGTGACCGGTCCCTTCGGCGTGCTGGGATGGGTGAAGGTCCATCCCTACACCGAGACCAGCGGCAGCCTCACCCGCTACCGCACCTGGTGGATGGGCAGGCAGGAGCCCTACGTCGAGCGCAGCGTGCACGAAGCCAAGGTGCACGGCGCCGAGGTGGTGGCGAAGCTGGAAGGAATAGAGGACCGTGAGGCCGCCGCGCTGCTCAAGGGCATGCTGGTGGCGGTGCCGCGAGCGGAGCTGCCGCGGACGGGGAAGGACGAATATTACTGGACCGATCTGATCGGCCTGTCGGTGGTGAATGCCGAGGGCGTGGCGTTCGGGACGGTGAAGGAATTGCTGGAAACCGGCGCCAACGACGTGCTGGTGGTGGCGGGCGAAAGAGAGCGCTTGATCCCTTTCATCCGTCAGGTGATTCTGGATGTGGATTTGAAGGGCGGGTCGATCAAGGTCGATTGGGGAGCCGATTATTAAGCCCCGCTATGATGTCGTGACCTTGTTCCCGCCCATGTTCGACGCCGTGTCGAAACAGGGCATCACCAGCCGCGCGCTGGAGCAGGGATTGTACGAGTTGCGGCTGTGGAATCCGCGGGATTTCACCAGCGACAACTACCGCACCGTGGATGATCGGCCCTACGGCGGCGGACCGGGGATGGTGATGCTGGCCGAGCCGCTGGAAAAGGCGATCGGCGCAGCCAAGGCCTCCCAGCAGGACGCAGGCATCGCGCGGCCGAAGGTGATCTACCTGTCGCCCCAGGGCCCGGTGCTGAATCACCAAAAGGTGATGGCGCTGGCCGCGGAGCCGGGACTGGTGTTTCTGGCCGGGCGCTACGAAGGCGTGGACGAGCGACTGCTCCAGCGCCAGGTGGACGAAGAACTCTCCATCGGCGACTACGTGCTGTCCGGCGGCGAGCTGGCCGCGATGGTGGTGATCGATGCGCTGGTGCGGCAGATTCCGGGCGCCCTGGGCGATGCGGATTCGGCGACGGAAGACTCGTTCGTGAACGGGCTGCTCGACTGCCCGCACTACACGCGGCCGGAAGTGTACGAGGGCATGCCGGTGCCGCCGGTGTTGCTGTCGGGGCACCACGAGCAGATCCGCCTGTGGCGGCTGAAGCAGTCGCTGCTGCGCACCTGGGAGCGGCGGCCGGAGCTGCTGGCGAAGTGGTTGGAAGAGCGCACGCTTTCGAAACAGGAAGCGAAGCTGCTCGAGGAAGTGAAACGCGAAAGAGGAATCGACCGGGACGCATGAGCGGCCCGGGAAGGAAAAAAGGAGTAAGACCATGAACATGATCCAGCAGATCGAAAACGAAGAAATCGCCCGTCTGGGCAAGACCGTTCCGGCATTTGCCCCCGGCGACACCGTCGTGGTGCAGGTGAAGGTGAAGGAAGGCAACCGCGAGCGCCTGCAGGCCTACGAAGGCGTGGTCATTGCCAAGCGCAACCGCGGCCTGAATTCCTCCTTCATCGTGCGCAAGATTTCCTCCGGCGAGGGCGTGGAGCGCACCTTCCAGACCTACTCCCCGAGCGTGGCTTCCATCGAAGTGAAGCGCAAGGGCGACGTGGCCCGCGCCAAGCTGTACTACCTGCGTGAGCGTTCCGGCAAGTCCGCGCGCATCAAGGAAAAGCTCTCCACCAAGGGCAAGGAAGCCGCTGCCGAGTAAGCCGGCAGGTTTTCTCGTCCTTGTCACGGGCGGTGCGAGTTCCAACTCGCCCGCCCGTTTCTTTTTGCGGTTGCGCTGCCAGCATTCGGAGCCGAAGCGGGCCGCGAGCGGGATGGGGTAGAATTTCCGGATGCGCATCCTCGTCCTGATCCTCGCTCTGCTTCTGTCCGGCGGCGCCCACGCCGCCGATTCGCTCACCCTGGCCCAGGCGCTGTATCAGAACGGCACGCCGAATCTGGCCCTGGCGCGGGTGGTGCGCGACCAGCCCGCTTCGACCGGCGCGCCGCATTGGCTGGAGTGGGAATCCCTGCGCCTGACCCTGCTCTCCCAGCTCGGCCGCCCGGCGGAGCTGCTGGAGCGCATCAAGCGCATGCCGGGCAGGCTGCCTGCGGATTTCCAGCAGAAGGTCTACGGCCACGCCGCCTGGGCCTGTCTGGAACAGGGCGACGGCGCCGCCGCCCGCGACTATCTCGCGCGCCTGTTGTGGCGGTTTCAGCTCTCGACTGCCGACCAGCAGCAGGCGCGGCGCCTGGTGATCCGTTCCTATCTGGTCGAGCACAAGCCGGAGGACGCCTACCGCGCCATGCTGCGCTACCAGCAGGACTATGCGCCTCTGCCGAAGGAGGTCGCCGCCGAGTTTGTCGAGGGTCTGGTCGGGGAAGGGCGCGCGACCGATGCCATGACCTGGCTCGCCGATCTCGACCCGGCGGGCGCCGCCGCGCTGAGCCTCCGCCTGCACGTCGGCCTGGTGGCGCCCGATGCGGCGATTGCCCAGGCGCGCGCGGCCCTGGACAGCCAGCCGGCCGCCGCCGCGGCCTACGCGCGCATCATCGCGGATGCGGCGGACCTGCTGAAGGATGCGCGGCTGCGGGTCGAAGCCCTCGAACTGCTGCTCGACAGCGAGGCCACCCCTGGCGACACGGTCGCGCAGTTGTGGCAGGCCTATGGCGCGCAAGCCCAGGCGGCGGGCAACAATGCCCAGTTGCTGCAGGGCGATGACGACTCCTGGCTGGCCATGGCCGAGGGATTGTCCACCACCGACGGCGTGCAGGGGCGCGCCGTGTTCGCCTATCTGGTGCAGCGCGGCGCCAGCGCGGGCACGCGCGAGCGGGCGCTGTCCCGCCTGTTTGCCGGGTTGGCGAACGCCCATCTGGAGAAGGCTGCGGTCCGGCTGTTTGCCGCGGCGCCCTGGGGCGGCGAGAAACGCTCGCTCGCGGTGGTCAGTCGCGCGGTGCAGCAGGCCACGGCGGGCCAGGCGCCGGGGGCGACGCGCGACGTGCTGCTGGCGGCGGCGCGCTACGCCGAATTCCTGCAGCGTTTCGACATCGCCGCCGACTATGCCATGCAGGCCGTGCTGGCGTCCGACATGCAGGCGCCGGATCTGCGGGCGACGCAGGCGCTGAAGGCGGCCATGGACAACCTGGAGCGGGCGGGTTTCCGGGACGATGCCGCCGCCTTGTACAACCGCATGCTGGCGCTGCGCCAGCCGGCCGCGCCGAAAGCGGGCGCGACCAAGGCGCCGGCAAAGCCGTCGGTGCGCGCGCCGGCAGTGCCGGGCAAGCGCAAGAAATGACGCCCGTCTATCAGGCCAAGCTGGCCACGCCGTTCGCGGTACTGGGCATCCGGACCCGCGGCACGCACCTGTCCGGCATCGATTTCCTGCCCCTGACCGAGGCCGTGCAGGCGCCAGCGGATGCCTTCAGCCGTCGCGTCGCGGAACAGATCGCTGCCTATCTGCGCGACCCGCGTTTCGCCTTCGACCTGCCCCTCGACCTGGACGGCACGGAACACCAGCGCAGAGTCTGGGGAGTGCTGGCGGACATCCCCTGCGGCAGCGTCACCACCTATGGCGACATCGCCCGGGCGGTCGGCTCCAGCCCGCGCGCCGTCGGCCGCGCCTGCGGCGACAATCCGATCCCGCTCGTCATTCCCTGCCACCGGGTGGTGGCGAAGCACGGGGCCGGCGGCTTCATGCACCAGTCCGGTGGCGATGCGCTGAACATCAAGCACTGGCTGCTGCGGCATGAGCGCGGCGCGGCCTGAACGCATCATCGAGTCCGATGCGGCCCAGGCCTTGCTGGACGAGTTCTGCGATGCCTTGTGGCTGGAGGAGGGGCTCGCCCGCAACACCCTCGCCAGCTACCGCCGCGATCTCGCCAAACTCGCCGCGTGGCTCGAGCGCGCGGGCGTCAGCCTGCTGAGCGCCACTCACGCCGACCTCCTGGCATTCCTGGCGGCGAACGCGCCGCAGATGAAGGCCACCAGCACCGGCCGCCTGCTTTCCAGCGCCAAGCGTTTCTATCAATACCTGCTGCGTCAGGGGCGGATCGCCGCCGATCCGACCCTGAAGGTGGAACGCCCCAAGCTGCCGCGCGCCCTGCCCAAGAGCCTGAGCGAGACCGAGGTCGAGGCGCTCCTCCAGGCGCCGGCAGTCGAGACGCCGCTGGGGCTGCGCGATCGCGCGATGCTGGAAACGCTGTACGCCACCGGCCTGCGCGTGTCGGAGCTGGTCAACCTGAAGCTGGGCGAAGTCAGCCTCGACCAGGGAGTGGTGCGGGCCATGGGCAAGGGCTCCAAGGAGCGGCTGGTGCCGCTGGGCGAGGAGGCGCTGCACTGGCTGCGGCGCTATCTCGACCAGGCGCGCGCCGAAATTCTGGATGGGCGGCAGTCGGATGCGCTGTTCGTGACCCGGCGCGGCGGACACCAAGCGCGGCCCCCGGCTGGCCCAATGACGCGGCAGATGTTCTGGACTCTGATCAAGCGTTATGCCGCGCGCGCCGCCATCCACAAGCCGCTCTCGCCGCACACCCTGCGCCACGCCTTCGCCACCCATTTGCTGAATCACGGCGCCGACCTGCGCGTGGTGCAGATGCTGCTGGGGCATGCGGACATTTCCACCACGCAGATCTACACCCACGTGGCGCGGGAACGCATGAAGCAGCTGCATGCGAAGCACCACCCGCGGGGCTAGCCAGGAAGCCTCTGCAAAGGGTGGCGAGCTCCCACGCGGGAAGCTCTGCAAAAGGTCGCGAGCAAGCCCGGCTGGCCGCCGAGAAGCGCACCTGTACAAGGGAGTACAGCGAGCATCGCAGGCGGGCGGACAGGCTGCGCAGTACTTTTGCAGAGTTTCCCTAGTGCAGCGCCTTCCACAACAGCGAGCTTCCGCTGACCAGCAGCAGCACGCCGATGAGGCGCGTCATCTGCGCGTTCGACAGGCCGACGTGAACTTGGTTGCCGAGCCGGATGCCAACGACCATGAGCGGGAGGCCGACGAGGTAGCTGGAGAGCAGGTCCGGCTGCAACAGCAGGCCGGTGATGGCGAACACCACGGTGCGCAGGCTGCCCTCCATCAGGAACAGCAGCGAGGTCGTGGCGCGGAACACGCTCTTGTCGCGGATGCGATGGGTCAGGTAGATGACGTAGGGCGGCCCGCCGGTGCCGAACAGCGCGCTGACCGTGCCGCCGAGCAGGCCGGCGGGCAGCGCCCAGATGCGGGAGATGGTCCTGTCGCCGTGCAGGTTGAGGATGCTGCGCAGGGCGAAGGCGAGCACGAACAGCCCCAGCGTCGTCAGCAGCGGCTCCCGGGCCAGGTTCAGCAGCAGGGTCGCCCCGGCCACCACGCCGATCACGGCGCCCGGCAGCAGCGGTTTCAGTTCCTGCCAGTTCACCTCGCGCCGCGCCGCGCGGCCCATGATGGCGGAGGCGGTGAGGTCCATGAGCAGCATGAAGGGTACGACCAGGGTGAGCGGGAAGATCAGCGCCAGCAGCGGCACGGCGATGAGGCCGGAGCCGAAGCCGGAGATGCCGCGCACGAAATAGGCGAGCAGCAGGATCGCCGCCGCGGCGGCGTGGTCGAGGCCCGGGTGGATCAGGATCGCTCGCCCCGCTCGATGACGAGGCCGACGCGCTTGATGTGTTTGAGCATGCCGAGCTTGGTGATGCTGACGCGCACCCAGGGCGCGCCGAACTCGGTGCGGATGAGCGCGGCAATGTGCTCGGCCAGGGCTTCGAGCAGATCGAAGTGGCGCTCGGTGATGCTGCACTGGATGCGCGCCACCACCGCGCCGTAGTCGATGGTGTCGGCGATCCGGTCCGTCTCGCCGGCGCGGCTGGAGGGCAGGCCGATTTCCAGGTCGAGTTGCACCGTCTGCGGCATCTTGCGTTCCCATGCATAGATGCCGATCAGCAGCTCGATGCGGAAGTCGTGTAGAAAAATGATATCCACGAAAAAACTGAAGTAAAATCAAAAGGTCTCGAATTCTAGCGCACTTGCCATGCCCACGATAGTTTTGCTTCTCGGCGCCTACCTCATCGGCTCCCTTTCTTTCGCCGTCATCGTCAGCAAGGTGTTCGGCCTGCCCGATCCGCGCTCCTACGGCTCCGGCAACCCGGGCGCGACCAACGTGCTGCGCACAGGGAGGAAGGCCGCCGCCGCGCTGACGCTGTTCGGTGACGCGGCCAAGGGCTGGCTCGCCATGTTCCTGGCGCTGCGCCTGGGCCCGGTGTGGGAGATCCCGGACGTGGCGGTGGCCGGCGCCGGCATCGCCGCCTTCGCCGGTCACCTGTTCCCGGTGTTCTTTGGCTTCAAGGGCGGCAAGGGCGTGGCCACCGCCCTGGGCATCCTGCTCGCGGCGAGCGTCTGGCTCGGGCTGACCGTGGCGGCGACCTGGCTGCTGGTGTTCGCGATGTTCCGCATCTCCTCGCTCGCCGCCCTCACCGCCGCGCTGCTGGCGCCGCTGTTCGCCAGCCTGATGCTGCCGGGAATCTACGTCGGCATGGTCATCGTCCTGTCGGTGCTGCTGATCTGGCGGCACCGCAGCAACATCCAGAAGCTGCTGCGCGGCACGGAAGCCGGATTCGGCAAGCAGCCGCCGCGGCCGCAGGACATGCCGCCCGAGTAGCGCAAGCGGAGAGGAAGCCCATGGCCTGGTTCGAAAAGGAAATGGACTACGCGCGGGAAAGCCTGGAGAAGGTTTCCGAGCATGCCATCGAGCGCGCTGGCGAACGCCTCAACGAAACGGTGCAGCAGGCGAGCAGGGAGATTCGCGAGATCGTCACCGACGCCAGCCGCGAGGTGGACGCGAAGCTGGACAAGATTTCCGACGAGCTGCATGCCCAGCGCCAGTTCACCAAGAGCGACGTGAAGGAACTGGTGGACTACGCGGCGGAGAAGCTGGGCGCGACGGTGGATGCGCGCATCCTGGTCATGAAGCAGGAGATCACCAATCTGGTGCAGGAGAAGGTCGAGTACTTCAAGCACGAGGTGGATGAATTCTTCGTGAAGCGGCAGCAGGATCTGGCGCGGGAGCGCCGGCGCCTCATCGCCAACGTGGCGATCGCCATTGCGGCGGCCTTCGTCATGGGCTGGGTGTCGCTCATGTACCACCGCGTGCTCGGCGGCACCATGGATATGTTCGGCGTGTTCCGCGCCGTGTTCGTGGCGCTGGCGGGGGGCTACGCGGTGTACATGGGGGTGGCTTGGGTCCGCCGCTACCGCCAGATGTCGGAGCACCGCAAGGACTTCATGTTCCTGACCATGCGCTACTGGGGCGTGATCAAGCCCGAAAACCTGTTCGGGCATCTGCTGTGGATTCTACTGCTGGCCGCGCTGTACGGCGTGATCTTCTACCCGGAAGTGCTGGCGCGGCTCACCGGCAGCGAGCTGCTGATGAAGTGGATCGGCACCCTGCACGGCACCGCGCCCAGATAGGCCCCTGGCGTAAATCCTTGGCGTCAGTCTCTGGCGGCTTACGGCGCGCGCAGCGAGTCGAGCTCCCAGCGCGGCCGCACGCCGAAGCCGTATTCGCGGCGGCCATGGGCGAGGCGCATCGCGCCGGCGAAGGCGATCATCGCGCCGTTGTCGGTGCAGAATTCCAGCTTCGGGTAATGCACTGCGGCGCCGGCCTGCGCCGCCGCCGCGTTTAGCCGCTCGCGCAGGCGCGCGTTGGCGCCGACGCCGCCCGCCACGATCAGGCGCTTCAGCCCGGTGTGCTTCAGCGCCGCCAGCGCCTTGGCGGTGAGCACCTCGGCAATCGCTTCCTGCACTTCCGCCGCCAGATCGGCCCGGGTCGCGTGGTCCAGCACGTGCTCGCGGCTCGCGGTGAGCACGGCCGTCTTGAGGCCGCTGAAGCTGAAATCCAGGTCGCCGCTGTGCAGCATCGGGCGCGGCAGCTTGAAGCGGCCCGGCCTGCCCTCCGTCGCCAGGCGCGCCAGCGCCGGGCCGCCGGGGTACCCCAGCCCGAGCAGCTTGGCGGTCTTGTCGAAGGCCTCGCCGGCGGCGTCGTCCAGCGTCTCCCCCAGCAACTGATAGCGCCCCACGCCGTCCACGCGCATGAGCTGGGTATGGCCGCCGGAGACCAGCAGGGCGACGAAGGGAAAGGCGGGGGGATTGGGTTCCAGCAGCGGCGCCAGCAGGTGGCCCTCCAGATGGTGCACCCCGATCACCGGCCGCTGCAGCGCGAGCCCCAGCCCGCTGGCGACGCTCGCCCCCACCAGCAGTGCCCCGGCCAGGCCCGGCCCCTCGGTATAGGCGATGGCGGAAACGGCCTCGAGGTGAGCGCCTGCCTGCGCCAGAACCTGCCGGGTCAGGGGCAGGACGCGCCGGATGTGGTCGCGCGAGGCGAGCTCAGGCACCACGCCGCCGTACTCCTCGTGCATCCGCACCTGCGAGTAGAGCGCGTGGCCCAGCAGGCCCTGCGCGGTGTCGTACAGGGCCACGCCGGTTTCGTCGCAGGAGGTTTCGATGCCGAGGACAAGCATAAGCCGGCGATTTTAGCGGAATCCGCCGCCCTGCCATGTACTAAATTACAGAAGGAGGTTTGCGGCGGATGTTGAATGCAGATACTTCTGCCCTAAATCCATGGTAGTATTTTAATACCATTAACGCTGCGGGGTTGGTCCGGCGCGGGCGCCCCCACCAATAACGAAGGAGACTGACACTATGGCGCACATCGTAATTCTGGGAGCAGGGATCGGCGGCATGCCAATGGCGTATGAAATGCGCGAGCTGGCGCGGCCCGAGGACAAGGTGACCGTCATCTCCAACAATCCGAAATTCCACTTCGTGCCTTCCAATCCCTGGGTGGCGGTCAACTGGCGCACCCGCGACGACATCGAACTGGACCTGGCGACGGTGCTGGGCAAGAAGAAGATCGACTTCATCGGCACCGGCGCCAAGCGCGTCCATCCGGACAGGAACCAGATCGAACTGGACGATGGCCGCACCGTCGATTACGACTTCCTGGTGATCGCCACCGGCCCCAAGCTGGCCTTCGACGAAGTCGAGGGCCTGGGCCCCAAGGCCAACACCCAGTCCATTTGCCACGTCGAGCACGCGGTGCAGGCGGAGCAGGCCTGGCAGCAGTTCGTCAAGGATCCGGGGCACGTCGTGGTCGGCGCGGTGCAGGGCGCGTCCTGCTATGGCCCGGCCTACGAGTTCGCCATGATCATGGACACCGATCTGCGCAAGCGCAAGCTGCGCGACAAGGTGCCCATGACCTTCGTCACCGCCGAGCCCTATATCGGCCATCTCGGCCTCGGCGGCGTGGGCGATTCCAGGGGTCTGCTGGAATCGGAAATGCGCGACCGGCACATCAAGTGGATCTGCAATGCCAAGACCACCAAGATCGAAGCCGGCAAGATGTACGTGACCGAACATGACGAGAACGGCCAGCCCAAGAAGGAACACGTGCTGGAGTTCAAGTACTCCATGATGCTGCCCGCGTTCAAGGGCGTGGATGCGGTGTTCGGTATCGAGGGCCTGACCAATCCGCGCGGTTTCATCCTGATCGACCAGTACCAGCGCAACCCCAAGTTCAACAACATCTACGCCGTGGGCGTGTGCGTGGCCATCCCCCCGGTCGAGGCGACCCCGGTGCCGACCGGCGCGCCCAAGACCGGCTACATGATCGAGTCCATGGTCAACGCCGCCGCCCACAACATCCGCGAGGTGATCGACGGCAAGGAACCGAGCCACAAGCCGACCTGGAACGCCGTGTGTCTGGCCGACTTCGGCGACACCGGCGCCGCCTTCGTGGCCCTGCCCCAGATCCCGCCGCGCAACGTGAACTGGTTCTCGGAGGGCAAGTGGGTTCACCTGGCCAAGGTCGCCTTCGAAAAGTACTTCATGAACAAGATGAAGCGCGGCGTGTCCGAACCCATGTTCGAAAAGCTGGTGATGAACGCCCTCGGCATCATGAAGCTGAAGGACTAGCGCCCGGCTGTCCCGCCCCTTTTTGCGGGGCGGGCCGCCGGGGCCGGGGGGTCCTTGTGTTTCTGGCCGTATCTCGTTAAAATTGCGGCTTTTTCCGGATCCCCCGAACCGAGGTGGTTTGAATGCCTATCGTACGTGTTAAAGAAAACGAGCCGTTTGACGTGGCCCTGCGCCGTTTCAAGCGCACCATCGAAAAAACCGGCCTGCTGACCGAACTGCGCGCCCGCGAGTTCTACGAGAAGCCCACCGCCGAGCGCAAGCGCAAGATGGCGGCTGCCGTGAAGCGCCACTACAAGCGCCTGCGCAGCCAGATGCTGCCGCCCAAGCTGTACTAAGCGCGGGTTCGCTGCGAAGCAATGAAAAAACGCGCCGGGCGCATGCCCGGCGCGTTTCTTTTTTGGGGTTGGCCAGCGGCTACTTGGCCGGGGCCTGCTGGAACGGCGCGATCAAGCGCCGGATCTCGTCATAGTCCTTGTCCTCGGCCGGCTCGAAGCCGTCATAACCTTGGTCCAGTTCCTTCAGGATGGCCTTGTGCGCGGGCTTGCTGGCGTTCAGTTCCAGGAAGGCGGCCTGCAGCTTTTTCACCGTGGCGGGCGGCAGGCGTTCGCTGACCGCGAACAGGTAGGAGGACAGCGGCGGCGAGGTGTAGATCTTGCGCAGGCCCTTGGGCGCGAAGTCCTCGTAGATGGTGTCCTTCAGGATGCCGGCGTCGAAATCCCGGTTCAGCACGGCCTTGGCAATGTTGTCGTAGTGCTTGAGGAAGGCGTAGCGCGCGAACTCCTCCAGCTTGACGCCGCCGCCCACCACCACCGCGCGCTGCAGCAGCGCCTTCTCGTCGCCGAAGGCGAAGGTCTTGCCGCGGAGATCCTGCATGCTCTGGTAGGGGCTGTCGGCGCGCACCGCAACCACCAGATTGAAGGTGGACTTGCCGTGGGTGAGGGGCGATACCAGCGGCTGGGCGTGGTACTTGTCGCGGGCCTCGATGTAGGCGACGGGGGTCAGATAGGCGATCTGGGTGAAGTCCTTGCCGAGTTCGTTGACCGCGGAGCCCAGGTTGGGCGAAGCGCGGAAGCTGATCTTGATGCTGGTCTTCCGCGTCAGGTAATCCGTGAGCGGGGTCAGCCGGCGCACCATTTCCGCAGGCACGTCCATGGCGACCGAGCCGAGGTAGAGTTCCTCCGGTTCCGCGGCGTGGGCGAGGTTGGAGCCGAGGCAGAGAAGCAGGGCGGCCGCCCAGCCTCGGATCAGGTGGGAGCGGGACGATTTGTTCATGATGATTCCTCGAGTGAGATGGCCCCCTCCCGCTGGAAGGGGTAGGAAACGACGCAATTGCGGCCGCGCCGCTTGGCCTCGTACAGGGCCTCGTCGGCGGCGGCGTAGAGGGCCTGGATGCTGTGCACGCCGTCGTGGGTGCAGGCGAGGCCGATGGAGAGGCCGATGGCGGCATTCGGGCTCAGGAAGCTGAAGTGCAGCTCATGGGCCATGGCGAGCAGGCTTTGGGCGAAGCGCTCGCCGTCCTGCAGCGAGGCGCGATAGAGCAGGAAGGCGAACTCGTCTCCGCCCAGGCGGGCGACGATGTCGGTCTCGCGCGTGCGGCTCCTGAAGGCGCGCGCCAGCGTCTGCAGCACGCTGTCGCCGGCGCTGTGGCCGTAGGTGTCGTTGATCTGCTTGAAGTAGTCGACGTCGAGCAGGATCAGGCACAGCGGCTCGCCGAAGCGTTGGGCGCGGGCGAAGGCCGCGCTCAGGCTGTCGTCGAAGTAGCGGCGATTGCGCAGGTCGGTCAGGCTGTCGGTGACGGCCAGCTTCTCCACCAGGGCCAGGGCCTTTTCCAGATCCTGGGTGCGGCTCTCCAGCTCCAGCGTGCGCTGCTGCAGCTGCTCGTTGGTTCTCATCAGCGCGGTGCCGGCGAGGTCGATCTTCTCGCGCAGCCGCTGTTGCGCATCGAATACCTTGTGGTTGAGGCTGTTGAAGATTTGGGCCAGTTCGCCCAGCTCGTCGCGGCTGTTCACGTCCAGGGGCTTGGCGCTGGCGGCGTCGCGGCTGTCGAGGATGCCTTTCATGTAGGCGCTCAAGCGCGCCACCGGCTTGACGATGACGCGCGAGGTCCCGAAATAGATGATGAAGCCCATGAACAGGCCGAAGAAGATCTGTTCCAGCACGACATCGCGATAGATCTGGGCGACCTCCGCCTCCATGCGCGCCAGGGACAGCTGCAGGTCGATGCTGCCCACTTTCTCGCCGCCGAACAGGACCGGGGCGTCGAAGGACAGTGTGGCTAGGTCGGGCGTGCTCGGCCGGTTGCGTGACACCATGACCTTGCCCTCGCGGTTGCGCACGATCAGGTGCTGCACGTCCTGCTGCTGGACGATGCGTTCGGCGAGGGATTCCATGTTGGAATAGTCGTAGCCCACGACCAGGTTGGCGACGGCTTCCGCGATCATCGCCACGCGCTCCTGGCCCGAGCGCCGCATCTCCTCGCTGGCGCGCTGCTTTTCCGCGTACACGCGGAAGGCGCCGATGGCCGTGAAGGCGATGAGGATGCCGGCCATGGTCAGCAGCACCAGCTTGAAGCGGAGGCCGTAGGTGAAATGACGGAACATGCCCTTTTTCTTCGTGAATGCGGATGGGAGCACTTTAAAGAGACCTTGGCTGTATATCGGGCCCCCGGCTGCCGGACTTAAGTCCGCATTTGAAAAAAACGGGGCGGGTGCTACCATTCGAAACGGACTTTTCCCCCGAAAACAGATTTTTATACTTATAAATCAATACAATATAAGGCCATCGCCGCTCCCCGCCATGACACTCAAAGACCGCATCACCGAAGACATGAAGCAGGCCATGCGCAACAAGGAAAGCGCGCGCCTGTCGGCCATCCGCCTGCTGCTCGCCGCGATCAAGCAGCGCGAGGTGGACGAGCGGACGACGCTGGACGACGCCCAGATCGTTGCGGTCGTGGACAAGATGATCAAGCAGCGCCGCGAATCCATCGCCCAGTATGAAAAGGCCGCGCGGCAGGATCTGGTCGATGCCGAATCCTTCGAATTGCAGGTGCTGCAGGCCTACCTGCCGCAGCAGCTGTCCGAGGCCGAGGTCGAGGCCATCGTCTCCCAGGGCATTGCCGAGGCCGGCGCCAAGGCCGTGGCCGACATGGGGAAGGTGATGAACCTGATCCGGCCCAAGCTGGCCGGGCGGGCGGACATGGGCAAGGTCTCGGCGCTGGTGAAGAGCCGGCTCGCCGGCTAGTTCCCGCCGTTCCGCGCCGCGCCCCGCCTATACTGGGTCAGATGATCCCGCAGTCCTTCATTCAGGAACTCCTGAACCGTGTCGACATCGTCGATGTCGTCGAACGCTATGTTCCGCTCAAGAAGGCCGGGGCCAATTACGCCGCCTGTTGCCCCTTCCACAACGAGAAATCGCCGTCGTTCACGGTCAGCCCGACCAAGCAGTTCTACCACTGTTTCGGCTGCGGGGCGCACGGCAGCGCCATCGGCTTCATCATGGAATACCAGGGCATCGGTTTCGTCGACGCGGTGGAGGAACTGGCCAAGAGCGTCGGCCTGACCGTCCCCCGCGAGACCCGCGAGGGCGCAGGCAGGGCGGGCGAGACCCGCACCGCGCCGTCGGCCAACCTCTACGGGGTCATGCAGCAGGCGCTGCGCTACTACCGCAGTGAGCTCAAGCAGTCCGAGCGCGCCATCGCCTACCTCAAGCAGCGCGGCCTGACCGGGGAGATCGCCGCCCGCTTCGGCATCGGCTATGCGCCGGACGGTTGGCAGAACCTGGAAGCGGTTTTCCCGGACTACGCGGAGTCCAAGGCCCTGGCCGAGGCGGGCCTGGTGATCGACAACGAAAAGGGACGGCGCTACGACCGCTTTCGCGACCGCGTGATGTTCCCCATCCTCGACCAGCGCGGCAACGTCATCGCCTTCGGCGGCCGGGTGCTCGACAAGGGCGAGCCCAAGTACCTGAATTCGCCCGAGACGCCGCTGTTCCAGAAGGGGCATGAGCTCTACGGCCTGGTCCAGGCGCGCAAGGCGATTCGCGAGGTCGGCCGCGTGCTGGTGGTGGAAGGCTACATGGACGTGGTGGCGCTGGCGCAGCACGGGGTCGATTACGCCGTGGCGACGCTGGGCACGGCGACCACGCCCTATCACGTGCAACGCCTGCTGCGGCTGGCCGATCGCATCGTCTACTGCTTCGACGGCGACGAGGCGGGGCGGCGCGCGGCGTGGCGGGCACTGGAGAACAGCCTGCCGGTGTTGACCGACGGCGCGGAACTTTCCTTCCTGTTCCTGCCCGAAGGCGAGGACCCGGACAGCTACATCCGCAGCCACGGCAAGGCCGGCTTCGAGGCCCTGCTCGGCCAGGCGCTCACCCTGAGCCAGTTCCTGTTCAAGGAGCTGACCGCCCGCGCCGACCTCCAGACCGAGGAAGGGCGCGCGCGCCTGGTGCAGACGGCGAAGCCCCTGATCGAGAAGGTGGCGGCGCCTGCGCTGTCGCTGCTGCTGAAGAAGCGCTTGGCGGAATTGGCCGGGCTCACCCCAGGCGAGGTGGACGGCCTCCTGCCGCAGGCGCCCGCCCCGACGCAGGCGCGACCCAAGGCGCGGCCGCGCACGGCGCCGTCCC
>CAYUJV010000003.1:0-56293 GCA_964445085.1 uncultured Burkholderiales bacterium
GGCGGCCCGCACCGATATCGGCCTTGCCACGCCGGCCTCGTCCGCGGGCCGCTCGGCCAGCAGCGGGAACATCAGGGCCGCGCCGGCGCCGAGCAGGACCACGAGGGCGAGCCAGAATGCGGCGCTCGGCATGCGGCGGTTGAGCGCCAGGCGGTGCGTCACCCGCTGGCGCAAGGGCGCCAGGCTGCGCCGCTGCAGCCGCTGGAGCAGACCGTGGCCGCCCACCAGGGCGATGCTCACCGGATGGTTGCTGATCTGGCGGATCGCTTCCAGCGTGGCTATTTCGTAGCGGTCGGTTCCCTCGCACAACAGGATGTAGCGCCCCTTCGGCGCCGGCGCTTCCAGGCGCCGGCCCACCTGCGCCGCCAATTCGCCGGGGGTGCCTTCGAGGGTTGGCAGCTTGAGCTGGGCGGCCAGGGCGGTGTGAAACTCGTCGGCCGACAGGGGCGCCTTGATGCGCAGCAGGCTTCCCTGCCGGGCGATGCCATGGCTGAGGTCGGCCAGGAAACCGCCCATGCGCCCGTCGATCCGACCGGTGACGACGATGATCTGGCGCTCCTGCGCGAGCAGGTGCGCGACACCGTCGGCGATGCTCGGCGGAATGTCCGGTTCGAAGGCGTGGGTGGACAGGAAGGGCGACTGGGCGCTGTCGGCGGCAGCGCTCATATTTCCTCGACCGAAAACAGCCGCCGGTATTCCTTCATGGCGTAGCGGTCGGTCATGCCGGCGATGTAGTCGGCGATGGTGCGCGCCTTGTCCTGCCTGGCCTTGTCCTGATAGTCCGGCGGCAGCAGGCGCGGATCGTCCATGAACGCTTCAAACAGCATGCCGATGATGCGGCGCGCCTTGCCGCTCATGCGGTTCACCCGGTAGTGCTGATAGAGCCGGGTGCGCAGGAAGTGCTTGAGCTCCTGCTGCTCGCCCCGGATCTGGGGACTGAAGCCGATCAGCGGCGGCGCCGCCCGCACCGCGTCGATGGAGTCTGGCGCGGCGTCGGCAATGTTGCGGCTGCTCTGTTCGACGAGGTCGAGGATCAGCGTGTTGATCATGCGCCGCACCGTCTCGTGAATCACGCGCCGCCCCGCAAGCCGGGGATAGCGCCGGCGCACTTCGGACAGATGGCGGGCGAACACGGGGACTTCCGACAGTTCGTCGAGCTCGATCAGCCCGGAGCGCAGGCCGTCATCCACGTCATGGTTGTTGTAGGCGATCTCGTCGGCGAGGTTGGCCACCTGGGCTTCGAGCGAGGGCTGGCGCTTGTGCAGGAAGCGCTCGCCGACATCCCCGAGCAGCTTGGCATTGGCCAGGGAGCAATGTTTCAGGATGCCTTCGCGCGTCTCGAAGGTGAGGTTGAGGCCGTCGAATTCCGCATAGCGCTCCTCCAGCATGTCCACCACGCGCAGCGATTGCAGGTTGTGCTCGAAGCCGCCATGGTCCTTCATGCAGGCATTGAGCACATCCTGGCCGGTGTGGCCGAAGGGAGTGTGGCCGAGATCATGGGCCAGGGCGATGGCCTCCACCAGATCCTGGTCCAAGCGCAGGGCACGTGCGATGGCGCGGCCGATCTGCGCCACTTCGAGGCTGTGGGTGAGGCGGGTGCGGAACAGGTCGCCTTCGTGATTGACGAAGACCTGGGTCTTGTATTCGAGGCGGCGGAAGGCGGTGGAATGGATGATGCGGTCGCGGTCGCGCTGGAATTCGGTGCGTCCCGCGGGGGCCGGCTCCGCATGGCGCCGTCCGCGGCTGCGCTCCGGCTGGGCGGCGTAGGGCGCGCGCTCAGGCGGGAGCAACATCGCTCCGGACGTGGCCGGTCAGGGTGGCCCGCAGCTTGTCCGCCGGCACGTCCGCGGTGATCACCGCGTGGCCCAGCGCCTGGAGCAGGACGAAGCGGATCCGGCCGCCCTCCACTTTCTTGTCCAGGCCCATCAGCTCGAGATAGCGCTCGACGCCGAGATCCGGCGCCCAGTCCGGCAGGCGCGCGCGGCGCAGCAGGGCGCGCACCCGCTCGACATCCGCCTCGCTGAGCCAGCCCAGGCGCATCGACAGGTCGGCGGCCAGGGCCATGCCCGCCCCCACGGCTTCCCCGTGCAGCCAGACGCCATAGCCCATGCCATTCTCGATGGCGTGCCCGAAGGTGTGGCCGAGGTTGAGCAGGGCACGGATACCGCCTTCGCGCTCGTCGGCCGCCACCACCTCGGCCTTGTTGCGGCAGGAACGCAGGATGGCGAAGGTCAAAGCGTCCGGGTCGCGTGCCAGCAGGCGGTCCATGTTCGCTTCCAGCCAGGCGAGAAATTCGGGATCGCGGATCAGACCGTACTTGATGACCTCGGCCAGGCCCGCCGACAGCTCCCGGTCGGGCAGGGTGTTCAGGGTGTCGGTGTCGGCCAGCACCAGATTGGGCTGGTAGAAGGCGCCGATCATGTTCTTGCCCAGGGGGTGATTGATGCCGGTCTTGCCGCCCACGGAGGAATCGACCTGCGCGAGCAGGGTGGTGGGAATCTGGATGAAAGGCACGCCGCGCAGGTAGGTCGCCGCCGCATAACCGGTGAGGTCGCCGATCACCCCGCCCCCCAGCGCGATCAGGGTGCTCTTGCGCTCCATGCGGTTTTCCAGTAGCGCGTCGTAGATGCGGTTGAGGGTTTCGGCGTTCTTGTATGCCTCGCCGTCGGGCAGCACGATCGGCAGTACCTTCACCCCCGCCCCTTCCAGCGTCGAGCGCAGGCCATCCAGGTAGAGCGGGCCGACGGTGGTGTTGGTGACGACCGCGACCTGCTTGAGCTTGAGATGCGGCAGGATGAGCTCGGGCTGCTTCAGCAGGCCGGCGCCGACGTGGATGGGATAGCTGCGTTCGCCCAGCTCAACGGTGAGTGTCTGCATGTTCCGTGCTTGGTTCCATTTTCCCGCCGGCGGCGAGCGCCGCGAGCTTCTGCTCGATTTCACGCACCACGTGGTTCACGCTGTGATGGCCCGAGGTCACGATGATGTCGGCAATCTCGCGGTAGAGAGGATCGCGCTGCGCCAGCAGCTCCCGCAGCCTGGCCTTGGGGTCCGCGGTCTGCAGCAGGGGACGGTTCCGGTCATGGCGCGTGCGCAGCCACAGATCCTCGACGCTCGCATTCAGATAGACCACGGTCCCGCCGTTCGCCAGTGCCGCGCGGTTCTCCGGCCGCAGCACGGCGCCGCCGCCAGTGGCCAGGACGATGTCCCGGCGCTGGGCGAGTTCCCGGATCAGGGCGGATTCCCTGGCGCGAAAGCCTTCTTCGCCCTCCAGTTCGAAGATCAGCGGGATGTTCACGCCGGTGCGCTGCTCGAGTTCGTGATCGGAGTCGAGGAAGGTCTTGTGCAGGTGCTTGGCGAGCAGCTTGCCCACGGTGGTCTTGCCCGCGCCCATCAGGCCCACCAAAAAAACATTGCCCGTCATTTTTGCGCCTGGCTGGTGCATGACGGGCAATTCTAGCGGAAAACCCCCCGGCGGCGAAGGTGCCGGGGGGGCGGGGCTTAACGCAGGTTCAGCGAGTCTTTCAGGATGCGCGGGGTGACGAAGATCAGGAGCTCGCGTTTCGAGTCGCTGGTTGCAGTATTCCGGAAAAGAACGCCGAGGACCGGAATGTCACCGAACAGAGGTATCTTGGAAACGGTGTCCTTGGTTTCCTGGATATAGATTCCGCCGATTGCCACGGTGCCGCCGTTCTCGACGAGAACTTGCGTCCCGATCTGCTTGGTGTCGATGGCGGGGCCGGAGATCGTGTCCTGGCCGCGGGAATCCTTGTTTACCTTGAGGTCCATGATCACGTTGTCGTCCGGTGTGATCTGGGGCTTCACCGATAGGCGCAAGGTGGCCTTCTTGAAGGTAATGCTGGTCGCGCCGCTGCTGGTAGCCTGCTGGTAGGGGATTTCCGTACCGTCTTCGATATAGGCTTCGACTTGGTCAGCGGTCACAACGCGCGGGTTGGAGATAATCTTGCCGCGGCCGTCCGTCTGCAGGGCGGATAGTTCCAGATTGAGGAACCGCGCCACGCCACTGCGGAAGAGAACGAACGACAACGCGCCAGGACGGAATCCGCTCTTCGCTACGTCGGTTGCCGCCATGTTGACGTTCAGGGCATTGTTGTTGAAGGTCGGGACGTCGGAGGCTTGGCCGGTATGGTAGCCAGGATCCTCGATCTGGCCCCCGATTACGGCGCGGGTGTTGCCGCCACTACTGATCGGCCAGCCATTGCCGGTCTGATCATGGATGCCGAGGCGCGCACCCAGGCTCTTGGCAAAATTGTCGGTTGCCTCGACGATGCGAGACTCGATCAGCACCTGCTTAACGGGCACGTCCACTTGGGCAATCAGGCCACGAATCTCTTCCATCTTGGTTGGTGTGTCCTGGATGAACAGAGTGTTGGTCCGTGGGTCGATGACCGCGCTGCCACGTTTGGAAAGAATGCGCTGCTTCTCGTCGGTCAGCACCTTGACGAAGTTTTCCGCGCGCTGGAAACGCAGGTGGAAGGTCTCGGTGTGCATGGGCTCCAAATCGAGTATTTGCTGCTTGGCCTCCAGCTCGAGCTTTTCCTTGGTGGCGAGCTCGTCAGAGGGCGCGATCCAGACTACGTTCCCATTCTTGCGCATGGACAGCCCACGGCTCTGCAGGATGATGTCCAGGGCCTGATCCCAGGGCACGTCCTTCAGGCGCAGGGTCAGGTTGCCCGTGACCGTGTCGCTGGTAATGATGTTGAGGCCGGTGAAGTCGGCGATAACCTGCAGGACGGCGCGCACCTCCACGTTCTGGAAGTTCAGCGACAGCTTCTCACCCGTGTAGCGCTTGCCGCGGACGAGCTTCGAGGGATCTTCCACGATCTGCTTGATGTCGACGATGAACTGGCGGTCTGCCTGATATGCGGAATGCTCCCACTCCCCCTTCGGTTCTACGACGATGCGCGCGGTGCTGCCTTGGCTGAAGGTGTCGACCATTACCACTGGAGTGCCGAAATCGGTCACATCCATCCGGCGCTCGAGGTTTTTTGGCACAGTGGTGTTGAGCAGGTCAATGATCAGGTTCTTGCCTTGCTGGCGCATGTCGATACCGACATTGGGATCGGACAGGTCGACGATGATGCGACCCTCGCCGTTCTTGCCCCGACGGAAGTCCACGTCACGCAGGCTGTGGCCGCTGGCGGTGCCGGCTTCGGCAAAGTGGGTGGTGCGCGTGGCTGTCGCTGCGGATGCCGCCTCTCCCTGCAGCGCAATCATCACGTTGTTGCCTTCGATCGTGGTGTCGTAGGCCGTGTTGCGCGAAAGATTCAGCACTAGGCGGGTACGCTTGCCGGATTGCACTACGTTGACGCTGCGCAGGGCGCCTTCGCCGATGTTGATGCTGCTCTTGCCGAGGGCGTTGGCGGTATCCGGGAAATCCAGCGCGATCCGCGGCGGATTGTTGATGGTAAAGCCGGCGGGCTGGGTTGCCGGCGGCTGCTTCAGGCCAACTTTCAGCACCACCTTCCCGCCCGGCAGTACCGTGTAGTCGAGGGTGGTGATGCTGTTGGCGGCCGCGTCGTCGGCGGCTTGCGCGACAGTGGCAGCAGGGAGCAGCAGCGCCCAGAGAAGCCAGGCTGCAAGGTGTTTAAGGGAGAAGGGGGTCCATGCGTTCATAATGCACCTCTACTGGTTTCTCTGGCTATTTCTTCTGGGGCTCGTCGGACAGCGCCAGGCTGGAATTGCGTTCGGTCCAGTCGCCGCTGCTGTCCTGCACGATTTCCGTCAGCTTGACTTCGTTCTCGTTCACCTGGGTGATAATGCCGAAGTTCTGACCCATGTGGTTGCCGGGCCTGACCCGGTACAGGCTGTTTTCCGGGGTCTTGATGATGGCGTACGTGACCTTGCCCTGCTGCAGCGTGCCCACCATCTTCAGGCTTTCGAGGGGGAAGTTCTCCAGCGCTTCCTTCGGCCGGTTGAAATCGGGCTGCAGGCCTCCGCCGCCGCCCGCGGGCGGTGCCAGTTTGCGCGGCTTGAACGGGTCGGGCAAATCCGTTGCTTCGTAGGTGAAGGGCTCGTAGGGCTTGACCTCGGGCAAGGGCGTCACTTTCCCGCGCAGGTCCTTGCCGGCATTTTTCACGAAATCATGGGGGTCATCGCCCGGGCCGCCGCACCCGGCTGCGAGCACAGCGGTCAGGCAGATGGCAAGCGTCGTTCTCATTACTTGCCCCCTTTCTTCTGGGCGCCCTTGGCCGCTTTACGCTGGGCAGCAAGTTCTTCTGGATCGAGATAGCGATAGGTGGACGCGATCGCGTCCATCACCAGGGCGCCGTCCTTGCTCTGGGCAATGGCGATGTCATGAAGGGTGACGATCCGCGGGAGTTGGGCGATGTCGCTCGCGAACTTGCCCAAGTCGTGGTAGCTGCCAGTAACGCGAATCGCGATGGGCAGTTCCGCGATTTCGCCCTTGATCGTCTCCTGGGGGGCGGGCTTGAATAGTTCAAACTCGAGCCCCCGTCCCAGGCCGGCCTGATTGATGTCGGTGATCAGGGCGTCCATCTCCGATTTGTTGGGCAGCTGCCGGACGAGCGCGCCGAAGGACTGCTCCACCTCCTTGAGCTGTTCCCTATAAACGTCCAGGTTCACCGCCTGCTTCTTCTTGTCCAGGAATTCGCTGCGCAGCTTCATTTCCTGCTGGCGTGCCCGATCCAGGCTGTCGAGCTGGTCGCTCCACACCAGCAGATAGCCGGCGAAGACAATCAGCCCCAGCAGGATGACCATCGCCGCAGCCTTGAACGGCACCGGCCAGGTGCCGATTTCCCGCAGGTTGAGCTTGTTGAGATCGTCCATCAGACTCATGGCTGCTTGTCCTTGGGTTTGGCATCCTTCGCGGGCGCCGTTTCGCTGTTCTTCTGCGGCGGAGCAATCTGCACATCCAGCGAGAATTCGTTCGCGCGCACGTTGTTGGCCGTGACCGCCTTGATCTCGATCAGCTGCGGGTTTTCCAACCAGGGGGACGCTTCCAGGTTGCGCATCAGCGTGGACACCCGCGCGTTGGACTGGGTATAGCCCTGGATATTGACCTTCTTGCCGATTTCCTTGATCGATTTCAGATACATGCCGCCAGGCAGCTGCCGCACCATCTGGTCCAGAAGATGCACGGCCTGGGACCGATCCGCCTGTAGGTCCTCGACGACTTTCTTGCGATCCAGAAGGGACTGGGTCTTCTCCTTGAGCACCTTGATTTCCTCGATCTCCTTGTCGAGCTTGGCGATCTCGGATTTCAGGTAGCTGTTGTTTTCTTCCTGCTTCTCGATCATGCCGCCGATGACCATGTAGCCGGCGAGGACGGTGACGGCGCCCAGGGCCACCACGCCGCCGGTGATGGCGAGCATCTGCTTCTGGCGCGCCTTGCGCTTGGCCTCGCGATGAGGCAGAAGGTTGATGCGGATCATTCGTCGAACCTCCGCATGGCGAGGCCGCAGGCCACCAGCAGGGCCGGCGCGTCCAGCGTCAGCTGGCGGGGCTTGATGCGGGAGGAGAGGGCCATGTTGGCGAAGGGGTTGGCCAGCATGGTGCTGACCTGGGTGCGGCTGGCGACGATCTCGTCCAGGCCGGGGATCATGGCGCAGCCGCCGCCCAGCAGAATGTGGTCGACATGGCTGAACTGGCTGGAAGAGAAGAAGAACTGCATCGCCCGCGCCACTTCCAGCGCCAGGGTGTCCATGAAGGGCTGCAGCACTTCCGCCTCGTAGTTCTCGGGCAGCCCGCCCTGGCGCTTGGCGATTTCCGCCTCGTCCGCGGAAAGGCTGTAGCGGCGCTGGATTTCCTGGGTCAGCTGGTTGCCGCCGAAGGTCTGTTCGCGCAGGTAGATCGGCTGGTTGTTGTGCAGGACGTTGATGTGCATCATCGACGCGCCGATGTCCACGATGGCGACCGTCTGGTCCTTGCCGGCGTTGGGCAGCTGCTGGGCGATCAGCTCGTAGGCGGTGAGCGTGGCGTAGGAATCCACATCCATGACCACCGCCGTCAGGCCGGCGCTCTCGGCCGCGGCAACCCGGTCCTCGACCTTTTCCTTGCGGGCGGCAGCGATCAGGACCTCCACGTCCTCCGGGCCGCTCGGCGCGGCGCCGATGACCTGGAAGTCCAGGTTGACCTCGTCCAGGGCAAAGGGGATGTACTGGTTGGCTTCGGTTTCGACCTGGACTTCGAGTTCTTCCTCGCGCAAGCCCGCGGGCGCAATGATTTTTTTGGTGATGACCGCAGCCGAGGGCAGCGCCAGGGCGACGTTCTTGACGCGCGTGCCGAGGCGTTTCCAGGCGCGCTTCATGGTCTCGGCGACGGCCTCGAGATTCATGATGTTGCCATCGGTGACCGCATCCTTGGGTAGGCTTTCGATGGCATAGCGCTCCACCCGATACAGATTCTTGCCAGCCTCCTCGATCTCGACCATCTTAACGGCCGAGGAACTGATGTCCACGCCGATGAGCGGAGGCGACTTGGCCTGTAAGAGGTTCGATAACAAAGTGGAAATCCCTTTCTATTAGGGCTGGTTATGGGAGTTTGGTATAATTTGCTTTAAATCCTAACAACAAGCATATAGGGTGTAAAGCGTTTTTTTGGCACCGCATACCATAGGAATAACGGCCGGCACGCGCCGTTCTTAAGTCCAAAATGAAGGCTTAAGAAAATTTAATCCGGCCCCGTGGCATGTTCGCGACGGTGTCAGGCCTGCGGCGAATTGTTCGCGTAGAATAGTGACGGCCCGATGCCTGCCCCCCAAGAAACCCTCATTCCCAAGTAGAATTTTTCCCGTTCATGTTCGATCGCTGGTGGTGGTTTCCCATAAAGCTCCTCGTTCTGGCCGGGGGCGCGGCGGTGCTCGTCGTTGTCCTGGCTGCGGTCCTGGTCTATCCGACGCTCCCCGGGCTGGAGGCCCTGACCGATTACCAGCCGAAGATCCCCCTGCGCGTCTATACCGAGGATGGCGCCCTCATCGGCGAGTTTGGCGAAGAGCGGCGGTCGCTGGTCAAGATCGATGCCGTGCCCAAGCAGATGGTCCAAGCCATTCTCGCCGCCGAAGATGACCGCTTCTTCGAGCACGGCGGCGTGGATTACGCCGGCGTCGCGCGCGCGGCGATCGCCAACGTGCTCAAGCGCGGGGCGCGCGAAGGCGCCAGCACCATCACCATGCAGGTGGCGCGCAATTTCTTCCTCACGCCGGAAAAGACCCTGAGCCGCAAGTTCAACGAAGTGCTCATGTCGTTCAAGATCGAGCGCAACCTCAGCAAGAACCAGATCCTCGAGCTCTACATCAACCAGATCTACCTCGGGCAGCGCGCCTATGGCTTCGTCGCCGCCGCCCAGACCTATTTCGGCAAGCCGCTCAACAAGTTGAGCGTGGCCGAGATGGCCATGCTGGCGGGCCTGCCCAAGGCCCCCTCGCGCTACAACCCGGTGGCCAATCCCGCCCGCGCCGCGCTGCGTCAGCACTACGTGCTGCGCCGCATGCGCGAACTCAACTACATCAGCGAGGACGCGTACCAGGCCGCCCTGAAGCAGAAACTCCTCGTGCGCCACGACGTGGCGGTGTACGAAGTCAAGGCCGACTATGTCGCGGAAATGGCGCGCCAGATGATGTTCGACCGCTACCAGGAGGCGGCCTACGACAGCGGCTTCCGGGTCGTCACCACCCTGCGCCGGGCGGACCAGGAAGCCGCGAACCTGGCGGTGCGCCAGGGCCTGCTCGACTACGACCGGCGCCACGGCTACCGCGGGCCCGAGGGCCATGTCGAGATCCCGGCCAAGATGGCCAACCCGGACGAAGAGCTCGAGGATCTGCTGCAGGAGGTGGAGCCGAGCAACGGCCTGCTGCCTGCGGTCGTGCTCAGCGCCAGCCCAAAGTCGGTGAAGGTGTTCATCAAGGATCAAGGCACGGCCGAGCTCACGGGTGACGCGCTCGCCTTCGCCCAGCGCGCTTTGGGCGACAAGGCGCCCAAGCCGATCGTGCGCGGCTCCCTGATCCGCGTCGCCAAGGACACCAAGGGTCATTGGCAGATCCTGCAGATCCCGCAGGCGGAGGCCGCCCTGGTGTCGCTGGTGCCGGAGGACGGGGCGATCCGAGCGCTGGTGGGCGGTTTCGACTACGGGCGCAACAAGTTCAACCACGTCATCCAGGCCTGGCGCCAGCCCGGCTCCAGCTTCAAGCCCTTCATCTATTCGGCGGCGCTGGAACGGGGCTTCACTCCCGCCACCATCATCAACGACGCGCCGATTTCCCTCGACCCGGCCACCACCGGCGGCAAGCTGTGGGAGCCGAAGAACTTCGACGGCACCTACGGCGGCCCGACGCGCATGCGCATGGCCCTCACCAAGTCCAAGAACCTGGTTTCCATCCGCATTTTGCAGGCCATCGGCACCCGCTATGCCCAGGACTACATCACCCGCTTCGGCTTCAATCCGGAGCAGCACCCGCCCTACCTGACCATGGCGCTGGGCGCGGGCTCGGTCACGCCGTTCCAGATGGTGTCGGCCTATGCCGTGTTCGCCAATGGCGGCTTCCGCATCAAGCCCTATTACGTGGAGCGGGTCACCGACAGCCGCGGCACGCTGCTGGCCCAGGCCAACCCGGTGCGGGCCGGGCAGAATGCGGAGCAGGTGATCGACCCGCGCAACGCCTTCATCATGACCTCGATGATGCAGGACGTGGTGCGCCGCGGCACCGCCGCCCGCGCCATGCAGCTGGGCCGCAGCGATCTGGCGGGCAAGACCGGCACCACCAACGATCAGGTGGACGCCTGGTTCTGCGGCTTCAACCAGAGCCTCGTCGCCGTGGCCTGGATCGGCTTCGACCAGCCGCGCAGCCTCGGCGGCCAGGAGACCGGCGCCCAGGCGGCCCTGCCGATGTGGATGAGCTACATGGGCAAGGTGCTGAAGGGGGTGCCCGAAACCCAGCCGACGCCGCCGGACGGCGTGATCACCGTGCGCATCAGCCCCGACACCGGCCAGCGCGTGTCTCAGGACGGCATGCCGGAATACTTCTACAAGGAAAACCCGCCGGCGGAAGCCTCCGGCTGGGGCGAGGACGCGGGCTCCGGCGGCGCGGTCGACGACGCCAAGAACCAGATCTTCTGAGCATGTCGCGCGCCTCGCCTTCCCTGCGCAACCAGATGCGCACCCGCATCGCCCAGCTCGCGGCGCGCCTGATGGCCGAGGACGGCATCCAGGACTTCGCCCTCGCCAAGCGCAAGGCGGCGCGCCAGCTGGGCGCGGAAGACACCCACAACCTGCCGAACAATGCCGAGGTCGAGGAGGCCCTGCGCAGCTACCAATCGCTGTACCAGGGGGACGAGCAGACCCAGCGCCTGGCGGCGATGCGCCAGCAGGCGTGCGAGGTGATGCGCCTGCTGGCCCGCTTCAACCCCCATCTCACGGGCTCGGTGCTGCAGGGCACCGCCACCCGCCATTCGGACATCAACCTCATGCTGTTTGCTGACAGCGAGAAGGAAGTCGAGCTGTTCCTGCTCAATGCGCGGCTCGACTATCAGCGCGGCGAAAAGCGCTATCGCTTCGCGGACAATTACCGCACGGTGCCGGTGCTGACCCTGCGCTACGGTGGAGAAGCGGACGTGGACCTGGCCATTTTTTCCACCGACGACATTCGCGCCAGCCCGCGCAGCCCGGTGGACGGCCGGGCACTGGCGCGGGCGCGGCTGGCGGAGGTCGAGGCGCTGCTCTAGGCCCGGCGCCAAAAACTCGTCAGCCGAGTCGGGGAGGCGACGTCCGGCCCATGCCGGCGCCCGCCGCATCCCGCAAAACCCGGATTTTTCAGGCTTCATGCGCGTGGCATGGAACCTGCTTCATGTCCGGCGTTGTCCGGCGCGCCGCGCTGGCCTCGTCAAGGGTGGACCCTCAAGCGTGATCCGAATCTTCAGCCATTACCTGTCCAAGGGCATGCTGCTCCTGATCCTCGTGGAGCTGGGCGTGCTGCTGTTCGCCCTGCCCCTGGCCGGGAGCCTGCAGGCCGTGCCGAGCGCACGGGGAATCGAGGACATCGGCAGCTTCGGCAGCATCGTGTTCGCGATCCTGATGCTGTCCATCATGGCGGCCTTCGGCCTGTACCGCCGGGACTTCGAGGAAGGCCTGGGCAGCATGGTGTTCCGGGTGGTCACCAGCTTCCTGCTCGGCTTCACCGCCCTGTGGGCCGCCGGCTGGCTGGTGCCCCGGCTGTCGGTGCCGACGTCCCTGCTGGGGAGCGCCACCGTGCTCGGGGCGGGCGCGATCCTGCTGCTGCGGATCACCTTCTTCCGCTGGGCCGATCTGGACATCCTCAAGCAGCGCATCCTCGTCCTCGGCACCGGCACCCGCGCGGCCAAGGTCAGCGCGCTGCTGCGCGACCCGGACAGCCGGCGCCGGCTGCATGTGGTCGGCTTCCTGCCCCTGCAGGGCACCCACCACTTCGTCGACCACAGCCTGATCCTGCCCGACGACGGCGACCTGGCGGAGGTGGTGGACAAGTACCAGATCGACGAGATCGTCATCGCCATCCGCGAACGCCGCGGTGGCGGGCTGCCGGTGCACGAATTGCTCGACTGCAAGCTCAAGGGCATCCACGTCATCGAGCTGTCGACCTTCTTCGAACGCGAGCGCGGCCAGGTGCAGCTCGAATCCCTGAACACCAGCTGGATGGTGCTGTCCGAGGGTTTCCGGCTGGGCTTGTTGCGCGACGTCGTCAAACGCAGCTTCGACCTGGCCGTCAGTTCGGTGATTCTGGTGCTCGGGCTGCCCATCATGCTGGTGGCGGCCGTGGCCATCGTGCTCGAGAGCGGCTTCCCCCTGCTCTATCGCCAGGAGCGGGTGGGCCAGGGCGGCCGCGTGTTCACCATCTACAAATTCCGCAGCATGACCCAGAACGCGGAGCAGGACGGCAAGCCGCGCTGGGCCCAGGCCGGGGATTCGCGCGTGACCGCGGTGGGCAAGTTCATCCGCAAGACCCGCATCGACGAGCTGCCGCAGCTGATCAACGTGTTCAAGGGCGACATGAGCTTCGTCGGCCCGCGGCCGGAGCGGCCGTTCTTCGTCAACCAGCTGATCGAGCAGATCCCCTATTACGCCGCCCGCCACAGCATCAAGCCGGGCATCACCGGCTGGGCGCAGGTGCGCTACCCCTACGGCGCCTCGCTTGAGGACGCCATCGAAAAGCTGCAATATGACCTCTACTATGTAAAGAATCACACCTTCTTTCTCGATCTGCTGATCCTGTTCCAGACGGCGCTGGTGGTGCTGTTTGGCAAGGGCGCGCGCTAGGGGACACTCGGAACGGACATGACGGTCAACATCGGCGCGGTGAGCTATGGTGCGGCGGCCCTGGCCTTCGCCCTGCTGACCGCCCTTTTCCTCATCAGCTGGCGCGGCAAGGTGCAGGGCGCTCTGCTCGCGGGCGCGGCCGCGGCCACGACCGCCTGGGCCGGCGCCGTGACCTATGGCCTGCTCAGCGGCGTTGCCATTGCGCCGCTGTTCACCATCCTGGAATTCGCGCGCGACGGGCTCTGGCTGGCTTTCCTCTACAAGCTGCTGGAGGCCCGGGCCGAGCAGGCCGGGCACAAGCATCTGTCCTTTCTGCGCCGCCTGTTCCGCATCGGGCTGGTGGCGGTGCCCGTGCTGGCCGGCCTGAGCGTCGCGATGGTCGCCCTGCCGGCCGACAGCGTGCCGGCCCTGCTGCGGGCCTGGGGTCCCAGCCTCAGCGTCATGGGGCTGATCGCCCTGTCCCTGCTCGGCATCGCCCTCATCGAACAGCTCTACCGCAACGCCAGCGACACCCAGCGCTGGGCGATCAAGTACTTCTGCCTTGGCCTGGGCGCGCTGTTCGCCTATGACTTCTACCTGTACTCCGAGGGCCTGCTGTTCAAGCACATCAACGAGGCGGTCTGGACCGCCCGCGGCGTCGCGAACGCCCTGGTCGTCCCGCTGCTGGCGGTGTCCGCCGCGCGCAACCCGGACTGGTCCCTGGACGTGTTTGTCTCGCGGCGCATGGTGTTCCACACCACCACCCTGCTCGGCGCTGGAATCTACCTGCTGCTCATGGCCGCGGCCGGCTATTACCTGCGCTATTTCGGCGGCACCTGGGGTGGCGTGCTGCAGTCGGTGTTTTTCTTTGGCGCCTTGGTCATTCTCGCGGTGGTGGTGTTCTCCGGCTCCATGCGCGCCAAGCTCAAGGTCTTCGTCAGCAAGCACTTCTTCAGCTACAAGTACGACTACCGCGAGGAATGGCTGCAGTTCACGCGCACCCTGTCCGAGGGCGAGCCGGGCGTGGCGGTGCGCGAGCGCTCCCTGCGCGCGGTGGCGAGCCTGGTGGACAGCCCGGGCGCGGCGTTGTGGATGGCCCAGGAGGATGGCGCGTTTGTCCCCGCCGCGCAGTGGAATTTCGCCGGCCCGTGGGAGGCGCTGGCAACCGACAGCTCCCTGTGTGCCTTCCTGCGCGAACGGCAGTGGGTGATCAACCTGGCGGAGTACGCCGATTCGCCCGACCTCTACGGCGACCTGCAGCTGCCCGCCTGGCTGGAAGCGGCGCGCGGAGCCTGGCTGGTGGTGCCGCTGATCATGCACGAGGCGCTGATCGGATTCATGGTGCTCGCCAAGCCGCGCACCGAGCGCGGCTTCAACTGGGAAGACAGCGATCTGCTGAAAACCGCCGGCCGCCAGGCGGCGGTGCACCTGGCGCAGATCGGCGCGATGGAGGCGCTCAACCAGGCCCGCCAGTTCGAGTCGTTCAACCGGTTCTCCGCCTTCGTCGTGCATGATCTCAAGAATGTCATCGCGCAACTGTCGCTGATGCTCAAGAACGCGGAGAAACACAAGCACAATCCGGAATTCCAGGAAGACATGCTGGCGACCGTCGATCATGCGACGCAGAAGATGACGCGCATGCTGTCCCAGCTGCGCGCCGGTTATCAGACCGCCCAGGGCGCCGGTCTGGTGAACCTGGCCGACCTGCTCGCGGCGGTGGTGGCCGACAAGAAGCAGTATCGGCCCGCGCCGGTGTTCGTGGCGGGGAGCGAGGACGTGTGGGTGCTGGCGGAACGGGAGCGTCTGGCGCGCGTGCTCGGGCATCTGGTGCAGAATGCGATCGAGGCCACGGCCGAATCCGGGTTCGTCGAGGTATCGCTGACGACGGATGCCGGCCAGGCGGTCATCCGGGTGCGTGACAATGGCAAGGGGATGGAGGAGGCCTTCGTCCGCAACCAGCTGTTCCGCCCCTTTGCCAGTACCAAGTCGGCGGGAATGGGCATCGGCGCCTATGAATGCCGCGAGTATGTGCGCGAATTGAAGGGCGACATCCGTGTCGAGAGCAGGCCCGGGCTGGGCACGACCTTCACCGTGAGCCTGCCCGCCCAGACGCGCAAGACAGACGAAGACAGTGCAATGCCATTGCAGGGAGCGATAGGTGGCTGACAACGAAAACAACGGAGCAGCGGCGACCAAGCCGGTGCTGCTCGTGGTCGAAGACGACCCCGGGCTGCAGAAGCAACTCAAGTGGGGTTTCGATGATCTGGACGTGGTCATCGCCGGGGACCGCGAAGCAGCGCTGGCGGCCCTGCGCCGGCACGAGCCGCCGGTGGTGACCCTGGACCTGGGCTTGCCGCCCGACGCCGACGGCGCCGGCGAAGGCCTGGCGACGCTGGAGCAGATCCTCACGCTGGCGCCGATGACCAAGGTGATCGTCCTCTCCGGCAACCAGGACCGGACCAACGCGGTGAAGGCGGTGGCCATGGGCGCCTACGATTTCTACCAGAAGCCGTTCGAGCTGGAAGTGCTGCAGCTGATCGTCAAGCGGGCCTTCCACCTGGCGCAGCTGGAGGCGGAAAACCGCAAGCTGCAGCGCCTGCAGCCCGGCGCCGCCCTGGCCGGCATCATCACCGCCAGCGAGCCGATGCAGAAGGTCTGCCGCACCATCGAGAAGGTGGCGCCGGTGGATGCGACCGTCCTGCTGCTGGGCGAGAGCGGCACCGGCAAGGAAGTGCTCGCGCGCGCGGTGCACGAGCTGTCGTCGCGTGCGGCCAAGCGCTTCGTTGCCATCAACTGCGCGGCGATTCCGGAGAATCTCCTGGAGAGCGAACTGTTCGGCTACGAGAAGGGCGCGTTCACCGGGGCGAGCAAGCAGACCAAGGGCAAGATCGAATACGCCGACGGCGGCACCTTTTTTCTGGACGAGGTGGGCGACCTGCCCATGCCGCTGCAGGCCAAGCTGCTGCGCTTCCTGCAGGAGCGGACCGTGGAGCGGCTGGGCGGGCGCGAGGAAATCCCGGTGGACGTGCGCGTGGTGTGCGCGACCCATCAGGATCTGCGCCGGCTCATTGGCGAGGGGCGCTTCCGCGAGGACCTGTTCTACCGGATCAGCGAAGTGACCATCAACATCCCGCCCCTGCGCGAGCGGCCGGGCGACGCGGTGCTGCTCGCCCACGCCTTTCTGGAGCGCTACGCCGAGCAGTTCAAGAAAGCGGTCAAAGGCTTCACGCCGGATGCCGTGGCGGCGATCGAAAGCCACCCCTGGCCGGGCAATGTGCGCGAGATGGAAAACTGCATCAAGCGTGCCGTCATCATGAGCGACGGCGGCCGCATCGAGGCCGCCGATCTGGAACTGCCGGGAACGGGGCAGGAAGCGGAACCGCTCAATCTGCGCCAGGTGCGCGAGGAAGCCGAGCGCCAGGCGGTGGTGCGCGCCCTGGCCCGCGTCGGCGGCAACATCGCCAAGGCGGCGGAACTCCTGGGAGTGAGCCGCCCCACGCTGTACGACCTGATGGGCCGCTACCAGATACCGGCGGCCAAGTGAGGCGCTGGTCAACGTGATAAGGTTGTAACATTTATTCGGCATGGTTTGCCACGGCCGCGACCATGGCCGCCGCCCGCCGAATCTGAACAAGAACTGACACAAGGATCGAGGAGAAAAGCATGCTGGAGTCGGGAGCGGGTCGCACACTGCGTCGTGCGGGGGTGTCATTGTTGCTGGCAATGCTGGTCGCCGGGTGCTCGTCGGGCGAGAAGCCGGAACAGTACTTCGCCAAGGCCCAGCAGTATTATGCGGCCGGCAACCAGAACGCCGCGGTCATCGAACTCAAGAACGCGATCCAGAAGAATCCGGATTTCGCCGAAGCGCGGGCCTTGTTGGGCAAGGTTTATCTGGACCAGAACGACGGGCCGTCCGCGGAAAAGGAGCTGCGTCGCGCGTTGCAGCTGGGTGCCGCCAAGGACATGTTGTTGCCGCAGCTGGGACGCGCATTGTTGCTGCAGCGCGAGTACAAGAAGCTGCTCGAGGAGATTCCGGCCAAGCCCGACGGCAAGCCGGCCGAAGTCGCGGCCCTGCTGGCCTTGCGCGGCGACGCCTATGCCGGTCTCGGGAACATTGCCGACGCGCAGGCGGCCTACCAGGAGGCCAGCCGCCTCGACCCCGGCCTGCCGGAGGCGAACCGCGGCCTCGCCGTGCTTGCACTCGCGGACAATCAGGCTGACAAGGCGCTGCGGCTCGCCGACGAGTCGATCAAGAAATCCGGCGACCGCGCCGACCCGTGGGTCTTGAAAGGGGACCTGTTGCGGACGCAGGGCAAGAGCGCCGAGGCCATCCAGGCCTACCAGGAGGCGCTCAAGCGTAACCCCAACCATCTTGGCGCCCACCTCAGCCTGGCCTTGATCTATCTGAGCCAGAAGCAGTTCGGCCCGGCGCAGACCGAGATCGACGCGGCGCGCAAGATCGAACCCCGCGCGCTTCCGGTACGCATCACCCAGGGCCAGCTCTACTTCATGCAGCAGAAATTCCCGCAGGCCCGCGACGAGTTGCAGGAGGTGCTCAAGGTCGCGCCAAACAACGGCAGCGCGATCCTGATGATGGGCGCCACGCAGCTCGCACTCGGCTCGTACGCCCAGGCGGAAACCTACCTCTCGGCCTTCGTCAAAGGGGTGCCGAACAATGCCTACGCGCGCCGGCTGCTGGCGGCGACCTACCTCAAGAGCAAGCAGCCAGCGAAAGCCGAGGAGACGCTGCGGCCGCTGCTGACCACGGACACCCAGGACGCGGCCGTACTGGCGCTGGCCGGCGACGCCTATATGCAGCTGAAGGACTATGCGAAGGCGACGGAGTACCTGGAAAAGGCGGTAAAGGCCAACCCGGCCAGTGCCGGGATGCGGACGGAGCTGGCGATGAGCCATCTCGCGGTGGGCGATGTGGCGCGCGGCACGAGCGAACTGGAAGCCGCAGCCGATATGGAGGGCAGCCCGCTGCAGACGGACGTCGCGCTGATCGCCACCTACATGTCGAAGGGCGACTTCGACAAGGCGCTCAAGGCCATCGACGCCCTGGACAAGAAGCAGCCGAACAGCCCGCTGGCCTACAACCTGCGCGGTGGTGCCTATGTCGGCAAGCAGGACATTGCCAATGCACGCAAGGCGTTCGAAAAGGCGCTGGCGATCGATCCTGCCTATTACCCGGCAGCGGCCAATCTGGCCCAGCTCGACTTGCGCGAGAAGAATCCGCAGGCCGCCCGCCAGCGCTTCGACGGCGTGCTGGCGGCGAACAAGAACAGTGTCCCGGCCATGGTGGCGATCGCGGCGCTGGAGCGCAATGCCGGGAACGAGAAATCCTTCGTGGACTGGCTCGACAAGGCCAGTCGCGCGGATGCCAAGGCGCTGCAGCCGCGGGCATTGCTGGTGCAGTACTACCTCGGCAAAAAAGAACCGCAGCGGGCCCTCGCCATCGCCCGCGAAGCGCAGACCGCCAATCCGAACAGCGCGGAGGCACTCGGGTTGCTCGGCAATGCGCAGCTCGCTGCGGGCGAGAAGGACAACGCGGTTGCCACCTTCGACAAGTTGGTGTCGCTCGCGCCCCAGGCGCCGGCGGCCTACCTGCGGCTCGCCGCCGCGCAGATGGCGAACAAGAATCCCACGGCAGCGCGGGAATCGCTCAAGAAGGCGCTTGGTCTCAAGCCGGATTTGATCGATGCGCAAGTCGGCCTGATCGACTTGGATCTGCAGGCAAACCGCCCCGACGACGCGATCAAGCGTGCCACGGCGTTGCAGCAACAGCAGCCCAAGTCACCGGTCGGCTATGCGGTCCTGGGGGACGTTTATGTTCAGCAAAAGGAGTTCGCCAAAGCGGCCGAGCAGTACCAGAAGGCCTTTGACCTGGCCCCCAGCGGCCCGTCGCTGGTGAAGCTCTACGGCGCGCTCGTGCGTTCAGGCAAGACAACCGAAGCAGAGCCCAAAGTCTCGCGCTGGCTCAAGGATCATCCGGACGACCACGGTGTGCGCTTGGCCGTGGCGGATTTCAAGATGAGTGCCGGGGACTTTGCGGCGGCGACCACGCACTACCTTTACCTCAATCAGAAGCTTCCCCACCAGGTGCCCATCCTGAACAATCTGGCCTATGCGCTCGCGGAACAGAAAGATGGGCGGGCCATCGCCTTCGCGGAGGAGGCCTACAAACTTCAGCCCGCCAACCCCGCCGTCCTGGACACCTATGGCTGGGCGCTTACCCAAACCGGGCAAGCCGCAAAGGGCTTGGGGTTCCTGCAGCAGGCGCTCTCGAAAGCACCGGACGCCGGCGACATCCAGTATCACTACGCTTCTGCGCTTGCCATGAGCGGCGACAAGAGGCGCGCCCAGCAGGAACTGGAGCAATTGTTGAAGAGCGGCGTTGAGTTTGGCCAAAAGCCCCAAGCCATCGCACTCATGAAATCTCTCCAGGCTAAATAGAGAGGCAACCATGCAAGCACGTCCGATCGCAGTCGCATTCCTGTTCGCAGCCGCCGTGAGTTCATTGCTGACGGCTTGCGAGAAGCTTTCGCAACCCAGCGCGGTCGAGTACGTGCAGCGGGCCAAGGACCTGGAAAGCAAAGGGGAGCTCAAGGCCAGCGTAATCGAGCTCAAGAATGCCGTGCAGCAGGATCCCAACAATGCCCAAGCACGCTTGCTGCTCGGGCAACTCTATCTGCGGCTAAAGGACGGGTTCTCGGCCGAGAAGGAACTGCGCCGCGCGCAGGCGGCCGGTGTGAATGCAGAGACTGTACAGCCCCTGGTAGGGGATGCGCTGTTGTTGCAACGCGATTACCGCAAGGTGCTGGACGAGATAAAGCCCGCAGAGAAGGGGTCAAGTACCCAGCGCGCGCAAATTCTGCGTATCCGGGCCGACGCCTTGTTTGCTCTGCGCCAGTACAAGGATGCATGCGACACCTACCCCCGGGCACTGGAGCTCAATGACCAGCAGCCGCAGACTTACTGGGGTCTCGCCAACTGTGCGGCCGGAAAACGTGATTACGAAAAGGCCAAGCACTGGCTGAACGAAGCAATTACGCATAACCCAAACGATGCCGAAAGCTGGGTTCGGAAGGGGGACCTTCACCGCATGCTGGGTGAAACGACGGAAGCGGACAACGCCTTCTCAAGCGCCATCAAGGCGGACCCGCGCGGCACTGCAGGCTATGTCAACCGGGCCGGTATTCGCTTGGTGCTCAACAAGCAGAAAGAGGCCGAGGATGACGTGGCTGCTGCGGCGAAAATCGACGCCCGGGATTCCATGGTCCGGTACATGCAGGCCCTGCTGAAATACCGTGCGGGAAAGTATGAGGCCGCCAATGACATCCTGCAGGATCTGATGCGTACGAACAGTGGCAATTTCCAGACCGTGAGCCTGTACGGCATGACTGCTTACGCCCTTGGCAGCTATGAAACGGCGGAGAAGATATTCAGCGTGGTGTTGGCAGCTGCGCCCGGCGACCCCGCGCTTCGCAGCTACTTGGCACGGACGCAGCTGCGTCTGGGGCACCCGAACCAGGCAATGGAGACGGCGAAGCCCTTGGCCAAGGCGTTTCCAGACGACTCTCAGGTGCTCGCGCTGTTGGGCGAAATTCAAATGGCTGCCGGACAGTATGGCCAGGCCGAGGCCCTTTTGACCCGGGCGCTCGAGAAACGGCCCAAAGATGCCGGCTTGCGGACCCAGTTGGCCCAGACCCAGCTCGCCCAAGGCAAGCAAGACCAAGCGGTAAGCGAGCTGACCCAGGCGGCGCAGCTTGACGACCACGGCGTCAGCGCCGAAACCCTCCTTGCCGAGCTTGCTCTCCGCAACAAGAACTACGACCAAGCTTTATCCGTTCTTGGTGAAATGAAGAAAAAGCAACCGCGGAACCCCGTGGTGGCGAACCTGAGTGGCGTGGCTTACCAAGGCAAGAACCAAGTTGAGGAAGCCCGGGCGCAATTCAAGGCGGCGCTCGAGCTGCAGCCCAAGTTCACGGCTGCGGCGGTCAATCTCTCGACTCTCGAGCACAATGCGGGCAACCTGGATGGCGCGGCCGCTGCTCTGCAGGGTTTGCTCAAAGCGGATCCCAAGAATTTGCCGGCGATGCTGGGCTTGGCGCGGCTGGAGGAGGAGCGCCATCGTGACAAGGAGTCCCTCGCCTGGGTGATGAAGGCGGTCGGCGCGCAACCGAACGCGATTGCCCCGCGGCAACTCCTCGTCGGCTACTACCTTCGCTCCAATGACAAGGAAAAGGCCCTGGCGACCGCCACGGAGGTCGCGACCCTGCGGCCCAACGACCCTGCCGCGCTGACCCTGCTTGCCGAAACCCAGCTTGCGGCAGGAGACCTGGTCGGGGCGGTGGCGAGTGAAAAGCGCCTCAGCGCGCTCAAGCCGAACTCCGCCGCTGTGCAACTGCGCCTCGCCAATGCCTTGATGGGCAGGGGCGACTATGCCGCGGCGCGCGAGGCCCTCAATCGCGCCCTGACGATTGAGCCCAATAACCTCGGGATCAGGGCTGCGCTGGTCAGCGTCGATGTCAAGGAGGGCAAACTGGATTCGGCCTTGCAGCGCGCGCAAGACATTCAGAGGTCGTTCCCTCAAGCGGCCGCCGGATTTGTCCTCGCGGGGGACATCCTGGCGGCGCGCGGAAAATTGGCCGATGCAAACGCGAGTTATCAGAAAGCCTATCAATTGGAGCCCGCCGGCCCCATCGCGATCAGCTGGTCACGGACGCAAAGGGCGATGGGACAAGGCGTTCAGTCGCTGGCTCCCCTGGTCAAGTGGCTGAATGCGCACCCGGAAGACGACAACGTCAGACTCTATCTGGCAACCGCAAATCGCAATCTGGGGCGCCTGGATGAGGCACAGAAACAGCTGAGTTACCTGGTGTCGAAGAACCCCGAAAACTTTCTCGCCCACAATGAGCTCGCAATCACGTACGAAGCACTCAAGCGGCCGTCGGATGCCCTTCAGCATGCCGAACAGGCTTATAAGCTTCGTCCCGCACCAGCCATTGCCGACACGCTGGCGATGATCCTGCTGCGTCAAGGGCAATCCCAACGCGCGCTCAAGCTGCTGGAACAGGCGGTCAACGGCGGGGCAACCGAGCCGGAGATTCATTATCACTATGCGGTGGCGTTGGCCGATGCCGGTCAAACGGGCAAGGCGCGGGCCAAGCTGCAGGAACTTCTGGCTTCCAAACAGGCTTTCTCGGAACAGGCGGCAGCCCGTTCCCTGTTGGCCAGTCTTAAGTAGCGTGCTCACCGAATTCCGCGCCAAAGCATGAAGACCACCCTTGCGGACATGATGCTGATTGGCGGGTGCGTCGGGATTCTGGTCCTCCTGAGCGCGGCGACCGCGGCGTCCCTGAGCTACGTTTCGCCGTATCGAGCCCTCATCGACGCCGCCGTTTTCCTGGGCGCCTACGGGGTATACAGCATGCTGCTGCTCGCCCTGATCAGGCGTTGGCGGCCATATCCGATAGGCCGCTTTCCCATGGACTCGCCTGCGGGCACCTATTGGAAGTTGAACGCGGTTCTCGTTGATCTAGCGCAAAAAGCATTGCGTCCCTTTACCACCGTGTTTACCGAAACGCTGCTTCACGCCGGCTTCGGTGCGGCTTGCGGCCGGTATGTGGCGATAGCCGGCATCCTGCGCGATCACCCGTTATTGAAGATCGGCGACGGCGCGACGATCGGGCAGAATTCGGTGCTGACCGCCCATGCCATCACTCACCACGAGATTGTGCTGGCGCCGATCGTCATCGGGGCCAATGCCGTGGTGGGGATCAACTGTACCGTCATGCCCGGCGTGGAATTGGGGGAGGGGGCAGTGCTTGCCCCAGGTGCTGTTGCGACCATCGGGACCAAGATTCCCGCGCGTGAACTGTGGGGCGGCGTGCCGGCCCGCAAACTCAAGGAGCTGGCCGCCGGGTCTGCGGATTCTGCGGCACTCTAGCTCCGCGGCGGTCTGAACATCTTGGCGACTTCTCGCACGACCATCCGGGGCGGAAAGAGGCCGGCAAAGAGGCGTTGCTTCCAGACACCCTTTGCCGAGATCACGACTGGCTGCCCATTATCCAGATGGGCAAGGGCGTCCCTGACAGCCTCTGCCGGCGAGCTACGCTCTTTGATGCTGCCCACGTACCCACCCGCCTTCTCGTCGAATTCGGAGACAGTGGGCCCGGGTACCAAGGTCTGCACGTGGATTCCCCGCTCCCGCCACTCTTCGTATAGCGCCAGGCTAAAGTGTTGCACGTAAGCCTTGGTCGCAGCATAGACCGCCATGTAAGGCACGGGCTGATAGGCGGCCTGCGAAGACACATTGATGATCGCACTGCGGTGATGAACGGTCAGGTGAGGCAGGAAAGTCCTGCACATGGCGGTCAGCGCGGTGACGTTGAGAGCGATGATCTTCTCGTACGTGTCGCTGTCACGGCTCTCGAAGGGCCCCCACCGCCCTGCAGCGGCGTTGTTCACCAAGAGGCTGATATGCACGCCGGCGGAATCGAGAAGGTGGTACAGACGTGCGGGCGTGCCCGCTTCGGTTAGGTCTGCAGGAAGTACCCGGACCGCGATGCCATGACGTTCGGTCAATTCATCAGCCAAGGTCTGAAGAAGCTGACCGCGGCGGGCGACGACAACCAGGTTCATTCCTGCGGCCGCAAGCGCGACGCAAAATTCACGCCCAATACCCGAAGAGGCGCCGGTTACCAAGGCCCATGAGGTCGGCTGAAGAGGATGGGTGGTCACGCCGCAATTTGATACTCATTGAGCAAAAAAAGAAAGGGGCTTGCGCCCCTTTCTTTTCCCAACCGGAAGCTGGATTAACTCAAGCCTTGCGGCGACGGCCTGCGGCACCCATCGCTGCCAGACCGAGCCCCATCAACGCCAAGGACATCGGTTCCGGCACGGAAGTCGAGGAGTCCGTCATCAGCATGTTGTTCGGGCCAGTCAGGCCGTTGATACGACCGACGCTGTTGACGCAGTTGGTGCCCTGCCCGCCGGCGCCGTCGATGTAGGCGGTCCCGTTCCAGAAGCATGCGGACGGGTCGGTTTGGCTGTATGGCAGGTTCAGCTGGGTATCAAAGTCCATCGTGATCGTGCTCGGCAGGCTTCCCGGGAAGAACAGGGAGTCCAGGTAGGTGATCGTGATCCCGAGGCGGCCACCGCCTTGTCCAGTGATAGTGTCGATAGTCGGGTAGTTATTGGTGCCGAATTGATCCAGCGGCACGACCTGAAGCCCGTTGGGACCGACCGGGGTGTTGGCCGTGAAGCTGGTTTGGCCCGTGTTATTGGGGTCGCCAGCGACCCAGGGGTTCACGAACCCGGAGAGAATCAGCGTGCCATTCTGGAAACCTTGACCGGTCAGGTTGCTGGACACGGTCCCGGCGGTGTTGCTGTACCAGATTTGGAAGAAATTGTTGCCGCCAGCGATGGTCTGGAAGGTGGCGGAACCGGTTCCTGGCGTGCCGGACACCGCAACGACCTGTTCCTGGAACCCGGTGACATAGGTCCATTCGCTGTTACCGAACAAGCCGGCTACCGGATTCCCTTGGTAATTGAAGCTCGCCAGACGGGCGTGGGCATAGGTCTGGAAGATATCGCCGACAGTCGGGTTCTGGACGTTACCGCTGACCGGTGTCACGAGGGCGTTGCCCACGGTCCAGTCCAGGACATCAACATTGACGGCGCTCAGCGCACCTGCGCCGTCCGGGTCGATGGATACGGCGTGGGCCGCGCCGGAAAACGCTACCGCAAGTGCCGCAGAAACCAGAGTCTTCTGGAGGATGCTCATTTTTGGTTCTCCTTAAAGGTCGATTGATGAGCGAAACAAAGAATCGCTTGGCTTATCACTAAGCACACGGCATGCCAGGATAGAACATATCTTATAAAACAATGTGATAGAGACGCCATCCGCGACCTGCGCCTCGCCTACTGTAAAGAAATCCGACAAGTCGGCCATAGCTTCCGGGGCGCGGATGACGGCACCGCCCTCGGGCCCCCGCGTTCAAAGCCTGCCCGGCGGGCGGGTGAGCTTGGCGGCGACACGTAGCGCGTTGGCGGCAACCGTCAGAGCGGGGTTGATGCCTCCGCTGGAAGGGAAAAAGGAGGCGTCAACAACGTACAGATTGCCCAGGTCATGGGCCCGATTGTCCGGATCCAAGACACTGCGGCCGGAATCGGTCCCAAACCGGCAGGTTCCGCACACGTGTGCCAGGCGCTGATTGTTTTCGGCCTGTGGCAAAAGCAGCGGGCGGAAGGGTCGGAATAGATGACGAAGGCGGGTTCTCATTTCCGCGATTCGTGCGTGGTCCCGCCGCCGGATCTGGTAATAAAGGCTGACTCGCCCGCTCGCCGGATCCAGCTCGATACGATTTTCGCGATAGGGCAGGTCCTCGACGATGGACGCCATGATGGGGCCTGATGACAGCAGCCGCTGCAGATAGCCTCGCACAAGCGGTTTGGCCAGACGGAATAAACCGCCAGCCAACGGGATGGTCCCCTTGCGGAGTTCGTCCTCAAGCGTGGCCGCGAGTTGGGGCGGCGGCGGGAGTGCGCCAAAGGCCTGCACCGAACCAAGCTTCACGTCGCGTTGATAAAGGTCGTTGAAGGCGATTTCCTTCCACGAAGGGTTTAAGCCATCCTTGAGCTTCGAACGAAGCACATATAGGTCCACGAAATGGCGCATGAGGTGCCGGCCGACGAGCCCCGAGCGGTTTGCCAACCCCTGCGGCCATTGAGGGGTTTGGGATGCCAACAGCAGCGCTGGGGTCTGGAGCGCGCCCGCCGCAAGAATCACGATTGCGCCGCGCAGGGTCAGGGTTTCGCCCCGATAGCGACAGACTATCCCCGTCACCCGTGTCGCATCTGCTTCCAGCCGGAGTACCTCACATTCCTCAAGGAGCTGGGCGCCATGCTGCTCCAGTGCGGGCTGCAGGCAGGCACGAAGGCTATCATTCTTGCACTCCATCGGGCATAGATAGCCTTGGCAGCAGGCGCAAGCCGCCTTGAACTCACAGGCCTGGGGAAGACGATAAGGGTGGCAGCCTTGATCCCTGAGATATTCCTTCAAGCGCGCGGCGGCGGGAGTCAGTTCCGGCGGGTCAAGGTAACCCGGTTGAAAATCCGGCCCCCGCAGCGGATCCGCCTCTCCGCGAACGCCATATAGTCTTTCTGCCTCTTCATAGAAGGGGGCAAGGTCTGCGTAGCGGATGGGCCAGGACTCCGGCAGGTCCGCCTCCTCGGCGCCCGGATGCGCAGACCGAGGCTCGAAATCCGCAGGGAAAAAGCGCTCCAAGGCCATGCCGTAGAGCGCACTGGAACCGCCTGCGCCCGCCCCAATAAAGGGGATGAGCGACTTCGGCCTTCGATGGCTTTTGTCCTCGATGACATTCCAATCGCGCCCCGCTCTGGCAAGCAAGGCCTGGTGTTCGGGCCCGGGTGCAGAGGGAGGCGAAAAGCACGCTTCGGGGTATTGGCCTCGCAGCGCTTCCGGCTCCCGGGGTACCCTGCCCCTCTCGCAAAAAAGGACCCTTATCCCCGCTCTGGCCAATGCGTAGCCAATGGTCGCGCCGCCCATCCCGGTGCCGATCACAATGACGTCCCATACACTGTCCGCCGGTTGTTTCATCGCCTCTGCCTTCCGTCTGATTGCGGCCCTTGCCCACGATGCAAACCGCCGTGCATCATACAACAGGGGCTGGGAAGGCCAGATAGGCAATTGGTCGGCCGCAACGTCGGCCTGTGGCGCGCTTCCTCCCGCGAACATCGCGCTACAATGCCTGCGTTTCGCTGCCAAAGGCGCTCGGCCCGGGGCGAATGGCCGGCGGGACCACTGGGACGGTGTCTTTGCATCGGCAATGATAGGCTTTCCTTCGCGTGGCCTGGCGGGATAAATATCGGGGATGAAACGGTTCACCGGTTTCCCGTGGCGGGGGCCGCGACCGAACGAGTCGGGATGTTCGTCTGTGAGGTGAGATGGCCGATCTGTTACTTGCGCTCCGCAATCTGACCCGCAACCGCCGGCGTTCGCTGACCGCCCTGTTCATCGTGGTGGTCGGGGTCGTTTCCATGGTCCTTGCCGAGGGTTTCATCCAGTGGATTTTCTGGGCCATGAGAGAGAGCACCATCAAGTTCCAGTCGGGCCACATCCAGGTCGTACGCCCGGATTACTTCAGCAAGGGTGTTGCCAATCCGTTTGCGTACTTGTTGCCGGAAGATTCGCCCGTGGAGAAGGCGCTTGCCGCTACCCCCGGGGTCGAGCTTGTCGCGCCGCGGCTGAAGCTCACCGGGCTGGTTAGCCATGGGGAGACGACAGTGGCGTTTCTGGGGGAAGGCGTCGTGCCGGCGAAGGAAGCTGAGCTGAGCGTGGCCGTCTATATCGCGCAAGGTCGTAACCTGTCGAGTCCCTCGGCCAAAGAGGTCATTCTGGGCCGGGGGCTTGCCCGGACGCTTGGCGTTGCGCCGGGAGACATGGTCGCATTGCTGGTCACCGCTTCCGGCGGCGGCATCAACGCAGCCGAGTTCAAAGTCGTGGGCCTTTTCACCACCCCCAACCAGGCTTACGACAATTCCGCGCTGCGCCTTCCGATCCGACAGGCCCAGTCCTTGCTCCGGGTCCAGGGCGCGCATGCCTGGTTGGTGCTGCTGGCTGAAACCGACCAAACCGATCGCTTTCTGCACGAGTTCAGGGCGCGCTTCCCAGAACAGCAAGAACGCATCGAGTTCGTGCCGTGGTACGCACATGCCGATTTCTACAACAAGACCGTAGCCCTGTTCTCCCAGCAGATTACCGTGCTCAGGGTGATCATCGGCTCGATCATCATTCTGAGCATTTCGAACATGCTCGTGATGAACGCAATGGAGCGCACGGGCGAGGTGGGCACCCTGCTTGCCATCGGCTTCAAACGCAAGAAGATCCTGCAGATGTTCGCCGCCGAGGGATTCATGCTTGGCCTGGCGGGAGGGCTCCTCGGCGTCGGCGTCGGCTTTGTGCTGGCGCAACTGATTTCCTCGGTCGGCATACCCATGCCGCCACCGCCGGGCATGGAGCGGGGCTACACCGCCGAAATCCGCGTGACGCTCGGCCTGTTGGCCAGTGCCTTTTTTATCGCCTTCGCCACCACGCTGCTGGCCGGGCTTTACCCGGCATGGAAGGCCTCGCGCCAGGAGATCGTCAACGCGTTGCGGCACAACATCTGACCCGGGTCGTCCGTCGATCATGTTCAAGCTGGCCTTCCGCAATATCTTTCGCAACACGGCGCGCACGGCGCTGACCTTGGCCGCCATCAGTACCGGCGTGGCCGCTGTCATTGTGAGCGGGGGTTTTGTCGAAGACACCTTTATCCAGTTGCGAGAGTCAACCATTCACTCGCGCCTCGGGCATTTGCAGATTTTCCGGCAGGGCTTCCTTGAGCTTGGCCAGCGCGAGCCATCCCGTTACCTGATCAAGCAGCCGGCCACCGTGATTGAGGCGCTTGGCGCGATTCCCCATGTGCGGGAGGTGATGGCGCGGCTGAATTTCTCTGGATTGGCCAGCAACGGGCGTGCCGACCTGCCGATCTTCGGCGAGGGCGTTGAGCCGGGCAAGGAGGCGCGGCTGGGGACGGCCACCACCGTGCTGGCAGGGCGCATGTTGAACGATTCCGACGCCTTCGGCGCAACCGTCGGCGAAGGCGTCGCCAGCGCACTGGAGCTGAAACCAGGCAGCTACATCAACGTGACCATCAATACCGCCGAGGGCGCGCTGAATACGCTGGAGTTTCAGGTGGTGGGCATATTCCGCACTTTTTCGAAGGATTATGACGACCGCGCGATACGCATTCCCCTGGCGGCGGCGCAAGAGCTGCTGGCGAGCTCGTCCGTCCAAAGTCTCGTGGTACTGCTGGATTGCACCGACGCAACCGACGGCGTTGTCGATGCGGCGCGGGCAAAGCTTGGCGATCTGGGCTATGAGGTCAAGCCCTGGTACGAACTCGCGGACTTTTACGCCAAGACCGTTGAGCTCTACAAGCGTCAGTTTGGGGCGCTGCAACTAATCATTCTGGTGATGCTGGTGCTCAGCGTCGCCAGCACCATCAACATGGCGGTATTCGAGCGGACCGGCGAGTTCGGCACCTTGCTGGCCGTCGGCCTGCGCCGGCCGCAAATATTCCAACTGGTGCTGATCGAGAATGTCCTGCTCGGCTGCATCGGCGGCCTGCTGGGCATCGCCATCGGGTCAACGCTGGCCGGCGTCATTTCCGGGATTGGCATTCCGATGCCGCCACCTCCCGGCTCGAACATCGGCTATATCGCCTATATCCGGGTGGTGCCTTGGGTGCTGGCGGCGGCGGGCATGATCGGCCTTGTCGCCGCGACGCTCGCCGCCATCTTGCCGGCACGTCGCGCTTCGCGGCTCCCGGTAGTGGAGGCGCTGCGCCACAATATCTGAGTCGCTTGAGAGCGGCTCCGGGCCAACCGGCTAGCGGCTCAGCTTCTTCAAATAGTCTTTGTTGAAGATCTTGTCCGGAAGATCGCGTTCGACCATGTTGCTGTATTCCAGCACCGAGCGATTGCCCTTACGCAAGGCATCCTCGACAACCAGGCGCGTAGGCCGAAGCACTCCGTCGAGGTTGCGAAACTCCTGGTAGTACGCGGTCTTGAGCAGGCGGCCGGACAGCGCATAAAACTCCGCCTTGTAGGGATGGTAGTTCCGCGCATTGACCCAGTAGAGCACGCGACGGTAGGTCACCCAGCTGTCGACCGCGTCGAGCTGCAGCAGATTGTAGGTCTCGCCATCGATCTTTTCCCTGCGCAGGAGCTTGGCCGTGTAGTCGCCGGAGAAGTTGGCACGTGCCAGGTCGCCGTTGGCCACCTGGCCCGTCAGCCGCTGGGAGAGCGGCAGCCGTATGGGCTGGGAAACATCGGGCAAAAACGCCCACAGGTCCCGGTCGCGCATGAGGAGGATCTGGCCCCGGTCCGTCGCGGGTGCCGTCGTTTGCACGAGGGTCTGGGTGTTGCCCTTGGACAGGATGCGGTAGGCGCGCTCCTCCGGCTCGGCCTCCGGGCTGTAGGTGGTGATGGTGACGTCCACCTGGAAGGCGCCTTCGGGGAACCGGATGCGGTCGGCGCGGCGCAGCATTTCCTGGGCAGCGGCTTCTTCGCCCTGTACCTGTTCGGCTCGGGCGGGCGCGAACATCGACGGCATGCAAGCTGCCGCGAGCACAAGTGCGACGAGCAGCCGCAGGAGCTGCGGTTTCTGGCGCGCATGAATCCTCATAATGATGCTCCGAACAGAAGGGTTGGGTTACGGTATTATTGGCCATTATATGACGCGGACAACATCAGCTCGTATGACGTTCCTGGGCGTACATCCGTCTGCGCGAGGGCGGACCCCGGCCGGGTCTGAAGCGATCATGGAATCTGGACATGGCTAGCGTCGTCATCCGCCAGGGCCAGCAGATCCTGCGCGAGGTCCGGCTCTACAAGTCGAGTCTGGAGATCGGCCGCTCCTCGGACTGCGAGATTCAGCTGCCCGACAGCGCCGTCAGCCGCCGGCATGCGCGCATCGTGCGCGTCGACGGCGAGTACTTCGTCGAAGACCTCGGCGGCCGCAGCGGCGTGCACGTCAACAAGGAAAAGACCCGGCGCGCGCAGCTGCACGACCTGGACAAGATATTCATCCCGCCGTTTCAGCTGGATTTCTTGGCGGAGGAATGGCAGCCCGAGCCGGAGCAGGCGGTCGTCGAGGTCAAGGACGTCAGCAAGGAGTACGCGCTGGGCAAGCAAACCGTCGTCGGGCTGAAGGACATTTCGCTGACGGTTGCCAGAGGGGAATTTCTGGCCCTGGCCGGACCGTCCGGCAGCGGCAAGTCGACGCTCCTGAATCTGATCGGCTGCATCGACAGCCCGACTGCCGGCACCATTCGCATCGGGGGCGAGGACGTGGCCGGCAAGACTGCCGATGAGCTGGCCGACCTGCGTCTCAACACCCTGGGATTCGTTTTTCAGACCTTCAATCTGTTGCCGGTGCTGTCGGCCTGGGAGAACGTGGAATACCCGCTCCTTCAGCAGAAAGGGGTGAGCAGGTCGCAGCGCCAGGAGCGGGTCGATCGCTACCTCGGAATCGTCGGCCTGGAGCGCTATGCCAAGCATCGCCCCAACGAATTGAGCGGCGGACAGAGGCAACGGGTCGCCATCGCCCGCGCCCTGGCGACGCACCCGCGCATCGTGCTCGCCGACGAGCCCACCGCCAACCTCGACCACAAGACCGGGGAAGGCATCTTGAAGCTGATGAAGCAGCTCAACCACGAGGAGGGCACGACCTTCATCTTCTCCACCCACGACCGGCGGGTGATGGAGATGGCCGACCGCGTGATCGAGCTGGCTGATGGACGGATAACCGAATAGGGAGACCAACTTGGACAGACATCACCGGAGAAGAAAGCCAATCGCGAAGTCCGCGGCCATGGCGCTTGGCGGCCTGACGCTGGGCTTGCTCACCACGAGTCCCGCGGCCGTTTCCGCCGAGGCGACGTCGATCGACGAGCTCTTCGGCGGCCCGCCCCCGGCCGCCAAGCAGCCGGCGAAGAAGCCGGCACCCGCCCCAAGCCCCGCGGCTTCGCCCGCAGAAACGCCGCCTGCCGCACCGGGCACCCCCGAACCCGCCGCGGCGAGCAAACCGCCGGCGGAACCGCTGGCCGCTCCGGTTCTCGCCGAACCGGAGCGCAAGGCGCCCGCCGCAACCGAGCCCACCGTCACCGGCTTCTACCAGAACGATCTGGCCTACACCTACGCCGGCACCCGGCACTGGTCCCGCTTCAACAACACGCTGGACGTCGCAGCCGAGGGCCACAGCCGGGGCGGCATCGGCTGGAAGCTGGGCGGTCGCGTCACCTATGACCCGGTCTACGATCTGGGTCACTACTATCCCAGTGAGGTGCGCCGGGACCAGCGCTTCGAAGCCATGGTGCGCGAAGCCTACATGGACATGTCGGCCGGCGACTGGGATTTCCGCCTGGGCCGCCAGCAGATCGTCTGGGGCGAGATGGTGGGTTTGTTCTTCGCCGACGTGGTGTCGGCCAAGGACATGCGCCAGTTCATCCTGCCCGATTTCGACATGATCCGGATTCCGCAGTGGGCCGCGCGGGCGGAGTATTACCAGGGGGATTTCCACGCCGAAGGCATATGGATTCCCTACATGACCTACGACAACATCGGCAAGCCCGGCGCGGAATACTATCCCTTCGTGCCGCCAACGGTCGCCGGTTTCCAGACCGTCATCGCGTCCGAGGACAAACCCACCGGCCTGCGTGACGGGGCCTACGGCCTGCGCCTGTCCTACCTCAAGGAAGGCTGGGACGTGTCCGGCTTCTATTACACGGCCAGGGATCCCAGCGCGGCCTTCGAGCGCATCACGACGCTGACGCCCACGCCCACGATCACCTACCGGCCGATCCACAAGCGCATCCATCAGGTCGGCGCCACCCTCGGCAAGGACCTGGGGCCGATGGTGCTCAAGGCCGAGGCCGTGTACACCCGGGACAAGCTGTTCAACACCCTGGACATGGCGGACGCGGACGGCCTGGTGAGCCAGAACATCCTGGATTACGTCGTCGGGCTGGAGTGGAGCTTTCCCCAGGAGACGCGCTTCAACCTGCAGGCCTTCCAGCGCTACTTCTTCAATCACGACGCCAACATCGTTCCGGACCGGGCCGAGAGCGGCGTGTCGCTGCTGCTGAGTACCCAGGCGCTGCATCCCAGACTCGAACCGGAGCTGCTGCTGATCCGCAGCCTCAACCGCAACGACTGGTCGGCCCAGTTCAAGCTGACCTGGAAGGCGGATGGGCATTGGCGCCTGGCCGCCGGCGTGGATGCCTTTGGCGGGCCGCCGGATGGACTGTTCGGACGGTTCCGTAATACCGACCGGATCTACACCGAGGCGCGGTATAGCTTCTGAGCCTTTCCAGGGTTGCATCTGCGGGCGCGACATGCTGGCCGGGCCACGATCATCCGCGCGCGCTCCGTCGCAGGCGCCGAAATGGTGGCAAATCGTGTGCCACGCCGATGCGATCTAGGCTTGCGGCTGAATCAACCTGGCAATCTGGCTCACGAAGTGTGTGCATGGCATGGCGTCGGTCGAGACGGCCAGCTCGGCCGCGCGCTGCCTGAAGCTGGAAGCGGTCAGCAATTCGTTCACGGCTCTTTGGAGGGGCCCGCGCCCGGCTCGGTCAGCGCGAACGAGAACACCTGCGCCAAAGCGCGCAATGCTCTGCATGTTCAGGAACTGATCCATGTTGCGCGCGATGCCGAGCACCGGTGCGCCATGCGCCAGCGCCTGGTTTGTCGTCGGGCTTCCGCCGTTGCACACCACCAACCGGGCTTGTCGGCAGACCGCATCACCGGGCAGGAACTCGTGCATTTCTGTGTTGCGCAGCCGCAAACCGGGCGGCAGGGACCGCCCCGCCGTTGCCAGCAGGACAGGAAAACCCGTTTCCTCCAGGACCGGCAGGAGGTTTGCTAGCACCCGGATGTCCCCGGAGCTTCCCATTGTCACATAGATAGGGCTCTTGCCTGCCGGGCGATGCGCAAACCCCGCCCCTTGTTTCGGTGACCACGCCAAGGGCCCGACGAACGCCGCCCGGGGGCTCGGCTTGACCTCCGGAAACAGCGCCGCGAAGTTGGCGAACAGGCGCAGGTCCGCGTCGGTATAGCAGCGCCGCAGGTCGTAGCCGAGGGAAGGCAGGCCGTAGCGCGCGCGCAGTTGTTCGATCGGCCGGGCGTGCAGCCGGAACGCCAGCTTCGCGACCTGCCGGAAAACCAGCTCGCTCACCGCCAGCGGCAGGTAAGGCGTGAACGGCAGCACGGGCAGCGGCGGCTCCAGCGCGCATTCCGGGCTCCAGTAGGCGTCGCACAGCGTGGCGTAGGGAATGTTTCGCAAGCGAGCGCTCACGGAGAGCGAAAGACGAAAGTCGCCGACGATCACCTCCGGGCGCTCGGCATCGATGAGCGCGAGATCATCCTCGACATATCGCACCAGCGTGGCCAGGTCATAGAGGGGCAGGCCGAGTTCGAGCCGCCGGGCAAACACCGACGCGTTCTGGCAGCGCAGATCCAGCAGGCGGAACGGGGCAGCGTCGGTGAGCCAGCGGAAGGCGGGCGGCCGTGCGAACACCACGTCGAACTGCGCGGGGTCCAGCCCCTCCGCCAGGACGTAGGGGCGCGCAACATGCGCCAGGGTCGCGCCCTCGGCGAAGAACAGGATTTTCTTGCGGGGCGGAGACATCGGCGCCGGAGGGAATCTTTCTAGACCAGCAGCGCGTCGACGCTCTTGCGCACGGAGCGTGCCTTCGGCGCCGGGCCCGAACCCAGGCGCGCCAGGAAGAACACCCGGTCCACGCGCTCCGCGCCCATGATCTCTGCCAGCCGCCGATTCAATTGGCCGGCCAACTGCAGGGCCGCGCGGTCGGCGGTGAAGGGCCGACCCTCGCGGTGGTAGCGGCTGAAGATGAGCGGCGTCATTTCCGGCTGCAGGAACAAACCCTGGCTCGCCGCCGTGAGCCAGAAGCGCTGCATCACGCGCCCGGCTTCGACGTAATCCTCGGGTGAGGACAAGATCTTGGGCGCAAGCAGGACGAAATGGGCCGCGCAGCGCAGGCCGGGCAGCAGGTCGAGCTGGATGCGCGGCATGAGATGCCCGAGCAGCCAGGTGTTCAGGAAATGGATGCGCGGCCAGCTCGCCAGGGCCCAGTGCATGAACCTGAGGTTGACCGCATCGGCGCCGAGCGCTTGGTCCGGGATCCGGTCCTCGCTGTAGCGCGCGCCCCAGTCGATGATGGAGCGGTGGACCGCGTAGGCCTCGGGGAGCGTGAGGCGGATTTTGGCGTTGTCGAAACACAGCTTGGCGATGCGCCAGCGTTCCGGCCAAGCCTCGAACCAACGCAGTTGATAGGCTTCCGGCAGCGCGGCAGCGAGCGCCTGCTTTTGCTCGGGCGTGAGCGGACGCGTGGACATGGGGCGCCGCTGCACGACGCGCTTTTCAATCCAACGTGCCAGGGGATCGGGAGCGAGACCGGGCGCGGGTTCGAGTTCCACGCCGTAGACGGGATGGGTCTCGGCGCTCGTGGCTTCGCGCGCGATGCGTGCGCGGTAACCTTGCGTGCTGGCCGCGATGGTCAGCGTCTCGAGCAGGGCGCCATGGGCGAGTTGGCTCGGATGACCGTCCAGGTCGTAGACGCAGTGGTCGCGGGTGTCGTGGCCATGCACCCGCAGGCGCTGGGCATCGAGCACTTCGAACCGCCAGGGCTGGGTGTTGTCGCCACTGGGGGCCCAGCGCGCCAGGTCGAGGATGTCGCGCACGGGCGGCGGGATGTCGCGCATGCTCAGACCTTGAACTGGCGCTTCGCGATGGCAATGGCCAGGCGATTCAACGGATGCCGGTTGCCGCCCGGGCGCCAGGTATGGGTGATCTTGTTGCGATAGGCATCGAACTGGACTCCATGGGGTGCCGCGGAGATGGGGCCCCGCTTGAGCAGAATCTTGAGCGCTTCGGCGGACGCCACCCCGGCACAGAGCTGGCAGGCGATCACCGTCGACGGGCCGCGGCGTTCGGCGAGGCTGACGCGGCTGGGGTCGGCCAAATAGCCGCGGTGGAGCAAGGCGGGGGCGAGCCCGATGAGGAAGCGGATCGCCTTCTCCGGCTCCGGTCGGCCCTTCACCTGAAAATATTCCTCGAAGGTCATTTCCCCGGGCAGGAAGTTGAGCAGGGCCGCACTCATGCCCAGCGGCGCGACGGTAATGGCGGGAATGCCCTGGCGGGCGCAGTACTCGAACACGCGCTCCCGGATGTCGAAGGCGAAGAAATCCAGGCCGTCCACGTACAAATCGACGCCGCGGAAGAATTCCGCCAGATTCCGCTCGTTGACGCCATCGGGAAACGGGTTGAGTTCCGCCTCCGGGTTGATGTCCCGCGCCATGCGTGCCAGCACCTCGACCTTGGGCTGGTCGAGGGTCGACATCGAGGCGCCAGCCTGGCGGTTGAAATTGGCGAGCTCGAAGGTGTCGAGGTCGGCGATGTTGAACTTGCCCACTCCCAGCCGCGCCAGGGTGAGCAGGTGGAAGCCGCCCACCCCGCCCATGCCGGCGATGGCGATGCGCTTGCCGCGCAGCTGTTCCTGCTCGGCCGCGGTGAGCCAGCCGATGTTGCGCGAGAAGGCGGTCGCGTAATCGAAAGGCATGGCCTATTCGCCGTGCATCAAGCGCGAAATGATGCCCTCCTCGTCGCGGGGGCTGAAGAAGAACGGGTAGATGGAACGTACCTCGGGAATTTCGGCGAAGGTGCCGCCGTACTTGGCGATTTCACGTTCCGCGTGGCTGAAGTCCAGATGCATCAGCACCGCCGGCGCGCCTACCCGCGGGCACATGCGTTCCTCGCCGAACTTTTCGAAGCCGAGCATGCGCTTGTAGAAGGCGACGTGGCGCGGGTTGACCTCGATCACGACGTCGGTCGCGCCATGGATGCGATGGGCGTAGATGTAGGCCATGTGAAACAGCGAAGCCAGCACCCGCTTGGATTTGACGGTCTGGTCCACCGCCAGTTGGGTGAATTCGCAAACGGTGCGGCCCTGGCGGCGCAGGCTGTCGGTTTCAGCAAAATACAGCGCATCCACCATGAGGCCTTGGGGCGAATCGAAGCCGATGGTGAGGGTGCCGATGGGCTGGTCGCCGATGTCGGCCATCAGCGTGATGCGGCTCGGGCGCTCGCCCGGGGGGGCCTCCGTCTCGTAGCCGCGCCAGGCGTACATTTTCTTGATCAGGAGGTTGGCCGATTCGCGCCGGCCCTCGGAGTTCGCCAGGCGGATCTTGAACTGGCCGTGGGAAAGCACCAGGTTTTCGCCTCGGGGGGCCTCCCGCTCCAGTGACATCTGCTTCATGTGGTGCGCCTGCTGGAGCGGAAGTTCGACGATGGTTCTGCTCCACTCGTCTGCAGGCGCCTTGGATTTGCTCATTGCGGCCTTCCCCCCCCGTCCCCGGGCAAACGCGGACCGGCACGGCCGTCGGGCACACGCCTTTGTCATCCGCAGATCTTGCGCTGGATATCAGTTTAGCATGGGGCGTGCCCGCGCCGGGGCCGTTCCCGCGGACCAATGGGAACTAGGGAACCTCTGCAAAAGGTCGCAAGCAAGCCCGGCTGGCCGCCGAGAAGCGCACCTGTACAAGGAGTACAGCGAGCATCGCAGGCGGCCAGACGGGCTGCGCAGTACTTTTGCAGAGGTTCCCTAGGGATTGTTGCGTGCCAGGCGCTTGAGGATGCCGGCCTCGTCTTCGGGGCTGAAGAAGTAAGGATAGAGGGAGCGCTCGCCCACCGCCTGCTCGCAGCGGCCGCCGAGCTGCTGCACCTGCTGCGCCACGAAGCCGAAGTCGATGTGCAGCAGGACCGCCGGTGCGCTGACCCGCGGGCAGGTGCGCTCGTCGCCGAGCTGGGTGAAGCCGAGCATGCGCTTGTAGAAGCCGGCGTGGCGCGGGTTCACTTCGATCACCGCCTCCGTATAGCCCAGCAGTTTGGACGGATAGAGGTAAGCGATGTGGAACAGTGCGGCGATCACCCGCTTGGACCGCACGTCGGCATCGATGGCAAGCCGGGTGAATTCGCACACGTGCCGGCCGTGCCGGCGCAAGGTGCGGACCTCCTCGGGGTAGAGCTCTTCTGCGAACAGCTTGCCGGAATCGCCCAGGCCGATGGTGAGGGTGCCGATCACGCTGTGCTCGAAGTCGGCTGCAAGGGTGATCCGCTCGAGGGCGACCGCCGCGCCCTCGCTCAGCTCGTAGCCGCGCTGGCCGTACATCTTCTTAACTAGAAGCCCGGCCGATTCGCGGCCGCCGGCACTGTGCGCAAACCGCACCTTGAAGCGCTGACGCGTCCCGAAGGCGCCATCCTCGGCCCGCGGCGCCTCGATCGACATGTTGCGGAGTTCCGGTGCGGGCAACCAATCGGCGGGGGCGCCGATCAGCGTATGGTCGAAGGAAGGAATGGGTGTCTGTCTAGTCAACGCCATGGTTGAGCATAGTGGCAAAGCGAGCCACGGAGCAATTACGTAGTTTACCCCAGACTTGTGCGCGGCATGCCGGAATAATCCTTACAGTTTTGTACTCTGGCGCCGGCGAGTACGGGAACGTCATCAGCGGAACGCAGGCTTGGCGCGGTCAGCGGGTTTGGGCGAGAATGCCGGCTACACTTCGACGAGCGTGCAATGCCCGAAAGAAACGACAGCGTCCCCGCCTGGGAGGGCGAGCAATCCGAGTACGCCCGGTACCTGCTCCATGCCCGGCAGGAAATCGTCCAAGTGCTGCGAGGGGTGATGAAAGCCCCGGAAATGGTCACCGCCTACTTCGACCATGGGGCGCGGTTCTTTCTCACCAGCGTCATCGCGGTCCAGCCTGGCGACGATGCGCTCTACTTCGATTATGGCGCCGATATGGAGGCCAACCGCCGGGCCCTGCAGGCCACGCGTCTCGTGTTCGTGACCAGTCAGGACAGGGTCAAGGTGCAGTTCGCAACCGGACCCTTGGCGGAAGTGCAGTACAACGGGCGCCCCGCGTTTCGCACGCGCCTGCCTGACGTCCTGCTCAAGCTGCAACGGCGCGAATACTACCGCCTGGTGACGCCCATCCGTTCGCCCCTGACCTGCGTGCTGCCCGTCCCCGGGGGCGCGCTCGAGGCGATGGTGACCGACATCAGCGTGGGCGGGGTCGGCCTGACTGGGCTTCCCCCCGCGGCCGCGCTTGCGGTGGGGGAGCGTCATCCCGGCTGTCGCATCGTGCTCCCGGACGAGGGGGTCATCCTGACTGCCATCGAGGTGCGCAGCCTGCAGGACGTCACCCTGCGCAGCGGCGCGGTGGTCAAGCGTGCCGGCTGCCGCTTCCTCGACATCCCGCCCAGCCAGCAGGCCATGATCCAGCGCTACATCATCCGCGTCGATCGCGAACGGCTGGCGCTGGTCAAGGGCAGCTGATCAACCTTCCTTCAGCCAGCGCGCCGCATCCAGCGCGAAGTAGGTCAGGATGCCGTCGGCGCCCGCGCGCTTGAACGAGAGCAGCGACTCCAGCACGCAGGCCTTCTCGTTCAGCCAGCCGTTCTGCGCCGCCGCCTTGAGCATGGCGTACTCGCCGCTCACCTGATAGACGTAGGTCGGCGCGCGGAACTCGTCCTTCACCCGGCGCACGATATCCAGATAGGGCAGGCCCGGCTTGACCATGATCATGTCGGCGCCTTCGTCCAGATCCAGGCCCACCTCCCACAGCGCCTCGTCCGAATTCGCGCAGTCCATCTGGTAGGTGTACTTGTTGCCGGCGCCGAGGTTGCCGGCGGAGCCCACCGCATCGCGGAAGGGTCCGTAGAAGCTGGACGCATACTTGGCCGAGTAGGCGAGGATCCGGGTGTGGATGAAGCCGGCGCCGTCCAGCGCGCCGCGGATGGCGCCGATCCGCCCGTCCATCATGTCCGACGGCGCCACCACGTCGGCGCCGGCCTGGGCATGAGTGAGCGCCTGCTTTTGCAGCACGCCGACGGTCTCGTCGTTCACCACGTAGCCGGCGGCGTCGATCAGGCCATCCTGGCCATGGCTGGTGTACGGGTCGAGGGCGACATCGGTGATGACACCCAGCTCGGGCAACCGTTGCTTCAGCGCGCGCACCACCCGCGGCACCAGGCCATCGGGGTTGTAGGCTTCGCGCGCGTCGTCGGTCTTGAGGGGGGCCTCGATCACCGGAAACAGGGCCAGCGCGGGAATGCCCAGCCGCAGGCATTCCTCCGCCAGGGGCAGCAGCCGGTCCAGGCTGCGCCGTTCCACGCCGGGCATGGAGGCCACGGCTTCGCTGCGGTTTTCGCCTTCGAGCACGAACACCGGGTAGATCAGGTCATCCGCGGACAAGCGGTTTTCCCGCATGAGGCGGCGCGAGAATTCATCCCGCCGCATCCTGCGCATTCGTTTGCCCGGGTATTTGCCTTGGTTATGCATGCTGAACTCCATTCCGATCCTGGGACATTATAACCGGGGGCTTCTGCCAAGCCCGCGGCGCAGCAGGATTTTCATTGCAAATCAGGAGATTGTAAAAAACTTTCACGCCGGCGCACATTTTCTGGAACTATCCGGCGCGTGGCCTATCATAGGGTACAGATGGTAGCGATACCGTCTCCCGCTTCTCCTCCCTGAGCGGGTGCCTTAATCCCCATTAAGGCATTTACCCCCGGTTTTTGCTCCCCTTTAACCGGGGGTTTTTTATGCCTGCTCGCCGCCCAAACCAAGCCAGGCGGCGATCGCCGCCTCCGCTTCCTCCGTTCCCTGTTTCTTCAGACTCGAGAACAGCTGCACCGTGCAGCTGGGATAGTGCGCCGCGAGCTCCTTGCGCACCGCCAGCAGCGTCTTCCCGGCCTCGTTGCGCGTCAGCTTGTCGGCCTTGGTCAGCAGGATGTGGATGGGGCGACCGGTGGGCGCAAACCATTCGATCATCTGGCGGTCCAGCGGCGTGAGTGGGTGGCGCGCATCCATGATCAGCACCAGGCCGACCAGGCTGGCCCGCGTCTGCAGGTAATCCGACAGCGACTGTTGCCAGTGCCGGCGCACGCTTTCCGGCACCTTGGCGTAGCCGTAGCCCGGCAGATCCACCAGGTAGTTGCCGCCGTCCATGTGGAAAAAGTTGATGAGCTGCGTGCGCCCCGGCGTCTTGCTCACGAACGCGGCCTTGCGTCCGGCCAGGGTGTTGATGGCGCTCGACTTGCCGGCATTGGAGCGGCCGGCGAAGGCGATCTCCCGTTCGGTGTGGGGAAGATCGCGCAGGGCGTGCACGGACTTTTCATACTTCAGGTTGCGGAATAACGACATGCGGGTCTCGAAGGCAGCGATTTTTTGGCTCTGGGAGAGGCGTCAAACGGGAATTATGGTATAGAATAAGGGTTTTCTAATTTTCCCGTTTCAATAATTTCTTTAAAGAACAGCTTGAAGGAGCGATATCCATGAAACCCACCCTGGCCATGGTCGTAGCTGCAGGTGTCTTCGCCGCTGGCGTTGCGCAGGCCGAAAATGCCCCCGCCAAAGGTGATCCCGCAAAAGCGGCGCCGATCGTGAACCAAATTTGTGCCGGTTGCCACGGCGCGGATGGCAACAGCACCAGCCCCGCGAATCCGAAGCTGGCTGGTCAGTCCGCGGAGTATATCATCAAGCAGCTGCACGACTTTAAGGCGGGCGCCAAGGATCCGAACAAGGAAGGGGCGCGCAAGAGCGCGGTCATGGGTGGCATCGCTTCCGCCCTCACCGACGAGGACATCGTCAACCTCGGCGCCTACTTCTCGGAGAAAACCATGAAGCCGGGTGCGGCCAAGGAGCCCTACACCGAGGGTGAGAAAATCTTCCGCGGCGGCAACCAGGCCACCGGCGTGCCGGCCTGCGCCGCCTGCCATGGCCCCACCGGCGCCGGCATCCCGGTGCAGTTCCCGCGCATCGGCGGCCAGCATGCCGAGTATGTGCTGGCGCAGCTGCATGCCTTCCGCAACCGCGATCGCCAGAACGACGCGGCCAAGATGATGCGCATGATCACCGACAAGATGACCGAGCAGGAGATGAAGGACGTGGCCAATTACGTGGCCGGCCTCAAGTAAACCGCGGCATCGCAGCAAAAAAGGGAGGCTTCGGCCTCCCTTTTTTATTGGCCCGCTTACCGGCTCGGCGCGCGGTCAGGCGCCGGCCAGCGCCTTGGCCGCCGCCGCGACGGTAGCCGCGATGTCGTCGTCGCTGTGCGCCGCGGAGACGAAGCCGGCCTCATAGGCGGAGGGCGCGAGGTAAATCCCTGCCTCCAGCATCGCGTGGAAGAAGCGGTTGAAGGCGTCCTTGTCGCAGGCCAGCGCCTCGGCATAGCTGGCCGGCGGCGTTGCGCTGAAGTAGATGCCGAACATTCCTCCCACCGACTGCGCGCTGAAGGCCACGCCCTGGGCGTGCGCCGCTTCCACCAGCCCGGCGCAGAGCCTGGCCGTGCGCTCGGCGAGGGCGTCGTAGAAGCCTGGCGCCTGCACCAACCGAAGCGTTGCCAGCCCGGCCGCCACCGCCACCGGGTTGCCGGACAGCGTGCCCGCCTGATACACCGGGCCGTTGGGCGCGAGCTTTTCCATGATCTCGCGTTTCCCGCCGAACGCGCCCACCGGCATGCCGCCGCCGATGACCTTGCCCAGGGTCGTCAGGTCCGGCGTGATGTCGAACAGGCCCTGGGCGCTGCCGGGGCCGACGCGAAAACCGGTCATGACCTCGTCGAAAATCAGCACCGCGCCGTGCTTCGTGCATTGCTCGCGCAGGGTCTCGAGGAAGCCCGCTGCCGGCACGATCAGGTTCATGTTGCCGGCCACCGGCTCGACGATGACGCAGGCGATCTCCGCGCCCATGCGCGCGAACACCTCCTCGACGGCGGCGCTGTCGTTGTAGGACAGCGTCAGGGTGTGCGCGGCCACCTCCGGCGGCACGCCGGCGGAACTGGGCTGGCCGAAGGTGAGCGCGCCGGAGCCGGCCTTCACCAGCAGGCTGTCGGCGTGGCCGTGGTAACAGCCCTCGAACTTGATCAGCTTGGAGCGGCCGGTATGGCCGCGCGCGAGACGGATCGCGCTCATGGTGGCCTCGGTGCCGGAGGACACCAGACGAACCTCCTCCATGCTCGGCACGAGCCTGATCAGCAGCTCCGCCATTTCCAGCTCCCGCGCGGTGGGCGCGCCAAAGGACAGCCCCTGCGCGGCGGCCTCCTGCACGGCGCGGATCACCTCCGGATGGGCGTGGCCCGCGATCATCGGACCCCAGGAGCCGACGTAGTCGATGTAGCGCCGGTCGTCCTCGTCCCACAGATAGGCGCCCTGGCCCTTCTTGAAGAAGCGGGGCGTGCCGCCGACCGAGCGGAACGCGCGCACCGGCGAGTTGACGCCGCCGGGAATGAGTTTCTGCGAGCGCTGGAACAATTCTTCGTTGCGTGAAGCCATGGCCTTCTCTTTCAGTGTTTCGTCTGGAACAAACTGTCGAACTGGGCGGCGACGGCCGCAATGTCCGGCGCGTCGAACAGGGCCGAGATCACCGCCACCGCATCCGCCCCGGCAGCGACGAGCGCAGCGGCATTCTCCGGCGTGATCCCGCCGATGGCGACCACCGGCAGCTTGAGCGCGCCCTTGGCCTCGGCCAGCAGGCCGATCGGGCACGGCCGCGCGCCCGGCTTGGTGGGAGAGGGATAGAAGCTGCCGAAGGCCACGTAATCCGCCCCCTCCGCTTCCGCGCGCCGCGCGCGGGCGAGGTCCTGGTAGCAGGACACGCCGATGATCTTGTCCGGGCCGAGGTTGATGCGCGCCTCCCGCAGGCTCGCGTCCTCCTCGCCCAGATGCACGCCGTCCGCGTCCGTCAGCACCGCCAGGCGCACGTCGTCGTTGATGATGAGCGGCACGGCGTGGGCGCGGCAGAGCGCGCGCAATTCCGCGGCCTGTTCGTGCCGGAGCGCGACGTCCCGGCTCTTGCTGCGGTACTGCACCAGGCGCGCGCCGCCGCTCAGCGCCGCCTTCACCTTGGCCAGCAGTGCCGCGGTATCGGGCATTTCCGGCGTGATGGCGTAGAGCCCCCTAATTTCCGCTTTCATCGTCCTCGCGCGCCCAGAACAGGCGGTCCGGCAAGTACTGGCCCATGCCCGGACGGAAGCCGGCCTTGAGGCTGCGCCACGTGAAATCCTGGGCATCCTTCACCGCTTCGACGATGTCCAGTCCCTGGGCGATGGCGGCGGCGGCGGCGGAGGCCAGGGTGCAGCCGGAGCCGTGGTAGCTGCCGGGCAGGCGCGGCCATTTGTCGCTGGCGATGATGCCGGACTCGCCGTAGAGGGTGTTCACGACCTGGGGGCTCTGCTCATGGGTGCCGGTGATCAGGACATATTCGCAGCCCATGGCGACGAGCCGGGCCGCGCACTCGTCCAGCGACGGCGCGTCATCCTCGTTGGCCTCGTCCGTCGCCAGACGGCGTGCCTCCATGCTGTTGGGGGTGATCAAGGTGGTCTGCGGCACGATCATTTCCAGCAGCGCGGACGCCATGTCCTCGGTCGCCAGCTCGTCGCCCCGGCCCGAGGCGAGCACCGGATCCAGGATCAGCGGCACATCCGGATAGTCGGAAACGATCTCGGCGATGGCGGCGATGTTCTCCACGCTGCCCAGCATGCCGATCTTGAACGCAGCCACCGGCATGTCCTCCAGCACCGCGCGCGCCTGGTCGGCGACCCATTCCGAGTCGATGGCCAGGACGCCGTCGACACCCATGGTGTCCTGGACCGTGAGCGCGGTCAGCACCGAAAGCGGGTGGCAGCCCATGGCGGCCAGCGTCAGGATGTCGGCCTGGATGCCGGCGCCGCCGGACGGGTCGCTCGCGGCGAAGGTGAGAACGATGGGGGGGGTGTCGGCCATGTCGGGTTGGGCTGGCGCTGCGGTGGCCGCGCCAGGCAGCCGGTATCTCCCGCGCGCGATGACGGGTAAAATTGCATTTTAACTTACATTCACTCCCTGTTCCCATGAGCAACGACCAGCCCTACCGCACCTACATGTGCCTGATCTGCGGTTTCATCTACGACGAAGAGCAAGGCAGGCCGGAAGACGGCATCGCGCCCGGCACCCGCTGGGAGGACATCCCGCCCAACTGGACCTGCCCTGACTGCGGCGCGCGCAAGGATGACTTCGAGCTGATCGAAATCTAGGGAAACTCTGCAAACGCACTGCGCAGCCCGTCTGCCCGCCTGCGATGCTCGCTGTACCGCCTTGCGCAGGTGCGCTTCCCGGCGTGCAGCCGGGCTTGCTCGCGACCTTTTGCAGAGTTTCCCCAGGCTGCGCCGTTGAAACTTCGCCGCATATGACGGCCGCACGCGGCAGCTTCGGGCCGTCATAATTCCCTTCAAGAATCCCCCTGGCCTGCCGATACCTGCTCTTACCGCCCCTCCTGCCCCGGACAGAGAGGGAGTGGCATGGAAATTGCCACGCATTAGCGAAAATGCCGGTGGAGCTTAGGTACAAAACCTCTGGTAATTGGTGAGAAAAGAGCTTTACGGAGCTTGTTTTTCTTATACAATGCCCAGGCAGTGCCTAGCTACGGAAGTAACATAACGAGAATCCGTTGGGGGTCGTGTGGCTGAGACAAACAATTTGGCGGGCATCAAGGTCATGGTGATCGACGACAGCAACACCATTCGTCGCAGCGCCGAGATTTTCCTGGTTCAGGCAGGTTGCGAAGTGATCCTCGCCGAGGACGGCTTCGACGCCATGGCCAAGATCGCCGATCATCAACCGGATCTGATTTTCGTCGACATCATGATGCCGCGTCTGGACGGTTACCAGACCTGCATGCTGATCAAGAAGAACCAGCGCTTCCAGCGCACGCCGGTGATCATGCTGTCGAGCAAGGACGGCCTGTTCGACCGCGTACGCGGGCGCATGGTCGGCTCCGACGAATATCTGACCAAGCCCTTTACGAAAGACAGTCTGCTGCAGGCGGTGAGAAAGCATGCTCTTGCCAGCCCGGCGGCGGCCGCGTAATTCAAGTTAGCGAAGGACGAGAGAAATGCCGATTAGCAAAGTCATGGTTGTCGACGACTCCCCCACCGAACGCCACTTCCTGAGCGAAATCCTGACCAAACAGGGTTATCAGGTGATCATGGCCGAAAGCGGCGAAGAAGCCATGGAAAAGGCCAAGGTGCAAAAGCCCGACCTGATTCTGATGGACGTGGTCATGCCCGGCCTCAACGGCTTCCAGGCCACCCGCGCCATCACCAAGGATGACGCGACCAAGCACATCCCGGTGATCATGTGCACCTCCAAGGGCCAGGAAACCGATAAGGTCTGGGGCATGCGCCAGGGCGCGCGCGATTACCTCGTCAAGCCCGTCAACCAGGACGAGCTGCTGCGCAAGATCGCGGCGCTCGGCTGACCCGACGCTTAGGCAAGCCCGCCCATGGCCCGCAAAACCAGTCTCAGGGAGTTCCAGGAAGGAGTCGTCGCGCGCCTGCAAAACGCGGTCGCGGCGGGCGCGTCGGCCGTCTCCTCCAAGGTCGGCGTCCAGGTCGGCAACGACCGCTGGCTCGTGAATCTGTCCGACGTGAGCGAGGTGATTCCCCTGCCGCAGCTGACGGCGGTGCCGCTGACCAAGCGCTGGTTCAACGGCGTCGCCAACGTGCGCGGCGTGCTCTATGGCGTGGTGGACTTCTCCGACTACCTGGGCGGAGAGCCGACCCAGGTCAGCATGGACAGCCGGCTGCTGCTGATCCATCCCCGTTACGGCGTGAACGCCGGCTTGGTCGTGCGCCAGATGCTCGGCCTGAAAAACCCCGAGCAGCTGCAGCTGGTGGAAGGCCGCGAGCTGCCGGAGTGGGTGGCCGCCGAATACATGGATGCGGACGGCGCGGTCTGGAAGGAATTGAAGATGCAAGGGCTGGTTGCCCAGGCGGAATTTCTGACCGTCGGGGTCTGATCGAACACACGAGCGAGAAGCCCGCGTGAAGGCGGGACGAAGGCAACATTGGGATCAAGGAACGGAGACTGACAATGGCACTGTTCAAGAAAAAATCGGGCAAGAGTGACAAGAAAGGCGGCGGCAATGCGCTGCACACCACGCTCATCATGCAGGGTCTGCGCCGACTGTCCGGCAAGGAACCGACGCAGCTGCCGTTGATCGGGCACCTGCCGGCGGAGAAGCAGCAGCTCTACGCCGGTCTCGCCGCCCTGATCTTCATCCTGCTTGCGCTGGGCACCCTCGGCTTCAACGCCTACCTGGTCGGCAACAAGGCCGAGTACGTGGCGACCGCGACCGAGATGCAGATGCTGTCCCAGCGGCTGGCCAAGGGCGCGCAGCAGGCGGTGCTCGGAAACACCGAGGCATTCAAGCAGCTGAAGGACTCCAAGGACCGCTTCGACCACAGCCTGCGCAAGCTCGTCAACGGCGAGGGCACGCTGCCGGCCTCGCCTTCCGCCATCCAGCCCATCCTGAAGGAGCTCGATGGCACCTGGAAGAAAATGGCGGAGCAGACCGCGCTGATCCTCGGGCAGGAAAAGAGCCTCGTGGACCTGAACAAGGCGGTGGCCGCGATCAACGCCTCCAACGTGCAGATGCTGGAGCTGTCCGAGCAGGTGGTGTCCCTGATGTCCCAATCCGGCGTGGGCGTGCGCGACGTGTCCATGGCCTCGCAGCAGGTCATGCTGACGCAGCGCATGGCGAAGAACGCCAACAACCTGCTGTCCTCGGACACCATCGACCCCGAGGTCGCCTTCCTCCTCGGCAAGGACGCCAACACCTTCCGTGACGTGCTGCTGGGCCTGATCAACGGCAGCGACGACCTGCGGATCGCCGCGGTGAAGGACCAGGACACCAAGGAAAAGCTGAATGAGCTGAACGGCGTGTTCAAGGACTTCTACGCCAACGTCAACAGCATCCTGCAGAACATGCAGAGCCTGGTGAATGCCAAGCAGGCGGGCCGCGACATCTTCGTCGGCTCCGACAAGCTGCTGGCCGGCACCGAGAAGCTGAGCGCCGCCTACGAGGGCATTGGCCGCGTCGCCGGCCCCTGGCTCGCCGGCCTGTTCGGCATCCTGGGCATTTTCGCCGCCGTGCTGTTCGCCTGGTCGGTGGTGAACGAAGCCCGCCGCCGCGCGATGCAGAGCGAGGACGAGAACAAGCGTAACCAGGAAGCGATTCTGCGCCTGCTGAACGAAATGGGCGACCTGGCGGAAGGCGACCTGACGGTGAAGGCCTCGGTGACCGAGGACATCACCGGCGCGATCGCGGACTCCATCAACTACACCATCGACGAGCTGCGGCTGCTGGTGTCCGAGATCAACAAGGCGACCGACCAGGTGACGAACGCGACCCAGCAGGCGCAGTCGATTTCGGCGCAGCTGCTGGATGCCGCGCAGCGCCAGTCGAAGGAGATCGAGGAAACCTCCAACTCCGTGCTGCAGATGGCCGATTCCATCAACGAGGTGTCGGCGAACGCCTCCGAATCCGCCCGCGTGGCGCAGATGTCCCTGGAGGCGGCGGAAAAAGGCCAGGAGGCGGTGCAGAACCAGATTTCCGGCATGAACGAAATCCGCGAGCAGATCCAGGAGACGGCGAAACGGATCAAGCGGCTGGGCGAATCGTCCCAGGAAATTTCCGAGATCGTGGAACTGATTTCCGACATTACCGAGCAGACCAACATCCTGGCGCTGAACGCCGCGATTCAGGCGGCGTCCGCAGGCGAGGCGGGCCGCGGCTTCACGGTGGTGGCGGAAGAGGTGCAGCGGCTGGCGGAGCGCTCCGGCGAGGCGACCAAGCAGATCGGCGCGATCGTGAAGACCATTCAGACCGACACCCACGACGCGGTGGCGGCCATGGAAAAGAGCACGCAGGGCGTGGTCGAGGGCGCGAAGCTGTCCGACGCCGCGGGCCAGGCGCTGGCCGAGATCGGCCGCGTGTCGCGCGACCTTGCGGGTCGAATCGACACCATCTCGAACACCACGCAGACCCAGGCCGAACTGGCCAAGACCGTGGCGAAGAACATGCAGGACATCCAGAACATCACGACCCAGACAACGGAAGGCACGAAGCAGACGGCGGTGTCCGTCGGCCAGCTGGCCAGCCTCGCGGCCGACCTGAAAGGCTCCGTGGCCGGCTTCAAGCTCTCCTGATCCCCATCCTCTAGGCTGCCATGACCACACCCTCGGATTTCGACGTCGGTCCGCTGACCTGGGTCAAGGGCGAGATCGACGCCGCCCTGGCGAAAGCCCGCGAACAGCTCACCCTGTTCGCCGGCAACACCGCCGATGCGAGCCCGCTCAAGTTCGCCCAGACCCATTTGCACCAAGTCAAGGGCGCGATCCAGATGGTCGGCCTCGACGGCCTCGCCCGCTTCTGCGAGGAAATCGAGCGCCTGCTCGCGGCACTGGAAAAGCGTGAGCTGGAAGCCGACGGCGACCGTCTGGACCTGGTCGACCAGGGGCTGATCGCGCTCGGCAAATACCTCGACGATCTGCTTTCCGGCGCGCCCGATGTTCCCTTGCGCCTGTTCCCCACCTACAAGGCCCTGCTCGAGGCGCGCGGCGTCGATCGCATCAGCGAAGCGGACCTGTTCTTCCCCGATCTGTCGGTGCGCGCCCCGCGGCTGGCGGGCGAGCCGCCGGTGTCCGAGGACGCCTTCCCGCGCTATGTGCGCGCCGAACGCAGCAAGTATCAGAAGGGCTTGCTGCACTGGCTGCGCAATCCCGAAGACAAGGACGCGCTGCGCCAGATGAAGGGCGCGCTCGAAGCCATCGAGGCGACGCAGACCCAGCCCGCCAACCGCACCTTCTGGTGGGACGCGGTGGCCTATCTGGATGCGCTGCTGGAGGGCGGGGTGCCCCCCGGCTTCAACGTCAAATCGCTGTGCGGCCGCATCGACCAGCAGATCCGCCGTCTCGGCGAACGCTCGAGCAAGGTCGCCGAACGCCTGCTGCGCGACGTGCTCTACCACGTCGCCCGCGCCACGCCCGCGACCGAACGCCTCGCCAGCGTGAAACAGGCCTATGAGCTGGACGCCTATGTGGCGCTGCCTGCGGCCAGCGGCCCGGCCGAGACCGAGCTCGACCGCGTGCGGCCGATCCTGCGCGAGCTGGCCGACGCCCTCGGCGCCGCCAAGGATGCCTGGCTCAAGTTCACGGCCGGCAACAAGGATGCCCTGCGCAACTTCCAGGGGCAGGCGGCGAAGCTGGCCGAGAAGGCCCGGCCCCTCGGGCACGCCGCGCTGCAGGACCTGCTCGATGGCATCTCCGCCGGCGCGGCCCAGCTCGCCGGCGGCGGCGCCTCGAACGACATGGTGGACATGGAAATGGCCACCGCGCTGCTGCTCGCCGAGAGTGCGGTGGAGAATTTTGCCCGCCTGTCGCCGAGCTTCGTCGGCCAGGCCCATGTGCAGGGCAAGCGGCTCGCCGCCGCGCTGGCCGGCGAGTCGCTGGAGGGAATCGAGACCGTGCCGCTGCTGGACGAAATGGCGCGGCGGGCCCAGGAAAAATTGCTGCTCGCCCAGGTCGGCACCGAAATCCAGACCAACCTGCGCCACGTCGAACAAGTGCTCGACGCCTTCTTCCGCGACCACACCAAGCGCGCGGACATCCCGGGCCTCGCGTCCTACATCGCCCAGATCGAAGGCGCGCTGCGCATTCTCGAGCTGGAGCGCGCGGCGGAGCTGCTTGGCGCCTGTCGCAACATCATCAACCAGTTTGCCGAGCCCGAACACGAGCCGACCCAGAGCGAGATGGAGCTGGTGGCGGAAGGCCTCTCCAGCCTGGGCTTCTACGTCGAGGCGGTGCAGCACGGCAAGAGCGATGCCTTCGAGGTGCTGGCGCCGGTGATCAAGCATTTCCCCGGATTGCGCCGGCGCGAAGAGCCGCCGCCCACGAACGTCGAGGAAGAGGCCATCGAGATGCCGGTGGCGAGCGTCGAGGAGGGCCTGGAAGACCAGAAGAAGCTGGTGCAGACCCTGTACCAGGCATGGAAGGCCGAGGCCACCGACCACAACCGCGAACAACTGCTGGCGCAGGCCAGCGCCCTGCAGCAGGACGCCGACCTGATCGACGACGCCGCGCTCAAGGACCAGGCGGGCCGCGTGCTGTCCCTGCTCAATGCCGGCGGTGGGGCGAGCGCCGAGCTCGACGCGGCCGTCGCCGCGCTCACCGCGCCCAAGGTGGCGGCGGTTGCCCCCTCGGAGGAGACGGCGCGCCTGCTCGAAGCGAGCGAAGAGGCGATCGACCGCGAGATGCTCGAGGTCTATCTGGAGGAGGCGCAGGAGGTGCTGGCGACCATCCGCGAACACCTCGCCATGGTGCGCAGCCGTCCCGATGACAACGGCGCGCTCACGACCATACGCCGCGGCTTCCATACCCTCAAGGGCTCCGGCCGCATGGTCGGCCTGACCGATCTGGGCGAGGTCGCCTGGGGCATCGAACAGACCATGAACAAGTGGCTGCAGGACGAGCGCGCGGCCACGCCCGAACTGCTGGAGATGCTGCAGCTCGCCCATGACTCCTTCGCCGGCTGGGTGGATGCGCTGAGCCGCGAGGGGCACGTCCCGGTCGAGGCGGGCCGCCTGCTCGCCATGGCCGAGGCCCTGCGCAGCGAACCGCAGGCGGAAGCCGCCCCCGTGGCCCCGATGGCCCCCGTCGTCACGGAAGCGACTGACCCCGTTGCCGTGCCCCCCGTGGAAAGCGTGGAGCTGGAGGCGCCAGCCTTCGCCCCGGCCGAGGCGGCCGAGCCCGGCTTCGAATTCGATCTGGACGGCGAAGTCGCCGAGGAGATCAGCTTCGACCTGCCCGCCGTGGAAGCCGAGGAAACCGTGGAGGCGGCAGGCCAGCCCGAAGCCGTGCCCTCGGTCGAGGAAATCACCCTGGAATGGCCGCTAGAGGCGGATGCGCCGCCGCTCGAAGCCGTCGTCGAGACCTTGCCCGAACCGGCAGCGGCGCCCGAGCCGGTGGCCGAGACGCCGCGGCGCGAGGCGACGATTCATGAATTCCCGCTTCACGCGGCGAGCGCGCCGCGCGACATCGACGTCGGCGGCACCTTGGTGCCGGCGTCCCTGTATGACCTGTTCCTGGCGGAGGCCGCCCAGCACCTCGCCGGGCTGGACCGGGGAGTGCAGGCGCTGCGCGCCCAGCCCGGCCAGCCGATCGAGTACGACTTCATGCGCGCCGCCCACACCCTGGGCGGCATTTCCAGCACCGTCGGGCTGACCGCCCCGGCGGACCTGTCCTATCAGCTCGAGCAGTTTCTGGTGGATCTGTTGGAACATCCGCGCCAAGTCGGCGCGGACGAGCTGGCCATGATCGAACGCGCGGTGCGGGCCCTGCAGGACATGGTGGCGGCGATCGAACAGCGCCGCGCCGCCGCGCCCGCGGATGCCCTGATCGCCGAGCTGCGCGCCAGCCTGGAGACGGTGCGCGCTGCGCGCGAACAGGTGGAAGCCCCGGCGGAGCCGCCGGTGGTCGAAGCAGCGCCCGAGGCGCCTTCGGCGCCGGTGGCAGCCGTGGCCACGGAACCCGTCCAGCCGGCGCCCCGCGCTGCGGTGGCCATGCCCGCGCTCGACAGCGGCATTCGCGACGACCTGGATCAGGATCTGCTGCCGATCTTCCTGGAAGAAGCCCAGGAGCTGATGCCCATCATCGGGACCCAGCTCCGCGCCTGGCGCGCCAGCCCGGCGGATACCGCAGCGCAGCAGGCCCTGCAGCGCGCCCTGCACACCCTCAAGGGTTCCGGGCGCATGGCCGGTGCCATGCGCCTGGGCGAGCTGACCCACCAGATGGAAACGCGCGTGCTCGCCGCGATGGAAGGCGGCGCCATGAGCACGGCGCTGTTCGACGAACTGGACGCGCATTTCGACCGCATCGGCGATCTGCACGATGCCCTGGTGCGCGGCGAAGCCGTGGCCGCACCTGCTGCCGCGGCCCCGGCCGCAGCGCCCACCGGCCCGGCCCCGGTCGTGCTCGGCCTGCGTGCCCAGGCGACGACCCCCGCGCCGGGGGCGCTCGCGGAAACGGAGCAGGCCGCGGCCCGCGCCCTGCTGCGGGTGCGCGCCGACATCGTGGACCGGCTGGTCAACGAGGCGGGCGAGGTGAGTATCGCGCGCTCCCGCATCGAAGGCGAAATGCTCAACTTCAAGCAGTCCCTGAAGGAGCTGACCGACAACGTGATCCGCCTGCGCGGCCAGCTGCGCGAGGTGGAGATCCAGGCCGAGTCGCAGATGCAGTCGCGCCTGTCCATGAGCCAGGACCAGCATCAGGACTTCGACCCGCTGGAGTTCGACCGCTTCACCCGCCTGCAGGAACTGACGCGGATGATGGCGGAGTCGGTGAACGACGTGTCCACCGTGCAGCAGGCGCTGCTGAAGAACATCGACGAGGCGGAAGCGGCGCTGCTGGCCCAGGCGCGCATGAACCGCGACCTGCAGCAGCAGCTCATGCACATCCGCATGGTGCCCCTGTCCAGCATCACCGAACGCCTGCACCGCATCGTGCGCCAGACCGCGAAGGAGCTGGACAAGAAGGCCATTCTGCTGATCCAGGGCGAGGGCGTCGAACTCGACCGCAGCGTGCTGGAGAAGATGACCGCGCCGTTCGAACACCTGCTGCGCAACGCCGTGGTGCACGGCCTGGAATCGGAGCAGGAGCGCGAAATCGCCGGCAAGGCGGAAACCGGCCAGATCACCCTGGTCGCGCGCCAGGAGGGCAACGAGGTGGTGCTGGTGGTCGGCGACGACGGCGCCGGCATCGACCTCGAGCGCGTGCGCGCGAAGGCGCTGGAGCTGGGGCTGATCCAGCGCGACGAGGACGTCCCCGCCGCGCGCCTGACCGAGATGATCTTCCAGCCCGGCTTCTCCACTGCCTCCGAAGTGACCCAGATCGCCGGCCGCGGCGTGGGCATGGACGTGGTGCGCAACGAAATCGCCGGCCTCGGCGGCCGGATCGAGGTGGCCTCGGAGAAGGGCAAGGGCACGACCTTCACCATCTACCTGCCGCTGACGCTGGCGGTGACGCAGGCGGTGCTGGTGCACGCCGGCGGCCATCTGTACGCGCTGCCGTCGTCGATGGTGGAACAGGTGCAGGAGATCCGGCCCGACGCCTTGGCGGAAATCTACCGCAAGGGCCAGGTGGAATGGCTCGGCAACACCTACCCGCTGCACTACCTGCCGCGCCTGCTCGGCGACGACGAGGCGCAGCCGGAAGCCAAGCCCTACACCTCGGTGATGCTGCTCAGGAGCGGTACCCAGCGCTGTGCGGTGCATGTGGACGCGCTTCAGGGCAACCAGGAGGTGGTGATCAAGAACATCGGGCCGCAGCTGGCGCGCGTGACGGGCATCTCCGGCGCCACCGTGCTTGGTAACGGCCGCATCGTGCTGATCATCAACCCGGTTCAGCTGGCGCACCGCGAGACGCCTCACGTGGGTGCCCAGGTGGTGGCGCCGGCGAAGCAGGAACAGGCCACCACACCCGTCATCATGGTGGTGGACGACTCGCTCACCGTGCGCAAGATCACTGGCCGCCTGCTGGCGAAGGAAGGCTACCAGGTGATCACCGCCAAGGACGGTGTCGATGCGCTGCAGCAGCTGCAGGAGACCCTGCCCGCGGTGATGCTGGTGGACATCGAGATGCCGCGCATGGACGGCTTCGAGCTGACCAAGAACGTGCGCGGCGATGAGCGCACCCGGCACATCCCGATCATCATGATCACTTCACGCACGGCGGAGAAGCACCGCAACTACGCCAAGGAGCTGGGGGTGAACGTGTATCTGGGCAAGCCCTACCAGGAAGAGGAACTGCTGGCGCACATCGCCGGATTCGTGAAGGCGGGCGCGGCAGTATCGGCTTAGACACAGCGCACCTCACCCGGAAAAAGGCCGCCTCGCAGCGGCCTTTTTTCTTTTCCGCGTCAGCCCATGGCGTGGAACAGGACGTCGCGGTAGAACCAGAGCAGGATCAGGCCAAAAACGATGCGGTACCAGGCGAAGACCACGAAGGTGTGGTGCGCGACGTATCTGATCAGGGCGCGTATGGCGAAAAAGGCCGAGACGAAGGCGGTGACGAAGCCCACCGCGAACGTGGGCAGATCGTGCGCGTGCAGCAGGCCCCAGTGCTTGTAGGTGTCGTAGAAGGTCGCCGCGAACATGATGGGGATCGCCAGGAAGAACGAGAACTCCGTCGCCGCCTGGCGCGACATGCCGAAGGCCATGCCGCCGACGATGGTGGCGCCCGAGCGCGAGGTGCCCGGAATCAGGGAGAAGCACTGGGCCAGTCCGACCTTCAGGGCATCGGCCCAGGACATGTCGTCCACGCTGTGGATGTGCGGGGCGCGCCTGCGCGCCTCGACCCAGAAGATCACCAGGGCACCGAGGATGAAGGCGACGCCCACCGCGAACGGGTTGAACAGGTGCGCCTTGATCGCCTTGATGAACAGGATGCCGAGGATGGCGGCAGGGAGGAAGGCGATCAGCAGGTTCAGGGCGAAGCGTTGCGCGGCCCGCTCGCCGGGCAGGCGCGCGAGCACGTGCCCGAGGCGCGCCCGGTATTCCCAGCACACGGCGAGGATGGCGCCGAGCTGGATCACGATTTCGAACACCTTGCCCACCTCGTCGTTGAAGTTGAGCAGATCGCCGACGATGATGAGATGACCGGTGGAGGAGATGGGCAGGAATTCGGTGAGGCCTTCGACGATGCCGAGAATGAAGGCTTTGATCAGTAATAGCCAGTCCACGACCACTCCGCGAGATAAAGGTGCCTGATTATACCTCGTTGCGCATCCGCGCCATGCCGGTGCGCTAACCTCGCATCCCCTTGAACGGCCATTTCAGACAAGGAATGACTTAAGATATGTTACGCGCCCTCGCCTGCGGGGTCGCGACCTGTTAACAATGGAGGAGAAAAAACATGCTTCGCGTAAATCGCTTCATTGCGATCATCGGCTTGTTGGCTGCCACTGCCGCGTTTCCGGTTTACTCGGCCGATTCGGTGAAACTGCTGGGCACCCGTTTCGAGATGGAGGTGCCGCAGAACTGGCAGCCGGGCTACAAGGACCTCGACGACCGCCTGCTGATGATCTTCTTCAAGGATGCGAAAACTGGCGCCACGCTCGAAGGCGTGTACCTGCGCAAGGTCCAGCCGGCGAGCTTCACCCTGGATGACTTCAAGAAATGGCGCATCGGCGCGGAAGACAAGCGTTATGAGGGCAAGGGCCATCATGTGGTGAAAGAGGAGGCCATCACGATCGGCGGCGAGCCCGGCAACTACCTGCTGACTGGCTGGAAGGACGGGGCCACCGACTTCGAGAAGCATACGGCGCAGTACCTCAAGGACGGCCGCCAATACATGGTCGTGTTCTGGGGGCCCAAGGGCAAGATTGACAAGGCAGTGTTCGACCACGCCGTGAAGACCTTTGGCATGGGCAAGGAATAGGCTTCCCGTACTGAAAACGACAAGAGCCCCTTTCGGGACGTATCCGAAATTCTGTGTGTGAGGTCGGGTTACTCACAGTCTCAATTCAAT
>CAYUJV010000004.1:0-55834 GCA_964445085.1 uncultured Burkholderiales bacterium
CTCGCCCTGCCCCGCCGCCGACTCCAGCGCGCGCAGGCTGGTGGTGCCCACCGCCAGCACGCGCCCGCCGGCGGCCCGGGCGTCGCGAATGGCGTCCACCGTCTCCTGCGGCACGTGGTACCACTCGCTGTGCATTTCGTGCTCGCGCACGTCCTCCACCCGCACCGGCTGGAAGGTGCCCGCGCCCACGTGCAGGGTGACGTAGGCGAGCTTCGCGCCCTTGTCGCGCAGCGCGGCCAGCATCTCCTCGTCGAAGTGCAGCCCGGCCGTGGGCGCCGCCACGGCGCCCGGCTTGCGCGCATACACGGTCTGGTAGCGCGCCTCGTCGGCAGCGGTGGGGGCGTGCCCGATATACGGGGGCAGCGGCAGGCTGCCGTGGCGCTCCAGCCATTCCAGCAGGGGCGCATCGGCCTCCAGGCGCACCTTGTACAAGTCCCCGCTGCGTTCGAGCACCGTCAGACCGGTGTTGCCGGCCACGTGCAGGAAGGAATCCGGCCGCGGGGCGTGGCTGGCACGGATCATGGCCAGGGCGTGGCGCTCGTCGAGAATGCGCTCGATGAGCAACTCCACCCGCCCGCCGCTCTCCTTGCTGGCGAACAGCCGGGCCTTGATCACCCGCGTGTCGTTGAATACCAGCACGTCCCCGGGCAGCACGTACTCCGGCAAGTCGGCGAACATGCGGTCGCGCAGCTCGCCGCTGCGCCCGTCGACGTGCAGCAGCCGGCTGTGCCGGCGCTTCTCCGCCGGAAACTGGGCGATCAGTTCGCTGGGGAGCTCGAAATCGAAATCGGAAAGCTTCATGGACAGCCGGCTGTCGGCACGTGGAAAGCCCGAAATTATACCGGAAGCACGCGTCCCGGCTTGCTGGGCATGGACATTCTACGGATAATGCGGCTTCCCCAATGGCCGAGATGGCGGAATCGGTAGACGCAGCGGACTCAAAATCCGCCGGTGGTAACACTGTGAGGGTTCGAGTCCCTCTCTCGGCACCATGGCTCCGTAGCGTGCTCCGGACTGCGCGACAGCGGCCCGGGTCGGCCACTATAATGGCGGCCATCTTCCCCCAACCGGAGTTCACGCACGATGTCCACCGTTTCCTCCGTCGGCAACGCCGCCTACGCCCTCTACCAGGCCACCACCCAGGCCAATGGCAACGTTTCGGAAAAGGCGCAGCAGCAGCGACAGCGCAACGAGCAGGTCACGACCGAGCTGCTGCAGGCGCGCATCCGCCAGACCCAGATCGCAGCCGAAATCCAGCAGATGGGTAGCCTGGGTTCCCGGGTGAACACTTACGCCTGAGCACGGCGGCAAGCCCAACGAAAAAGGCGGCCCGATGCGCCGCCTTTTTCGTTTGCCCGGCCTGCCGCGTCAGGCCATCTGCACCGGAATCCGCTCGCGCCGGCCGACGATGCGGTTGTGCTCGTCCACGTACACCAGCTGCGGCGCGTACTTCTGCAGCTCGATCTCGTTGTAGACGGCATAGGTGGCGATGATGACGATGTCGCCGGGGTTGGCCTTGTGTGCGGCCGCGCCGTTCACCGAGATGATGCCGGAGTCGCGCTCGGCGCGGATGGCATAGGTGGTGAAGCGCTCGCCATTGGTGACGTTGTAGATCTCGATCTGCTGGTATTCGCGGATGTCCGCCGCCTCCAGCAGGGTCTCGTCGATGGCGCAGGAACCTTCGTAGTGCAGCTCGGAATGCGTGACGCGCACCCGGTGCAGCTTCGATTTCAGCATGGTCCGTTGCATGGTCGGGCCCCCATCAGTGGAAAAGGACGCGGATTATACCGGTTCGACGCCGGTCGTGAAACCTAATCCCGGGAAACCTCAATATTATCAATGAGGCGCGTCGTTCCGAGCCAGGCCGCGCCGAGCACCACGAACTGATCCAGGGGCTCCGCAGGCGGCATCAGGGTTCGCGGATCGCGCACGGAAACGTAATCCACTCGCCAGCCATTGGACTCCAGTTCGCGGCAGGCGTTCGCCTCCAGCGCGATAAGATCCTGGTCGCCGCTGCGCAGCGCCTGGCCGATTTCCCCCAGCACCCGATATAGCCGCGGCGCCTCGGCCCGCTCGGCGTCGGACAGATAGGCGTTGCGGGACGACAGCGCCAAGCCGTCCGCCGCGCGCACCGTCTCGGCGCCGACGATGCGCACCGGGAAATTGAGCTCGCGCGCCATGGCGCGGATGATGAACAGCTGCTGGTAGTCCTTCTTGCCGAACACCGCCACCGACGGCTGCACGATGTTGAACAGCTTGGCCACCACCGTGGCCACGCCGCGGAAGTGCCCCGGACGGAACGCGCCGCACAGCTCGTCCGCCAGCGGCGGCGGCAGGATCTCCGTCTGCTGCGGCGTCGGGTACATCTCCGTCACCGTGGGCGCGAACACGACGTCGCAGCCCGCCTGCTCCAGCTTGGCGCAGTCCTCGGACAGGGTGCGCGGATAGCGCTCGAAGTCCTCGCCGGGGCCGAACTGCAGCGGGTTGACGAAGATGCTGGCCACCACCGTCTCGCCGTGGGCGCGCGCCAGATGCACCAGGTCGAGATGCCCTTGGTGCAGGTTGCCCATGGTGGGCACGAAGGCGATCACGCCGCCGTCGGCGAGGCGGTCGTCCAGGGCCTTGATGGTGGAGATCAGGTCCATCGCCGGCTAGTCGAAACCGTGCTCGGCGGCCGGAAAGCGCTTTTCCTTCACGGCCTGCACGTAGGCCGCCACCGCCGCTTGAATGCCGGCCGCGCCGTCCAGGAAATTCTTGGCGAACTTCGGCACCTTGCCGCCATAGATGCCGAGCATGTCGTACAGCACCAGCACCTGGCCGGCGCAGTCGGGACCGGCGCCGATGCCGATGGTGGGCGCCGCGATGGCCTGCGTGACCTGGTGCGCCAGGGCGCCGGGGGTCATCTCCAGCACCAGCAGCCCCGCCCCGGCGGCATCCAGCGCCTTGGCATCGGCCAGGATGCGTGCCGCCTCCTGCTCGCTCCGGCCCTGCACCCGATAGCCGCCCAGCTGGTGCACCGACTGGGGCAACAGGCCCAGATGGCCGCACACCGGGATGCCGCGTTCCACCAGGAAGCGCACCGTGTCGGCCATGGCCGCGCCGCCCTCGAGCTTGACCATGTGGGCGCCCGCGCTCATCAGGCGCGCGGCGTTGCGGAAGGCTTCCTGCGGCGATTCCTGGTAGCTGCCGAAGGGCATGTCGGCGACGATGAAGGCCCGGCTCGACCCGCGCGCCACGCAGCGCGTGTGGTACTCCATCTCCGCCAGGGTCACCGCCAGGGTGGTCTCCCGCCCCTGCACGACCATGCCCAGGGAGTCGCCCACCAGCAGCACGTCCACGCCGGCGCCTTCGAGCAGGGCCGCGAAGCTCGCGTCGTAGCAGGTGAGCGTGGCGATTTTCTCGCCCTCGCGCGCCATCCTGTGCAAGGTGGTCAGTGTGGTCCGCGACACCCTATTCGCCCCGGTTGAAAAACTCGCGCCCGCCGCGCAGGCTGCCGATGCGCTCGACCAGCAGCTCGAAATCCTGCGCATCGTCCACGAAATTCAGATTTTCGCTGTTCACGATCATCAGCGGCGATGCCTCGTATTGATAGAAATAGCGTGCGTAGCGTTCCGCCAGCCGCCCCAGGTAGTCCGCGTCGATGGGCCGTTCGTAGGGCCGCCCGCGCTGCCTGACCCGCTCCGCCAGCACCTCGACCGGCGCCTGCAGATAGATTACCAGATCGGGGGTCGGCGTCTGCGGCTGGAGACTGGCGTAGATCTGCTGGTAGAGGCGGAATTCGTCGTCGGACAGGGTGAGCTGGGCGAACAGGGGATCCTTGTCCAGGATGAAATCGGACACCACCGGCCGCCCGAACAGGTCCGTCTGCTTCAGCTCGCGCACCTGCTCCACCCGCTGGAACAGGAAGAACAGCTGGGTCGACAGGGCATAGCGCGCCCGGTCCTGGTAGAACCTGGCCAAGAACGGGTTGGCATCGGCGCCTTCCAGCACCAGATCGCCCTGCACCCGCTCCGCGAGTTTGCGGGCGAGACTGGTCTTGCCCGCACCGATGGGGCCTTCGACCACGATGTACTTGTACTTTTCCAGCGCCATCCGCGCAGCTCAGGCGGCGATGCGCTGGACGCCCTGATCCAGGCAGCGGGCAAGCCAGTCGCGCGCCAGGCCGCGGCCGGGGATGATGCAGTCGGGCGCGATCTCCACCAGCGGCGCGAGCACGAAGGCGCGCTCGTGCATGCGCGGGTGGGGCACGGTGAGGCCGTGCTCGTGGTGGATCAGGTCGTCGTAGATCAGCAGGTCGAGGTCGAGGATGCGCGGCGCGTTGCGGAATTCGCGCACACGGCCGAACGCATGCTCGATGTCGAGCAGCGCCTCCAGCAGCGCCCGCGGCGGCAGCCGGGTTTCCACCAGCGCCACGGCGTTGATGAAATCGGGCTGGTCGGCATAGCCCACCGGCGCGGTGCGATACAGGGAAGAATGGGCCGCCAGGCGCGACTCGCGCAGGGCGCCCAGCGCGTCGAAGGCGCGGCGCACCTGCGCTGCCGGGTCGGCGAGATTGCTGCCGAGCGCGACGAACGCGCGATGGGGAAAGTTCTGGCTCATCCGGGAATTTTCGTGGGTCTATTCGGATGCAGGCGGCGCGGCACCCGCGGGCTTGCGCCGCCGGCGGCGACGCGGCTTGGCCGGCCCCTCGCCCTTGACCAGCATGCGTGTGCGCTCGTCCGGATGGGCGTGCTGGAATTTCTCCCACCACTCGCCCACTGCGGCGTCCACCTCGCCGCTGGCGCAGCGCAGCATGAGGAAATCGAAGGCGGCACGGAAGCGCGGGTGCTCCAGCAGGCGGAACGGCCGCTGGCCGGAGCGCTGCAGGAAGCGGGGCTGGAGGCCCCAGATCTCGCGCATCACCGAGGTATAGCGGCGCGGAATCGCCAGCGTCTCCACCTGCTTCTGGATCACGTCCTCCATCGCCTCGTTCAGCGCCTGCATCGGCGGCATGTCCTGCCGCTGGTATTTTTCCCAGCGCGCGAGCACCTCGTGCCAGAACAGGGTGGCGAACAGGAAGGCCGGCGACACCGGTTTGTCGGCTGAAATGCGCTCGTCGGTATTCTGCAGCGCCAGGGTGACGAAACGCTCGCCCATGGGCTGTTCCAGCACCACGTCCAGCAGCGGCAGCACCCCATGGTGCAGGCCTTCTTCGCGCAGGCGCCGGGCGCTCTCCAGGGCATGGCCGGAGAGGAAGAGCTTGAGCATTTCGTCGAAAATGCGCGCCTTGGGCACGTCCTGCAGCAGGTCGGCGAGGCCGCGGATCGGCTTGCGCGTCGCCGGGTCGAGCTTCAGGTCGAGCTTGGCCGCCAGCCGCACCGCGCGCAGCATGCGCACCGGATCCTCGCGGTAGCGCGTCTCCGGATCGCCGATGATGCGCAGCACGCCGCGCTTGAGGTCGGCCACGCCGTCCTGGTAATCCCAGATTTCCGCCGTGTGCGGATCGTAATACAGCGCATTCATGGTGAAATCGCGCCGCGCCGCATCGTCCGCCTGGCTGCCGAAAACGTTGTCGCGCAGCAGGCGGCCGTTTTCGTTCACGTGACGGTCCGCCTCTTCGGGTTCCGCCTCCTCTTCCTCACCCTCGATCGAAACGTCCGGCGGCGGCGCGCTCTGGCCGCGGAAGGTGGTGACCTCGACCGTGTCGCGCCCGCACATCACGTGCACGATGCGGAAGCGCCGGCCGATGATGCGCGAACGGCGAAACAGATGGCGCACCTCCTCCGGCGTGGCATCGGTGGCCACGTCATAGTCCTTCGGCTCCTTGCCCATCAGCAGATCGCGCACCGCGCCACCCACCACGAAGGCCTTGTATCCCGCCCGCTGCAGCGTCTCGCACACGGTGAGCGCGCACGAGCTGATCTGCTCGGGCGCAATGCCGTGCTTCTTGAGGGGGATGATGGCGGGACCGGCCGCGCGGCGCGGCTTGATCAGCCGCCGGATAAGCTTCTGAATCATAAAAGGACTGGGAAAGGCGGGAATTGTCGCCGAGCGGCGACGAAAGGGCAAGGCTGGCGGATGTCGCGGCGGCGCACCTCAGCCGGCCGCCGTCGCGGCAAGGTATTCCTCCACCCGCTTCGGCTTGCCGAAGAAATAGCCCTGCGCATAGTCCACGCCCATGCCCGCCAAAACGTCCAGGGTACGCTGGTCCTCCACGTGCTCGGCGATGGATTTCGCGCCGAACACCGCCGACAGCTCGCGGATGTGTTCGACGATCTGCCGGTCGTGAACGTTGGCCAGGATCTGCTGCACGAAGCTGCCGTCGATCTTCACGAAGTCCGGCTTCAGCTGGCGCAGGTAGGCATAGGTGGAATAGCCGGCGCCGAAATCGTCGAGGGCGATCTTCACGCCGCCGGCGCGCAGCGCGTCGATCAGGCCGAAGAATTCGCCGCCCATGTCCGTGGTCTGGCGCTCGGTGATCTCGATGGTCAGCGGCCGGCCCTGGGCAAGCGGCGACTGCAGCATGGCCTTCAGCTCGGTGACGAATTCCGGCGAGTGGAAGGAATTCAGGCTGATGTTGAGGAACAGGTGCACGCCCTTGGGCACGCTGCCGAGGGCGGTGCGGATGATGAACAGGTCCATTTCCCGGATCAGGCCAAGATCCTCCGCGATCAGCACGAACTCGTCCGCGGCGACGTATTCCTCGCCGCGCTTGAGGCGGGTGAGCACCTCATAGGCCATGAGGCCGCCGCTGCGCAGGTCGTGGATGGGCTGCAGGAAGGGCGCGATCATGCCGTTCTGCAGCGCATTCCGCAGCTCGAAGCCCTGGGAGAAGATGTCCATGATCGCTTCGCCCATGTCGCGCGACAGGGTGTCCACCCGATTGCGGCCGCTCTTCTTGGCGTGGTAGAGCGCCACGTCGGCGGCGCGCACCAGTTCCTGGGGCGTGGTGCCGAAGGCGGGCGCGACCGCGACGCCGATGGAGGTCTGGATGTGCAGATCGCCCACCGGCAGGTCGACGACGATCTGGCCCAGGTCCTGGTGGATGGCGCGCGCTATGGCGCCAGCGGCCTCCTCGCCCACGTTGGCGAGCACGACCGCGAACTCGTCCCCGGCCAGCCGCGCCACGACGCCGCCCTCGCGCCGCTTGAGCAGAACGTCGGCGACCCTGCGCAGCACTTCGTCGCCCACCGGATGGCCATAGGTGTCGTTGATGAACTTGAAGCCGTCGATGTCGATGATGATCAGCGCCACCGGCTGCTGGCGGCCCAGATTCATGGCGAGCACGTTCTGCATCATCTTGTCGAAATGACGCCGATTGTAGACACCGGTGAGCGGGTCGGTGATGGACAGCTGCACCAGTTCCTGCTCGTGCTCGCGCTGCAGTTGCTGCAGGCGCCGCTGCTCGCTGATGTCCTCGAGGGTGCTGACGATGCCGCTGAATGCGCGGCGTTCATCGAACTGCGGCGTCGTGTTCATTTGCATCCACACCGAATGGCCGTCGCGGGCGCGGATCTCGAGCTGCACGTCGGATGGCGCCAGCGTCTCCAGGCGGCCCGAAGTGAACACCGCCTGCTGCTGCGGCTGGACCAGGAACTGCGAGAAGGGCTTGCCCAGGCAGTCGGCGATGGCATGGCCGGTGAGGTTTTCCCAGGCCGGATTCAGGAACAGGATGGTGCCGTTGCGGTCGAGCTCGACCAGCACCTCGCGCATGCTGTTCACCAGATTGCGCAGCCGCAGCTCGTTCTGGGCCAGCTGGGCGCGGGTCTGCTCCAGGTCGCGGATCTGCTTCTGCATCAGCCGCGCGCTGGTGACCAGGGCCAGCCCCACCTTCTTCACCTCGTCCGAGGCGGTCGCCTTCGGCATCACCGTGCTGTCGAGCACACCCTGGCTGACGTTCATGGCCATCTCGGTGAGCGGCCCCAGCGGCGCGACGAAGAAGCGGATGATCAGCTGGGTGGCGATCAGGTCGAGCACGAGGATGACGAAGAAGAACAGCATCACCTGCTCGATGACGTCCCGCACCTGGGCATTCACTGGCTCGTTCGCGAGCGACAGGGTCAGCACCCCCAACGGCCTGCCCTCGTTCCAGAGCTGGGTGCTCAGGCCGGCGCGCAAGGACGGCGGCTCGAACCGGGCCGCGAGCCAGTGCAGCGCCGTATTGCTCGCCTGGCTCCGGTAGATCAGCCGACCCTGGAGATCCTTCACGGTGACGCCGTTGATCATGGGGTCGGCACTGACGCGGTCGAGGTAGCGGCGCAGTTCCTTGGCATCCGCGGCAACCAGGGTGCGCTCGACGCTGGGCGCGGTGATGTTCAGCACGCGGTGCGCCAGGACCTGGCGCGCATCCACCGCGCTGCTGACCTCTTCCACCACCCAGTAGGCGGCAAACGCGCTCACCGCCAGCAGCTGTATCAGCGCCACGGCCAGCACCAGGCGCATGTGCAGCGTGCGCGGCAGGTGCAGCTTCATGCCCGCGGCCCCGTCGGCAGAAACAGGCGCCCGCCACCCGCTTCCACCAAAGTCAGCGAACAGCCGTAGAGCGCCTCCATGTTCTCCTTGTTCAGCACCGTTCCGGTCTCCCCCTGGGCGATGCGCCCATCCCCGAATACGAGCAGGGTCTTGTCGCAATAGCGGCTTGCCCAGTACACATCGTGCAACACCATGATGACCGTTTTCCCTTCGTTGCGCGCCAGCGCGGTGAACACCTCCAGCATCGCCACCTGGGAACGCAGGTCCAGATGCTGGAGCGGCTCGTCCAGCAGCACCGCCTCCCCCGCTTCGGCCAGCTGGGCCAGCACCATGGCCAGGCGCACCCGCTGGCGCTCGCCACCGGAGAGCGTGGACATGGTGCGCGCCGCCAGGTGGCCGATGCCCACCCGGTCCAGTGCGGCCCGGACCAGGGCCTCGTCGCTCGCCCGTCCCGACACCTCGTGGGGGTAACGGCCGAGGCGCACCCAATCCAGGGCGCTGCCCCAGAAGCCGTCGGTCTCGTCCTGCAGCAGGACCGCCAGAGCCTGGGCGACGCTCCGGCGCGACAGGTGCGCGAGGTCGCGCCCGTGATGATGCACGCTCCCCTGGTCCGGCGTCCGCAGCCCCGCCAGGGCATGCAGCAGGGTGGTCTTGCCCGCGCCGTTGGCGCCCAGTATCGCCCAGGTTTCGCCCGCCAGGAACCGGGCATCCAGGCCTGCGCACAAGACGCGGCCAGGGACACGGAGCGAGAGTCCGCGGGCTTCCAGCATCACGGCCTCCGTGCCAGCAGCCACAGCATGAGCGGCACGCCGATGAGCGCGGTGAACACCCCCACCGGCAGTTGCTGCGGCGCTGCGAGCGTGCGCGCGGCCAGATCCGCCAGCACCAGGAAGCTGCCGCCGCCCAGCACCACCGCCGGCACCAGCAGGCGGTGGTCGGTGAGGCCGAGCAGGCGCAGCACGTGCGGCACGATCAGCCCGACGAAGCCCACCGGCCCGGCCTGCGCCACCGCGGCCGAGGTGGCGAGCGAGGCGGCGAGAAACAGCCCGATTTGCAGCGGCACCACTGCCACGCCGAGGGCCCTGGCCTGCAGCTCGCCCGCCGCCAGCACGTCCAGGGCCCGCGCCTGCACGAAGGCGAACGCCAGCGCCAGCGCCAGGGCGCCCCAGGCCCAGGCCGGACGGGTGGCATAGCCGAGGTCGCCCAGCAGCCAGCACGGCATGCCGCGCGCGTCCGCGGCCGGCGCGAGGCTCAGGACCAGGCTCACCGCGGCGCCGAAGCCGGCCGAGAGCACGACGCCGGTGAGCAGCAGGCGAAACATGTTCCAGCCCGCGCCGCCGCTCAGAGCGAACACCGCGGCGGTGGCCGCGAGCGCGCCGAAGAAAGCGGCGGCGTGGACCCCTGCCAGCGCAGTCCCCAGGGCCAGCGCCGCCAGCGCACCCAGCGCGGCACCGCCGGAAATGCCCAGGATGTAAGGCTCGGCCAGGGGATTGCGCACCAGCACCTGCAGCATCAGGCCGGACAGGGAGAGCAGGCCACCGCAGGCAAAGGCCGCCGCCACACGCGGCCAGCGCAGCTCCCACAGGATCTGCGCGGCGGTGCCGCCGTCGTTGTGGATCAGCGCAGCGAGGGTATCCGCCGCCGGCAGGGCAACGCTGCCGTGGATCAGGGCGATCAGCCACACCGCGGGCGCGGCGATCAGCAGCAGGGCAAGGATGAGGGTCGGGCGCATCGGGCTGGGAGCGGAGATGGGACCGACTGCAGCGCGGGCGCCCCGGATTCAGCGCAGGCTGATGGATGGCCAGCCGCGTTCCGCGGCAATGCGCGTCAGCTCCGCATCGGCATCCACGATCACCGGGTGGGTCACCCGCTCCATCAGGAACAGGTCGTTGTGGCTGTCGCTGTAGAAATAGCTGCGCTCGAGCTCGGACAAGCGCGTGCCGCGCGCCGCGAGCCAGGCTTCCAGGCGTTCCACCTTCCCCTGGCGGAAGCTCGGGGTGCCGCTCACGCGCCCCGTGAATTCGCCGTCGATCTGCTCCGGTTCGGTGGCGATGAGGTGGGGGACGCCGAATTCCCGCGCGATGGGGCCGGTGACGAAACTGTTGGTGGCGGTGATGATGACCAGCGTGTCGCCAGCCTGGGCGTGCCCTGCGACCAGGGCCCGGGACTTGTCCGTGATCATGGGCAGGATGCGCGTGGCCATGAACTCGGCATGCCAGGCATCGAGCTGGGCGCGCGGATGGCGCGACAGCGGCTTCAGCTGGAAATCGAGGAAGGCGTGGATGTCGAGAGTGCCCGCCTTGTACTGCTCGTAGAATTCGAGGTTCTTCGCCTCGTATACCTCGCGGTCGAGCACGCCCTTGGAAATGAGGAACTGCGCCCACTCGAAATCGCTGTCCCCGGCGAGCAGCGTGTTGTCGAGGTCGAACAAAGCCAAACGCATATCGGCACCGGCAAGAAAAATGGCTGGAAAATGGCCGGCCAGTATAGCGTAAAATGAACATTCTCCCTGTACCGCTGCCTGTGGAGTGCCGCCATGAACATCCCCGATCACCTGCTTCCCGCCGCCTGGTATTGGGTCGCGCACCTTGCCGCGATCGCGCTGCTGGCTCTGGCGTGGCGCCGCGCATCCTGGTCCTCGCTCAAGGAAAACTGGCGCCTCAATCTGCTGCTCGGCGCCTGCGTCACCCTGATGGTGTTGTGGAGCATCAAGACCGGGGTCAAGCCCGGGCTGAATTTTCACGTGTTGGGCGCGACGGCGCTCACGCTCATGTTCGGCTGGCCGCTGGCGCTGGCGGCGCTGGCCGTCGTCACCGTCGGCGTCACCCTGGCGGGGGTTGCCGCGGGGGTCAGCGCCTGGGAGGCGGTGTCGCTGAACTTCCTGCTCATGGGCGCGCTGCCCGTGGCAGTGAGCCACGGCATCTTCCGCTTCGTCGACCGCAAGCTGCCCAACCATTTCATGATCTATGTGTTCCTGTGCGGCTTCTTCGGCGCGGCGCTGGCCATGGCTGCCACCGGCGTCGGCGCGACGCTGGTGATGGCGGCCTCCGGCACCTACGGCCTGGACTACCTGACCAGCCAGTACCTGCCGTATTTCATCCTGATGGGCTGGTCGGAGGCGATCCTCACCGGCATGGCGGTGACCCTGATGGCCGTGTATCGTCCCGCCTGGGTGTCCACCTTCGACGATGTCCGCTACCTGCAAAACCGCTGACAGGGACTGAGCCTTGCCGGGATGGGAAAAACGCGCCGCGCGCCGGGTGCCGATCGACTGCCCGGCGAGCGTGATGCTGCCGGACGGCAGCGAGCATCTGGTGACGGTGAAGGACTTGAGCGTGCAGGGTCTGGCCTTCGAATCCGGCCTCGACCTGCCACCCGGCATGGAAGTCGAGCTGCGCCTGCTGCCGCCGCCGGGATCGCCGACTCGACCGCTGCAATGCACGGTGCAGGTGGTGCGCTCGGTGCCGACCGGCCTGCCCTTCAGCTACCTGACTTCCGGGCACCGCCTGCAAGTACAGCAATGAGCGCCCAACAGGCCTAATGGCGGGTCCGGCCGGCCTCGGTGATCAGCTCGGAGGCGAACAGCTGCTCGGCATCGACTGCGTCGAATACGTAGCGCTGGTTGCAGAACTCGCACGCGACTTCGACCTGGCCCTGCTCGGCCAGGATGGATCGCACCTCCTCCGCCCCGAGCATGCGCAGCATGCCGCCCACCCGTTCGCGCGAGCAGGAACATTCGAAGTGCACGGGCTGCGGCTCGAAGATGCGCACGTCTTCCTCGTGGAACAGGCGGTGCACGATGTCGGCGAAAGGCAGCCGCAGCAGCTCCGGCGCAGAGAGGGTCGCGCCCAGCTGATGGACCCGATTCCAGGCGTCGGCATCCTCGCTCACCCCTTCGGGCAGCTTTTGTAGCAGCAGGCCGCAGGCCACGCTGCCGTCGGCGGCGAGCACGAGCTTGGTGTCCAGTTGCTCGGAGCGTTCCATGTAGTGCTCCAGCACCTCGGCCACGCTGTGGCCTTCCAGCGCGACGATGCCCTGGTAGGTGTTGCCGCCGTCCTTGGGATCCAGGGTGATCGCGAACTTGCCGTCGCCGACGAGCGCGGAGAAATCGGTTTCGGTCAGCTCGCTCTCCCATTTCGCCGTGGCGCGCATGGCGAACCGGGCAGTGCACTCCACCACCACCAGCCGCACCGGGCCCGTCCCCTGGATTTGCATGATCACGGCGCCATTGAACTTGAGGGTGGCCGCGAGGAGGGCGCAGGCCGCCATCATTTCGCCCATGACGCGGGCGAGCGGCTCCGGGTAGTCGTGCTTGGAGAGGACGGCACGCCACGTCGCGTCGAGGCGCACCAGTTCACCGCGGATCGCGGCATGTTCGAACAGAAAACGCTGGAGGGTGTCGGAATCGGCCATCGCGGGACCTTCAAATGCGATGACCGAAACTGTAGCACAGCTTCGGGCGCCCCCTCGACTCGCGCCGGCTTCAGGCCAGGACGAGCGAGACCAGGACGATGGAGATCAGCGTAAAGCTGAAGGCGTTCAGCAACATGATTTTGCGCCTTACAAATATGGGTGTTGTGCAGTCATTATCGGCGGCGGCGGCGCAAGCATCAGTTAAACCTTTGTCATCGAGCGGTTCGCGCTGACTCATGGGATGACTCAGGCCAGGGGGCAGGTACGGGCCCGCGGCAGCCGGGCCTCGTCCCAGTGGCCCAAGGCCCACGCCCAGATCTCCCGCACGCTCGCCGCCGCGAGGTCCGCCGGGGGTTGCTGCCCGAGGAAGGCCAGGGCCTGCGTCAACGCCGGCCCGGGGCGGGCGGCGTCCAGCGGCGGCGCGAGAGTCTGCTTGGAGAGCTTTTCGCCGAGCGCGTTCACGGCCACCGGCAGATGCAGGTAGCGCGGCGTGGCGCAGCCGAGCAGGTGCTGCAGGTGGATCTGGCGCGTGGTCGAATCCAGCAGATCGGAGCCGCGCACGACGTCCGTGATGCCCTGGTCGGCATCGTCCACCACGGCGGCAAGCTGATAGGCAAACACACCATCCGCGCGCAGGACGACGAAATCGCCGACTTCGTGGGCAAAGTCGGGCGCAATCCTCCCCTGCAGCCGGTCGACAAAGGCCACCTTGGCGCCCTCCGTGTTGACGCGAAAGGCGCGCGCTTCCTTGCCCGGCGCGAGGCCGCTGCGGCACGTGCCCGGATACACGCTTGCGCCCGGCAGTCCGACGATGGAATCGGCAATTTCCCGCCGCGTGCAGCCGCAGGCGTAGACCGCACCCAGGCGCTGCAGCGACTCGAAGGCCGCGGCGTAGCGCTCGCGGCGGCGGCTCTGGTAACAGACGGGGCCGTCCCACTCGAAGCCGTAGGCGTCGAGGACGCGAAGAATCGCGTCGATGGCCCCGGGCGCCACCCGCGGCGGATCGAGGTCGTCGATGCGCAAGAGCCACGCGCCAGCCTCCCCTGCCGGCCGGGCCTTGGCATCCAGGTAGCTGCCGAGCGCGGTGACCAGGGAGCCGAAATGCAGAGGGCCCGAGGGCGAAGGCGCAAAGCGCCCGCGATAAGGAGGTTGGGACATCAGCGCAGGGTCGAAGCGCCGTCATCGGCGCAATGCGTCAGAAAAGAATACATCAGGAATCAGCCGATTATCGACCAGTCCCGGACCAGGAACAAGCGCGCGCGGCGCCCCTTGGGCCGCCGGTCGCCGCCAGCCCGCTGTCGGGGGGATTTACAGTTGCCCCGTGCGGGCTTTACCCGTGGCGGAGCAAACCCTTATTGCTCAATGACTTGCGCCACTGGCGCCGATCTTGCTTTGGAGGGAGCGGAGACCTGACATGACGACCCTCGGCACAATGAGCCCCAAAACCGCAGAGCCCCCGCGGCGCCCGCGCCTGCTGTGCGGATTCGTCTGTCGAATTCTCGGGCACCGCTGGCACTTTCTCCACAGCCGCGAGGCCGGCGGGAAGGTCTATCAATGCACGCGCTGCTGCAAGCAGGCCGTGTTCATTCGCTAAGACCTTGTTTTGACGTGATTGTGGCAGAGCCCGATGGACGGCCGGCGGGATTCCGCGCGCTTGGCACAGCCGTTGCTAACAGTGATGCACCACCCTGCGAAAACTCTTTCAGGAGCGTGCATCATGATCAAATGGCTGACCAGCCGGTTGTTCCGCCGCGGCATGTCGAACCCGGACACGGTGATCATCAAGGTGAAGATCAATGATCACTACACCTTCTACTATCCGTTCACGGCCAAGGACGGGATGAAGGTGCGCGAGATGAATGCCGACGAATTCCAGCAGTACCTGGCCGCAAGATAGGTTCCAACAAAAAGAACAGGCGCCGCTCGGCGGCGCCTTTGCAAGGCCCTGACGCACCCGGCGCATGCCCGGTGCGTTTTTTATTGGCCGGCGGCCCGGCCGACCTACTTGAGCTGGGACAAGGCACCGACCCCCAGCTTGTCCAGGTCGTCGACGCTGAGCAGGCCGGGCAGGGTGTCGTCCTTGTCCTCGGCCACCTTGTCCTCGATCTCGAACTGGCGCTTGCGTTGCGCGCGCTGCGCCTGATACTTGCTGGAATTGGCGATCAGCCATTCCATGTTGGTGCGCGAATCGGAATTCAGCAGCGCTTCTTCCTTGCTGATGCGGCCGGCCAGGTGCAGCTCCAGCAGGGATTCCTCGAAGGTCTGCGAGCCTTCCACCAGGCTTTGCTCGATGGCTTCCTTGATCTTGTCGATCTCGCGCCGCTGGATCAGTTCGGCGATGTGCATGTTGTTCACCAGAATCTCGATCGCCGCCACGCGCTTGCCGTCCACGCCCTTCACCAGGCGTTGCGAAATCACCGCCTTCAGGCTCATGGCCAAGTCCAGCAGCAGCCCTTCCTGCATTTCCGCCGGGAACAGGCTGATGATGCGGTTCAGCGCATGGTAGGCGTTGTTGGCATGCAGGGTCGCCAGGCACAGGTGGCCGGTCTGGGTGTAGATCAGCGCCTGGCGCATGGTCTCCTGGTCGCGGATTTCGCCGATGAGCAGCACGTCCGGCGCCTCGCGCAGGGCGTTCACCAGCGCGTTCGCGTAGGAGCTGGTGTCGATGCCCACCTCGCGCTGGTTGACGATGGAGCGCTTGTGCTTGTGCACGAATTCGATCGGGTCCTCGATCGCCAGGATGTGGCTGGTGGAATGGGCATTGCGGTGGTCGATCATCGCCGCCAGCGTCGTGGACTTGCCGGAGCCGGTGGCACCCACCACGAGGATCAGGCCGCGCTTGTGCATCACCAGTTCGTTCAGCACCGGCGGCAGCCCCAGGGCTTCGATGGAAGGCACCTGGTCGGAGATGTAGCGGATGACCATCGCCACCGAGCCGCGCTGGCGGAAGACATTGACCCGGAAGCGGCCGCAATTCGGCACCGACACCCCCAGGTTCATCTCCAGGCTCGATTCGAAGGTCTTGATCTGCTCTTCGGTCATCAACGCATAGGCGACCTTCTTGACCAGAGCGGCGTCGAAGATCTGCTGGTTGACGGGGCGGATCTCACCCTCGATCTTGATATAGACGGGCGCGCCGGCGGAGAAAAACAGGTCGGAGGCGCGTTTTTCCGCCATCAGGCGGAAGAATTGGGTGAGATCCATGGGTGGGGGCCTCACGGTTGAGGAGGTGGTGGAGTCGACGCGGACCGGCTAGGACAGGATGGACTTCAGCTTGCCGAAGAAACCCTTCTTGCCGCCATCGTCATCGCCGTCGTCATCGTCCTCCTCTTCCGGCGCCGCGTTCGCATTGGGATACTGCGCTGCCTTCACCTGGGCTGCGGGGCGAATCATGGTACGGCGCGCCAGCTGGTGCACGCCGATCTCGCGCAGCTTGTTCGGCTGGTCGAGCAGGAACTTGGCGAACTCGTCCAGCATGGCCTGGTCGATTTCGCCCACGTCGTAGATGAATTCGTTGACGGTCAGCCCGTTCAGATTCTTGATCTGCAGCGCGACCTTGGCATTCTCGAAATCGGCCGAGAATTTCGCGGTCACCGGCACCTCGCTCGCCACGGTGAACACGGCGCGCGCCAGCAGGCCCCGCTCGTTCTTGAACTCGGTGCACTGATACTTGAGGTTGTTCTGCCAGAGATAGTCCTTCTGGTTGTCGATCTTCTGGGGCGTGTCCCGCTCGAACTTGATCACCTTGTCGGTCACGCACTTGAAGCGCAACACCAGCGCATTGATGAAATCCTTCTGGCCGATGCGGATGGAATCGATGCTCAGGGCATAGTCCCGCGGCCGGAAGTCCTCGATCAGGCCGAAGCCGTCGATGAAGTACGAACGCTTCGCGTCCATGTCGAGGACGTTGAGCTGATTCACCAGTTCCTGGACGTAGTGCTGGATTTCCTTGTATTTGGTTTGCACTGCCAGGAAGTTCTGGCTCACCGCAACCAATTTCGACTGGGTCTGGGTCTGTTCCTGCTGCCGCTGAAGCTCGGCCTGTTTCTTGAGATCATCCAAAAAAGCCATATTTCTACCTGTGCACTCTTTTTTGAAGCCGACGTCTTTATGATTCTAGCCAAAACGCCGCGACGTCGGTGAATCGTCACCGCACGTGGCCGAACATTAATGGATCTTATATCGGCCGCATCGTCCCGCGACTTTAACCCAGCCCCGTAGCAAGAAACGTTCCAAATCTCGACAGCGCCCGCCGCCCCGCGGAAACCCGCTTCTGGACTCGGAAAACGACAGCGTGCTAAGGTGGCAGACCGGTTTCGACCGACGCTCTACGGCACAAGCAGACGAAGTTTCAACACATGCGCACCACCCACTACGGCCCCGCTCCGAAAAACCGCAACGACTGGAAGACCATCAGGGCCGTGCTCCCCTACCTGTGGGAGTTCCGCGGCCGGGTGGCGCTGGCCCTGGCGCTGCTGCTCTCGGCCAAGCTGGCCAACGTGGCCGTGCCCCTGGTACTCAAGCACATCGTCGACTCCCTGGACAAGCCCAAGGCGCTGATCATGCTGCCGGTGATGCTGCTGCTGGGCTACGGCGCGCTGCGCTTTGCCAGCACCCTGTTCGGCGAGCTGCGCGACGCGGTGTTTGCGAAGGTCACCCAGCGCGCCATCCGCCGGGCGGCGCTCAGGGTGTTCAGCCACCTGCATGCGCTCTCCCTGCGCTTCCATCTGGAGCGCCAGACCGGCGGCGTCGCCCGCGACATCGAGCGCGGCACCCGCGGCATCGGCTTTCTGCTCAATTTCATGCTGTTCAACATCCTGCCGACGCTGGTGGAGATCGGCCTGGTGGCGGCAATCCTGATCACCAAATATCACATTGCCTTTGCAATCGTCACCTTTGTCACCCTCGTCGCCTACATCGCCTTCACCCTGTTCGTGACCGAATGGCGCATGGTGTTCCGCCGCACCATGAACGACATGGACTCCAAGGCCAACACCCGCGCCATCGACAGCCTGCTCAACTACGAGACCGTCAAGTATTTCAGCAACGAGCAGTTCGAGACCCGCCGCTACGACGAGAGCCTGCAGGTGTGGGAGAAGGCAGCGGTGCGCAACCAGACCTCGCTCGCCGCCCTCAACGCCGGCCAGAGCTTCATCATCGCCATCGGCGTCACCATCCTGATGTTCCTCGCGGCCCAGGGCGTGGTGGCCGGCACCATGACCCTCGGCGACCTGGTGCTGGTGAACGCCTACATGATCCAGATCTACCTACCGCTGCACTTCCTCGGCTTCGTCTATCGGGAGATCAAGCACTCCCTGGCCGACATGGAGAAGATGTTCAACCTGCTGGAAGTCAATGCGGAGGTGAAGGACAAGCCGGGCGCGCCCGAGCTGCGGCTCGGCGCCGGCGCCATCCGCTTCGAGCACGTGGACTTCCACTACGACGCCAAGCGCCAGATCCTGCACGACGTGAGCTTCGAAGTGCCGCCCGGCCGCACGGTGGCGGTGGTCGGCGCCAGCGGCGCGGGCAAGTCCACTCTGTCGCGGCTGCTGTTCCGCTTCTACGACGTCACCGGTGGGCGCATCCTGATCGACGGCCAGGACATCCGGGACGTGACGCAGCAAAGCCTGCGCGCCGCCATTGGCATCGTGCCGCAGGATACCGTGCTGTTCAACGACACCGTCTATTACAACATCGCCTACGGCCGTCCGGACGCGAGCCGGGAGGACGTCATCGCGGCCGCCAAGGCCGCGCATATCCACGATTTCATCGAGTCGCTGCCGGACAAGTACGACAGTATCGTCGGCGAGCGCGGGCTCAAGCTCTCCGGCGGCGAGAAGCAGCGCGTGGCCATTGCCCGCGCCATCCTCAAGCAGCCGAAGATCCTGATCTTCGACGAGGCGACATCGGCGCTGGATTCGAAGTCGGAGAAGGCCATCCAGGCCGAGATCAAGCGTGTCGCAGAGAATCGCACGACCCTGGTGATCGCCCACCGCCTGTCCACCATCGTCGATGCCGACCGGATCCTGGTGATGGAAAACGGGCGCATCGCGGAATCGGGCACGCACCGGGAGCTGCTGGAGCGCAACGGCCTGTATGCCCACATGTGGGCGCTGCAGCAGCAGGAAAACCCGGCGGGCTACGAGGCCGTCGCCGGCGTCGCTTAGCGGCGCCCGCCGAGTGCCGGTATAATTGCCGTTCCGTTGCGTTGCGATTGGCCTGGAAGCCTGCTTCCCTGTCTCTCCCCTGCAGCCCCCTCCAACCCCAGCCGGAGCACACAGCATGGCCACCGTCGACCTGACCAAAGACAACTTCGAACAGACCGTTCTCGACAACGACATCGTGATCGTGGACTTCTGGGCCCCCTGGTGCGGTCCCTGCAAGTCCTTCGCGCCGACCTACGAAGCAGTGTCGGAAAAATATGCCGGCGTGGTCTTTGCCAAGGTCAACACCGAGGAACAACAGGAGCTCGCCGGCTATTTCCAGATTCGCTCCATCCCCACGCTGATGGTGTTCCGCGAACAGATCATCATTTTCTCCCAGGCCGGCGCCCTGCCGGGACAGGCGCTGGAGCAGGTGGTGCAGGGTGCGCAGGCGCTGGACATGGACAAGGTCCGTGCCGACATCGCGGCGGAAGAAGCGGCTGGAAAGGCCTGATTTTTTTACGCAGAGGTCGCGGAGGATCGCAGAGGAAAGATTTCACGGACTCACTCCGCGCCCTCTGCGACCTCCGCGTTTGATGCTTTTTCTTCACTCAACTGGCAGCAAGCCCAGCACATCCCGCACCAGCGGCAGGGTGATCGGCCGCTTCACTTCCAGCGAATAGCGGTCCAGCGCGTCCAGCACCGCCATCAGCGACGGCAGGTCGCGCCGCCACTTGCGCAGCAGATAGGCCGCCACGTCCGGCGGCAGGGTGAACCCCCGCACCTGGGCGTGGGCGATCAATGCCCGCTGCTTGTCTGCATCGGACAGGCAGCGCACCTGGTACACCAGACACTGCCCCAGGCGCGTGGCCAGGTCTGGGCGCAGCTTGAGATGGGTCGGCGCCACCGGCCCGGTCACCAGCAGCAGCCCAGTGCCGTCGCGCAGGCGGTTGATCAGGTCGAACAGGCCGATCTGGCTGCCCGCGTCGAGTTGCAGCACGTCATCCACGACCACGGCATCGCAGCCCGCCAGTTCGTCGGCATGAACCGCATCCCTGCCGCCGACGATGCGCCCGACCCGCAGGCCGAGGGCATCGGCCGCGGCCGCGAAGCCGGCCGCGAGATGGCTCTTGCCGCAGCCCGTGCCGCCCCACACATAGACGAAGCGTTCGCCGGCGCTGCCGTCGAGCACGCCGCGCAGTGCGGCGAGAACTTCGCCGTTCGTACCCACGACGAAATTGTCCAGGGTCGGCGCGGGCGGGGGAGCGATGTCGAGCAGCAGCTGCTTCATGGGGGAAGGGGCTTTTACGGTAAAATACGCGCTTTGCGAAAGCGGCTACTTTAGCCGCCAGCCACTTTATCCGCCAGTTCGGGAGAACTCAACTTGCATCCCTCCGACCCCACCCGTTCCATCAGCTACCGCGACGCCGGCGTCGACATCGACGCGGGCGATGCCCTGGTCGAAAACATCAAGCCGCTGGCGCGGAAAACCCTGCGGCCGGAGGTGCTGGGCGGCATCGGCGGCTTCGGTGCACTGTTCGAGCTCTCCAAGAAATACCGGGAGCCGGTGCTGGTCTCCGGCACCGACGGCGTGGGCACCAAGCTCAAGCTGGCCTTCCACATGAACAAGCACGACACCATCGGCATCGATCTGGTGGCCATGAGCGTGAACGACATCCTGGTGCAGGGCGCCGAGCCCCTGTTTTTCCTCGACTACTTCGCCTGCGGCAAGCTGGACGTGGCCACCGCCACCGACGTGGTGAAAGGCATCGCCCGCGGCTGCGAACTGTCCGGCTGTGCGCTGATCGGCGGCGAGACCGCGGAGATGCCCGGCATGTATCCGGCCGGCGAGTATGACCTGGCGGGCTTCGCCGTGGGTGCGGTGGAGAAGAGCCGGATCATCACCGGCAAAACCATCCAGCCGGGCGACGCCGTGCTGGGCCTGGCCTCCAGCGGCGCCCACTCCAACGGCTATTCCCTCATCCGCAAGCTGATCGAGGTCAGCGGCGCGGACCTGAACGGCGAGTTCCATGGCCGGACGCTGGGGGAAACCATCCTCGAACCGACGCGCATCTATGTGAAGTCCATGCTCAGGCTGATGGAAAGCGTCACGGTCAAGGGCATGGCCCACATCACCGGCGGCGGGCTGCTGGAGAACATCCCGCGCATCCTGGCCGACGATCTCGCCGCCGTCCTCGACCGGCGGGCGTGGGACATGCCGCCGCTGTTCCACTGGCTGCAGCAGGCCGGCAACGTGGCTGAGCGCGAAATGTACCGCACCTTCAACTGCGGCATCGGCATGGCGGTGGTGGTCGCGCCCGAAGACGCGGCACGCGCCACGCAACTCCTGCGCGAGGCCGGCGAGACCGTGTATGCGCTCGGCCGCATCGAGAAGCGCGCCGCCGACCAGGCCCAGACCGTGGTCGTCTGAACCGCCTGCAGTGAAATCGGTCGTCATCCTCATCTCGGGCCGCGGCAGCAACCTGCAGGCCATCCTCGACGCCAGGCTCCCCGCGCGAGTCGCCGCGGTGATCAGCAACAACCCGAATGCCGCCGGCCTGGAAATCGCCCGCGCCGCCGGCATCCCGACCCAGGTCGTGGACCATCGCGGCCATGCCGCGCGCGAGGACTTCGACCGGGCGCTGATGCTGGCCGTCGACGCCTGCGCGCCCGATCTGGTGGTGCTCGCCGGCTTCATGCGCGTCCTGACCGAGGGCTTCGTCCGGCATTACGCCGGGCGCATGATCAACATCCACCCCTCCCTGCTGCCGGCCTTCCCCGGCCTCAACACCCATCAGAAGGCGATCGAGGCCGGCGTGCGCATCCACGGCTGCACCGTGCACTTCGTCACGCCCACCGTGGACCACGGGCCCATCATCGCCCAGGCCGCCGTGCCGGTGAATGCCGACGACACGCCGCAGACCCTGGCCGCCCGCGTGCTGGAGCAGGAACATGTGATCTTCCCGAGCGCGATCCGCTGGTTCCTCGAGGGCCGGTTGAGCATTGCGCCCAATGGAACTGTCAGCGTGGCCGGCGTGTCTGCCTTGCACGGGGCGCTGCGCGCGCCGTCGGAAGAGGCACAGCACCGCCCATGAAACGATTTCTCCTCGCCATCCTGCTCGCCGCCGCCAGCATGACGGCGTTCGGCGCGCTCCCGCAGCAGGTCACCGCCACCTACAGCCTGGCGCGCAACGGCCAAGAAATGGCCCAGGTGGTGGAAACCTTCAGCCAGAGCAAGGGCAAGTACCAGATCGAAAGCGTGACCCGCGCCGTGGGCATCTATCGCGTGCTGACGGGCGACTCCATCAAACTCCTCTCCAGCGGCCTGGTCACGAAGTCCGGTCTGCAACCGCTGCATTTCGAGCATCACCGCGGGTCGCGCGTGGACAAGCGGATCGTCGCCGATTTCGACTGGCGCAAGCGCCAGGCCACCTTCGTGCACGACGGCAACACCGAGACCGCTCCCATCCCCCCCGGCATGCAGGACCGCATCAGCCTCATGTACCAGTTCATGTTCATGCCGCCCACGGCCACCGTGCTCGCCATCGACATGACCAACGGCAGGAAGGTCACGCACTACGAGTATGCCCGCAGCGGCGAGGAAACCCTGAACACCCCGGCAGGTACCTTCCGCACCGTGCGTTTCGTGCGCAAGCGCGAGCCGGGCGACGACGGCACCGAGGTCTGGCTCGCTCGGGACAAATTCCAGATTCCCGTCAAAGTGGTCATCGACGAAGACAAGGGCGGCCGCATGGAGCAGGTGCTGACCCGGCTCGACATCCGCTAGCCATGTACCCGGCAGGCCGGCGTTTGGCGTGGGCGCTGGGGATTTCGGCCGCCCTGCACTTCCTCCTGCTGGGCGCCGAGATCCGGCTGCCCCGGCCCGGGCCTGCGAAGACCCTGACGGTCCAGTTGGAACCGCTGCCGCCCGTCGCGCCGCCGCACCCTTCCACGCCGTCCCCTCCCCGCCCGGCGCAGCCCCCCAGGCCCAAGCCCGCCCCGCCGAAGGCGCCGGCTCCCGAATCATCGCCAGTGGCGCAGGCAGCGCCAGAACCCGCCCCTGCCCCGGCTCCGCCCGCACCGGAGCCAGCCGGCAAAGCCCCGCCGGCACCCGTAGCGGCACCCGCAGTGGCGCCGGAGGCCCCCGCGCGGCCGCTCAACCCGCTGCCCAGGCGCATCACGCTGACCTACGTCCTGTACAAGGGGGACCAGAAGCTGAACGTGGGAGAAATGACCCACACCTGGCAGCTCGAAGGCACGCAATACACCCTCACCAGCCTGGCGCGCGCCACCGGCCTGTTCTCGCTGTTCGTGCGTGGCACGCTGATCCAGGTGAGCCGCGGCGAGCTCACCGCCGACGGCCTGAAGCCGAGCGAGTTCTGGATCCAGCGCGGCCAGTCCGGCGACCGCACCGAATCGGCCTCCTTCGACTGGGGCAATCGACTGCTGCGCTACGGGCGCGCCGACGATCCGCACACGATCCCGCTCGCCCCCGGCACGCAGGACGTGCTGTCGGTCCTGTATCAGCTCGCGCTGACCGCGCCGCACTCGGGCGTGCTGGATCTCGCGGTGACCAACGGCCGCAAGTTCGATCACTACCTGTATCAGGCGCTCGGAGAAGAAATGCTCGAGACGCCGCTGGGCACGCTCAAGACCGAGCACCTGAGCAAGGTCCGTGGCGCGGGCGAGGACGGGCTGGACGTGTGGCTGGCGCCCGACTATGAGTACCTGCCGGTACGGCTGCGCATCGTCGACAAGAACGGCGACGCCGCGGAGCAGGTGGTGACTTCGATCAATGCGGAGCGGGCGGCTGCGCCGGCGCGGGCGCCGTGATGCCCGGCAGCGCCGGCGCGTTCACCACGCGCACGGAGGTGATGAAATACTGCGTCTCGCCGAAGCAGGTGCTGGGAATGCCGATGTGCTGCGCGTAGTGCAGCGCGACGCGGCTGCCGACGGAATTGTTGATCTGATCGACGACCGCCGGATCGCGCACCGTGAAGTAGAATTTCTCGGCGACCGTTCCGGGCATGGACACCAGCGCCATCTCGCCCTCCCAGGTCTTGCACAGCCAGCCCTTCCGGGAGAACTTCTGCACGTAACCGACGCGCTCGCCGGTGGAGTAGCTCCAGCTCAGCACCAGCCAGGTGTAGGCCACGAACAGCAGGATCAGCACCGCCACGCTTCCGATCAAGACCTTGATCACTTTCGCCCCGGTCGCTTCCATCACCGCTCCTTTTTTGGTCTGGGCCGACGTCGAATGGATGAAACGGCGAGCGTAGCACAGAGCGCAAGCCCTCACCACGGTACCCGGCACGGCGCCCGGCCCGGTGGGCGCGGCGGGGCCAAGCCGCTACAATACCGCCACCGCCATCGCCCGCCCCGTCCATGCAAGCACCCACCGGCAAGACCCAGAAACAAATCGAAGCGCTGCTGCTGATCGCGCTGGTCGGCCTGCTGGCGCTCGGCAGCTTCCTCGTGCTGCTGCCCTTCCTGTCGGCGCTGCTGTGGGCCTCGATCCTGTGCTTCGCCACCTGGCCGGTGTTCCAGCGCCTGACCGGCTGGCTCGGCGGCCGGCGCACCCTCGCCGCCAGCGTGATGTGTCTTGCCGTGACCGCGTTCCTGGTCGCGCCCTTCATCATCGTGGGCGCGAGCCTGGCCGACAATGTCGCGAACCTCTCGCGCCTGCTGCAAAGCGCCCTCGCCAACGCCTCGCCCAACCCGCCGCAGTGGCTGTCCGGCGTGCCCCTGGTCGGCGACAAGCTGGTCGAACTGTGGCTGTCCGCCACCACCAACGCCGATTCGCTGTTGCAGCAGCTCCGCGGCGCATTGCCGGCGGTATCGAAATGGGCGCTCACCCACGGCCTCGCGCTCGGTCACGGCGTGCTGCAGCTCGTGCTGTCGGTGTTCGTCGCCTTCTTCGTCTACCGCGACGGAGTCAGCCTCGCCGAGCGGCTGGAGACGGGCGTGTCCCGCCTCGCCGGCACCCGCGGCGAGGCGCTGCTGAAGCTCGCCGGCGGCACGGTGAAGGGCGTGGTCTACGGCATTCTCGGCACCGCGCTGGCGCAGGGCATCCTCGCCGGCATCGGCTTCATGATCGCCGGCGTGCCCGGCGCGCTGCTGCTGGGCCTGCTCACGTTCTTTCTCTCCATCGTGCCCATGGGGCCGCCGCTGCTGTGGATCCCCGCCGCAATCTGGCTCTACTACCAGGGCCACACCGGGATGGCGATTTTCCTCGGGCTGTGGGGCGCGCTGGTGGTGTCCAGCGTCGACAACTTCCTCAAGCCCTATCTCATCAGCCAGGGCGCGGCCATGCCCTTCATCCTGGTGCTGTTCGGCGTGCTCGGCGGCCTCGCGGCCTTCGGCTTCCTTGGAGTGTTCCTGGGGCCGACGCTGCTGGCCGTCGCCTACAGCCTGTTGCGCGACTGGACGCTGAAGCCCGTTTCCGCCTGAGCCATGCCCATCACCAATCTGCAAGTGGACCACGCGGTCGCGGCGCTGGTCGAAATCCTGAGTTTCGCCCATCCGGCGGATGCAATCCTGTCGCGCTATTTCCGCGAGCATCCCAAGCTCGGCGCGCGCGACCGCGGCTTCATCGCCGAGACCGCGTTCGCCATCCTGCGCCACAAGCGCCTGCTCAAGCACCTGGCCGGCTCCGCGGCGCCGCGCCCGCTGCTGCTGGCGTATCTGGCGCGCATCGAAGGCATGAACCTGCGCCAGCTGGAGCCGCTGCTCAAGGCGAAGGAACGGGACTGGTTCGGCGAGATGAAGGGCCGCTCGGCCAAGGATCTGCCGCTGGAAATCCAGGCGGATTTCCCGGACTGGCTGGTGGCCAAGCTGCGCACGACCCTGAGCGACGCGGAAATCCTCGAACTGGGCCGGGCGATGCAGCAGCCGGCGCCCCTGGATCTGCGGGTGAACACCCTGCTCGCGACGCGCGACGAAGTGCTGGCGCAGCTGATCGAAGACGGCTTCGACGCCAGCGCCACGCCCTACTCGCCCATCGGCATCCGCCTCGGCGGCAAGCCCGCCATCAACCGGCATTCGCTGTTCACCGGCGGCAGGATCGAGGTGCAGGACGAAGGCAGCCAGTTGCTGGGCTTCCTGGTCGCGCCGACGCGGCACGACATGGTGGTGGATTTCTGCGCCGGCGCCGGCGGCAAGACGCTGATGCTCGGCGCGCTGATGCATTCCCAGGGCCGGCTGTATGCCTTCGACGTCTCGGACAAGCGCCTGGCCAAGCTCAAGCCGCGGCTGGCGCGCTCGGGGCTGTCCAACGTTCATCCGCAGGTGATCGCCGGCGAGCGCGATCCGCGCATCAAGCGCCTCGCCGGCAAGATCGACCGCGTGCTGGTCGATGCGCCCTGCAGCGGGCTGGGCACCCTGCGCCGCAACCCCGATCTAAAGTGGCGGCAGACGCCGCAGAGCGTGGGCGAACTGACCGCAAAGCAAGCCAGCATCCTGGAATCGGCCGCGAGCCTGGTGAAAAAAGGCGGGCGCCTGGTTTATGCCACCTGCAGCATCCTGCCGGAGGAAAACGAGGCCATCGTCGCGGCCTTTCTCGCCGCCCACCCCGACTTCCAGCTGCGGGACTGCGCCGACGTGTTGCGCAAGCAGCACATCGGCCTCGACACCGGAGACTGTCTGCGTCTCTCCCCCGCGCGCCATGGCACCGACGGCTTCTTTGCTGCCGTGCTGGAGCGCACCGGCCAGCCGTAGGCGCCCCATCCAACCCATTGCCCGGAACACTCGCATGAACTTCTGCCGCCGCATCCTGATTCTCGCCTGCGTCCTGCCCTTCACCGCGTCGGCTGCTTTCGCGTTCGAGAGCGCACGGACCATCCCCGCCACCGGCACGATCCAGGTCGCCTTCCCGCCGGACGAGAACGCCAACGCGCTGATCGTGCAGGCGCTGCGCGAGGCGAAAAGATCGGTGCTGGTGCAGGCCTTCAGCTTCACCAGCAACGAGATCGCCTTCGCGCTGATCGAAGCCCGGCGGCGCGGGGTGGACGTGCGCATGATCGCGGACGGCGAGCAGGTGCAGAAGCTCGAGAACAATCGCATCGGTCTGGTGGCGCAGGCCGGCATTCCGGTGTGGCTGGACGAACAGCACCAGAGCGCGCACAGCAAGGTCATGGTGATCGATGCCGACACCGACAAGCCGATCGTGGTGACCGGCTCAATGAACTTCACCTACTCCGGCCAGTTCAAGAACGCGGAGAACCTGCTGGTGCTGCGCGGCAACCGGCCGCTGGCCGAGGCCTACGCAGCCAACTGGCAGCGTCACCGGCAGCATGCGCGGCCGTTTCGCCGCTGAGTTTCTCGCCTAGAATAGACGCGCCATGCCCCAGGACGACTCCGTTCACAATCTGCTGCTCGATGCCCTGGCCGATGTCGGCAAGCCGGCCATGCTGTGGCAGCTCGCCGTCATCGCCGCCAGCGTTCTCCTCGCCTGGGGCATCGCCCGGCTGCTGACCCGGCGCCTGCCGCCGGCGGACGCCAGCCGGCCGGCGTTGCGCGGCCTGCGCCATGCCGTGGCGCCGCTGCTGGCCCTGCTGTTGCTGCTGCTGGCCAAGGCGGTGCTCAAGCACGCGGTGGCGGTCAACGTGATCAACGTCGCAGTCCCGCTGCTGCTGGCGCTGACCGTGCTGCGCTTCGCGTCGCAGACCCTGCGCTACGTGTTCCCGCCGAGCGGACTGCTCCGGCTGGTCGAGAACACGGTCACCTGGATCGTGCTGATCGGCCTCACCCTGCACCTGACCGGCCTGCTGCGCGATGTCCTGGCGGTGCTGGACGACATCAGCTTCAGCATCGGCACCCAGCGCATCTCGCTGCTGCTGGTGCTGGAAGGCTCGCTCTCGGTCATCGTCACCGTGCTCATCGCCCTGTCCATCGGCCGCCTGCTGGAAAACCGCATCATGCGCACCGAAGGCCTGGACCACAACCTGCGCCTGGTGTTCTCGAAGATCATCCGCGCCGTGCTGGTCCTGGTCGGGGTGGTCATCGCGCTGCCGCTGGCGGGCATCGACATCACCTTCCTGTCGGTGTTCGGCGGCGCCCTCGGCGTCGGGCTCGGCTTCGGCCTGCAGAAGATCGCCGCCAACTACGTCAGCGGCTTCATCATCCTGCTCGACCGTTCGGTGCGCATCGGTGACCTGATGACCGTGGACACCCGCTATGGCGAGATCACCCAGATCTCCACCCGCTACACCGTGCTGCGGGCCATGGACGGCACCGAGGCCATCATTCCCAACGAGACCATGATCTCGTCGGTGGTAATCAACCATTCCTTCACCAACCGCGAGCTGCGCATCAACCTGCCGGTGCAGATCGGCTACGACAGCGACGTGGAGAAGGCGATGGCGATCATGGTCGAGGTGGCGCGCGCCCATCCCCGCGTCATGCGCGCGCACGAACCCCAGGCCTTCCTGCGCGAATTCGCCGACAACGGCATCAATCTCGAGCTCGTGGTGTGGATCAACGATCCGGAGGAAGGGCAGCTCAACCTGCGCTCGGCGCTCAACCTGGAAATCTGGAAAAGATTTCAGGCCGGAGGCATTGAAATTCCCTACCCCCGCCGCGACATTCGCATTCTCAATCAGCCCTCTACCGGATAAAAAAAGGATGTTCTTGTCTTTTGAGCACGATAGGGTAGAATCGGTGGCTCGTTTATCTGGAAGGATCCAGCCCATATGTTTTCTGGTTTGATTTCAATGCCTTGGTGGGGTTACGTGGTCGTGACCCTGGTGCTCACCCATATCACGATCGCCTCCGTGACGATCTTCCTGCACCGCCACCAGGCCCATCGGGCGCTCGATCTGCACCCGATCCCCAGTCATTTCTTCCGGTTCTGGCTGTGGCTGACCACCGGCATGGTCACCAAGCAGTGGGCCGCGATCCATCGCAAGCACCACGCCATGTGCGAAACGGTGAACGACCCGCACAGCCCGCAGATCCTCGGCATCAACAAGGTGCTGTGGGAAGGCGCCGAGCTCTACCGCAAGGAAGCGAAGAACGGCGAGACCCTGGAGAAATACGGCAAGGGCACGCCGGACGACTGGCTGGAGCGCAATGTGTACTCCAAGTACAGCGGCCGCGGCGTCACCATCATGCTGCTCATCGACCTGCTCCTGTTCGGCCCCATCGGCCTGACGATCTGGGCGGTGCAGATGATCTGGATTCCGTTCACCGCCGCCGGTGTGATCAACGGCATTGGCCACTACTGGGGCTACCGCAATTTCTCCTCCGACGACGCCGCCACCAACATCTTCCCCTGGGGCATCCTCATCGGCGGCGAGGAACTGCACAACAACCACCACGCCTATGCCAGCTCCGCCAAGCTGTCCAGCAAGTGGTACGAGTTCGACATCGGCTGGATGTACATCCGCATCCTGGAGATGCTGGGCCTGGCCAAGGTGAAGAAGGTGGCCGGCAAGCCCGCCATCGACCTGGCCAAGACCGCGCCCGACGCCGCGACCCTGCAGGCCGTCATCACCCATCGCTACGAAGTCATGGCGAAATACGTGAAGACGCTGAAGGCGACCATGCGGGAGGAGATCGGCAAGCTCCACGGGCCCAAGGTCGACGTGAAGACCTTCCGCCGCTGGCTGCACCTGGACGAAGCCGCGCTGAAGGCACCGGAGAAGGAAACCCTGGACCAGGCGCTGCAATCGAGCAAGGTGCTCGCCACCATCTACGCCATGCGCAAGGAGCTGGCCGCCATCTGGGCGCGCTCCAGCGCGACCCAGGACCAGCTGGTGAAGCAGCTCGAAGACTGGTGCCATCGCGCCGAGGCGAGCGGCATCGACGCGCTGCAGAAGTTTTCGCGTCGCCTGCGCAGCTACGCCTAAGCCGCCGGCGTCCCGCAAGAAAGGCCAGCCCCGGTTGGCCTTTTTTGTTGCAGATTTCGTAAGCAATACTTATCATATATATATACCATTATTGTGAGGCAAGCGCAGTGGCACAGGAGGAGAGTCTCGGGTTCCTGCTGGCGGACGTGTCCCGCCTGATGCGCCGCGCCTTCAAGCAGCGGCTGGAAGGCAGCGCGCTGACCCTGGCCCAGGCCCGTGCGCTGGTGTACGTGTCCCGCAACGAGGGCGTGCGCCAGGTCGAACTGGCCGAACTGCTGGAAGTCCAACCGATCACGCTTGCGCGCCTGCTCGACCAGCTGGCGGATCGGGGCCTGATCGAACGCCGCCCCGATCCGACGGATCGACGGGCCTACCGGATTCACCTCACCGCGGCCGCGGCGCCCCACCTGGCCGCCATCAGACAGGTCGCCGCGCTCATCCGCAACGATGCCCTGCGCGGCTTCGGCAAGGAGGAAGCCGCAGCCGTCCTGTCGGCGCTGCGCCAAATGCAAAGCAACCTGTCCTCGCGCGCCTGATCCGGCGCGCGGCGACCCGTTTATAGAGCCCCCCACCCATGAGCAACGAACCGACCCCTGCGACGCCGCCTGACGGCTCCGTGCAGCCCGCGCCGCAGCGAGCCAAGCGACTGATCCTGCTGGTGGTGATCCCCCTGATCGCCGCGCTGGTCGTTGGCGCGCTGTACCTGAAAGGTGGCCGCTACGTGGAAACCGACGACGCCTACGTGAAAGCGGACATGGTGCCGGTGAGCGCGCAGGTGTCCGGCGCCATCCAGAAAGTCTTCGTCGGCGAAAACCAGAACGTCGCCCAGGGTCAGCTCCTGTTCCGCATCGATCCGGCATCGTTCCAGGTGGCCATCGACAAGGCGACGGCCAAGCTCGCCCAGGTGCGCACCGATCTCGCCGCACTCAAGGCCGCCTACCGGGAGAAGCAGGCGGAAATCGCCCTCGCCAGGACCAAGCTGGCCTTCGCCGAGCGCGAGCAGCGGCGGCAGGCCGATCTGGTCGCCAGGCATTTCGTCTCCGCGGCCCGCTTCGACGATGCCCGCCAGAGCACGGACGTCGCCGCCCAGCAAATCGCCGCACTGCAACAGGACCTGAAGCGCATTGCGGAAAGCCTGGGCGGCAGCGTCGACCTGCCCATCGAGAGCCATCCCACCTATCGCGCGGCGGTGGCCGAGCTGGAGCAGGCCAGGCTCGATCTCGCGCGGACCGACGTGCGCGCGCCGCTGCCGGGCACGGTGCGCAACCCGCCGAAACCGGGCCAGTACGTCGCTGGCGGCCAGCCCGCGCTGGCGTTGGTGGTGAGCGGCAAGGTCTGGGTGGAAGCCAATTTCACCGAGACGGACCTCACCCATGTCCACCCGGGCGAACCGGCGGTGGTGCGTGTCGACACCTACCCGGGCGAGGAATGGACGGGCGTCGTGGACAGCCTCAGCCCCGCCACCGGCGCGGAATTCGCCGTCATCCCGGCGCAAAATGCCACCGGGAACTGGGTCAAGATCACGCAGCGGGTGCCGGTGCGCATCCGGCTGGAAACGGCTGGCAAGCCGCAGCTGCGCGCGGGGCTGAGCACGGTGGTGCGCGTCGACACGGGCCATCGCCGGCGGCTGTTCGGCCTGTCGCTCTGAGGTGCGGGCAATGGCTGCCGAAGCCGGGGTCGCCACCAGGGAGAACGCGCACCGCGGCATGGTGACCCTGTCCGTCATGCTGGCCACGGTCATCCAGGCCCTGGACATGACCATCGCCAACGTCGCCCTGCCCCACATGCAGGGGGCGATGAGCGCGACCCAGGACCAGATCGCCTGGGTGCTCACCTCCTACATTGTGGCCGCCGCCATCGTCATGCCGCTGACCGGTTTTCTGGTGGCGCGCCTGGGCCGCAAGCGCCTCTTTCTGTGGTCGGTGGCCGGCTTCACGCTGGCTTCCATGCTCTGCGGCGCCGCGCAGAACCTGCCCGAGATCGTGGCCTTCCGCGTGCTGCAGGGCGTCTTCGGCGCGAGCCTGGTGCCGCTGTCGCAGTCGGTACTGCTCGACGCCTACCCGCGCGAACAGCACGGCAGGGCCATGGCCCTGTGGGGCCTGGGCGTGATGGTGGGCCCCATCCTCGGCCCGTCCCTCGGCGGCTGGCTGACCGAGTATTACGACTGGCGCTGGGTGTTCTACATCAACCTGCCGTTCGGGCTCCTGGCCTGGCTCGGCATCGCAAGCTTCGTGCACGAGACGCCCGTCGACCGCGCACGCCGCTTCGATCTGCTCGGCTTCGCCTTCCTCAGCCTCGGCATCGGCGCGCTGCAGATGATGCTGGACCGCGGAGAATCCCTGGACTGGTTCGCCAGCCGCGAGGTCACGGTCGAGGCCATGCTCGCCGTCCTGGGCTTTTATCTGTTCATCGCCCACATGCTCACGCACAGGCAGCCCTTCATCGAGCCGGGCCTGTTCCGCGACCGCAACTTCAGCGTCGGCCTGGTGTTCATCTTCATCGTGGGCGTGGTCCTGTTCGCAACCATGGCCCTGCTGCCACCCTTCATGCACAACCTGATGGGCTATCCGGTGCTCGATATCGGCTTTCTGCTCGTGCCGCGCGGCATCGGCACCATGATCGCGATGCTCGCCGTAGGCCGGCTGTCCGGCCGGGTCGACACGCGCCACATGATCTTCGTGGGCTTCGTGCTCACGAGCTACTCCCTGTGGGAGATGACCCACTTCACCATGGATGCCACGCCCTGGGACATCGTGCGCACGGGCGTCACCCAGGGGCTGGGCATCGGCCTGACCTACGTGCCGCTGAGCACCATCAGCTTCTCCACGCTGGCGCTGCGCTACCGCAACGAGGGCACAGCCTTGTTCAACCTCATGCGCAACATCGGCAGCAGCATCGGCATTTCCCTGGTGATGACCTACCTTGCGCAGCGGACCCAGGTCAACCACGCTTCCTTCGCCAGCTATATCGACCCGTTCCGCCCCGCGCTGGACGGCACGGCGGCCGGCGCCTACCTCACGACACCCCAGGGTCTGGCCCTGCTCAATGCCGAAGTGACGCGCCAGGCCGCGACCCTCGCCTTCCTCCAGGATTTCCGCATGATGATGTTTCTGACCCTGGCCGCCATTCCCATGATCGTGCTGCTGCAGAAGCCGCCGCGGCGACCCGGCGCGGGGGACCAGGCGCCCGCCCCTGTGGAGTGACGCCGGCGGGGCGTGACCAGGCTCGCCCAGGCAACAAAAAACCCGCCGGGCGCTGCCGCCGGGCGGGTTTTCGGATGCCGAAGCCGCGTTACTTGAGCTTGGTCTCTTTGTAAGCCACGTGCTTGCGCGCCACCGGATCGTACTTCATGAACTCCAGCTTCTCCGGAGTGGTGCGCTTGTTCTTGGTGGTGGTGTAGAAGTGGCCGGTGCCCGCGGAGGACTCCAGCTTGATCTTTTCGCGTCCGCCTTTAGCCATGATTCAGTTCCTTAAATGTGCTCGCCCTTCGCGCGCAGCTCGGCGAGGACGACTTCGATACCGTTCTTGTCGATGGTGCGCAGCGCGGCGTTGCTCACGCGCATGCGAACCCAGCGGTTCTCGCTCTCGACCCAGAATTTGCGGTATTGCAGGTTAGGCAGGAAGCGACGCTTGGTCTTGTTGTGGGCATGGGAGACGTTGTTCCCAACCATCGGCCCCTTGCCGGTGACTTTACATACGCGCGCCATGGTGCAAATCCCTTAGTTGGCTGAAAAAAGGCGCTACTATACAGAAGTTTGCAAAATGCCTCAAGAGCCGGTATCGTCCTTGGCTTTTGTCGGTCCGAACCATGCCGGAAACCATGCTGGAAGCGCGGAATCTAGCCTGCCAACGCGGCGACCGCGTCCTCTTCTCCGGCTTGAGTTTCACGCTCTCCGCGGGTGAACTGCTCCAGGTCGCCGGCCCCAACGGCAGCGGAAAAACCAGCTTGCTCAAGATCTTATGCGGCATCAGCAGCCCGGTGGAGGGTGAAGTCCGCTGGGCGGGCGAGAATGCCCGCAGGCAGGGCGAGGCCTTCCGCGAAAACCTGCTCTACCTGGGCCATCACAATGCGGTCAAGGAAGACCTGACCGCGCTCGAAAATCTTCAGATCGCGGCCCGGCTCGCCGACGCGCCCCTGGGCGAAGATCAGGCGCGGGACGCCCTGGACCGGATCGGGCTGGTCGGCCGCGAATTCCTGCCGGCCAAGGTGCTGTCCCAGGGCCAGAAGCGGCGCGTCGCCCTGGCGCGGCTGCTGGTGTCGCGTGCCCCGCTGTGGATCCTGGATGAGCCGCTGACGGCCCTGGACGTGAAGGCCATCGAGCTCATCCAGTCCCGCCTGGCCGAGCACCTGGCCGCAGGCGGCATGGTGGTGCTGACCACGCATCAGCCGATCGAGGTGCCGGGCATCACCCCGCGGCGGCTGGAAATGGGCAGGCAGTGAGCATCTTCCTCGCCATCATCCGCCGCGACCTGCTGCTGGCCTATCGCCGCCGGGCGGACGTGCTGACGACATTGTTCTTCTTCGTCATCGTGGTGAGCCTGTTTCCGCTGGGCGTGGGGCCGGAAATGAACACGCTGCGCCAGATCGCGCCGGGCGTGGTGTGGGTGGCGGCGCTGCTGGCCTCCATGCTGTCCCTGGGGCGGCTGTTCTCGGCGGACTACCAGGACGGCACGCTGGAACAGATGGCGCTGTCCCCGCAGCCGCTGTGGCTGATCGTGCTGGGCAAGATCCTCGCGCACTGGATGGTGTCCGGCCTGCCGCTGGTGCTGATGGCGCCGGTGCTGGGCCTGCAGTTCGACCTGCCGGCCGAGGCGCTGTCGGTGCTGTTGCTCTCGCTGCTGCTGGGCACGCCCATCCTCAGCCTCATCGGCGCCATTGGTGCCGCGCTGACGCTGGGCCTGCGCGGGGGCGGCGTGCTGTTGTCCTTGCTGGTGCTCCCGCTGTACATTCCGGTTTTGATTTTCGGCGCCGGCGCGGTGGAAACCACCATGGTCGGCATGAGCCCGGAGGGACATCTGTCGCTGCTGGCGGCGTTTCTGATTCTGGCGCTGCTGGCCACGCCCTTCGTGTCCGCGGTCTCTCTTCGTATCGCGATGGAATGATGAGCATCAACTGGTTCAAGTACTCATCCCCGGCCAGCTTTTATCCGCTGGCCGGCAAGATGATCCCCTGGTTCTACGGGCTGGCCGCGATCCTCTGCATCGTCGGGCTCTACATCAGCTTCTTCGTGGCGCCCACCGACGCCACCCAGGGCGACGCCTACCGCGTGATCTTCATCCACGTGCCGGCGGCGTGGATGTCCATGTTCATTTATCTGATCATGGCAGGCTGGGCGGGGCTCGGCTTCATCCTCAACACTAGGCTGTCGTCCATGATGGCGCAGGCGCTCGCGCCCACCGGCGCCATGTTCACCTTCGTCGCGCTGTGGACCGGGGCGCTGTGGGGCAAGCCGACCTGGGGCACCTGGTGGGTGTGGGACGCGCGCCTGACCTCCGAGCTGATCCTGCTCTTCCTGTACATCGGCTACATGTCGCTCACCGCCGCCATCGACGACCCGCGCCGCGCCGACAAAGCCGGTGCCATCCTCGCCCTGGTGGGCGCGGTGAACGTCCCCATCATCTATTTTTCGGTAAAATGGTGGAACACCCTGCACCAGGGCGCTTCCGTCAGCCTTACCCAGGCGCCGAGCATGGCCAAGACCATGCTCCTCGGCATGCTCATCATGGCTCTCGCTTCCTGGATGTACGCCATTGCCGCGGCCCTCGCGCGCGTCCGCATCATCATGCTCGAACGCGAAAAGAACAGCGCCTGGGTGCAGGAACTTTTGGAGCGCAAACCATGAACTGGGGCAGCTGGTCGAATTTCTGGCACATGGGCGGCTACGGACTCTACGTCTGGGGCAGCTATGGCGTGACCGTGCTGTGCATCGTGGCGGAGCTGCTGCTGCTGCGCCAGCGCCGGCGAACTTTGCTCCGGCAAATGACTCAGATGCTCAGACTCAACCGGAAACCTGCCCAATGAAACCGAGACACAAGAAATTTGCATTGATCATCGGCGGCCTCGCCCTGCTGGGCGTGGCGACCGCGCTGGTGCTCAAGGCCTTCAACAGCAATCTGGTGTTCTTCTTCACCCCCACCCAGGTCGTCAACAAGGAAGCGCCGGTGGAGCGCACCTTCCGCGTCGGCGGCATGGTGGAGAAGGACAGCATCAAGCGCGACCCGGACGGGCTGACCGTGCGCTTCGTCATCACCGACACCGTGAACAAAATCCCGGTCAGCTACAAGGGCATCCTGCCCGACCTGTTCAAGGAAGGCAAAGGCGCAGTGGTGCAGGGCAAGCTCGGCCAGGATGGCCAGTTCGTGGCGGACCAGGTGCTCGCCAAGCACGATGAAAACTACATGCCCCCCGAGGCCGCCGATGCCTTGAAACAAGCCCAAGAGGCCCAGAAGACGTTGGTGACCCAATGAACACCAGGCAGGTCATTCCGGCGCAGGCCGTCGCCGACGCCACGCAGACGGCGCAAGAAACTGGCAACACCCTTCAGCAATAAGTCCCAGGGCACCTTCACTCATGATTCCTGAACTCGGTCACTTTGCGCTGATTCTCGCGCTCGCCCTCGCCCTGGTGCAGGGCACCCTGCCGCTCATCGGCGCCGCGCGCAACACCCCCAACTTCATCGCGGTGGCGCGGCCGGCGGCACGGGGACAATTCCTGTTCGTCGCCATCGCCTTCGCCTGCCTCGCCTACTCCTTCCTGGCCAACGATTTTTCCGTGGCCTATGTCGCCAGCAACTCCAACACCCAGCTGCCGGCCCATTACCGCTTCGCGGCGGTGTGGGGCGGCCACGAGGGCTCCATGCTGCTGTGGACCTTCATGCTCGCCATCTGGACCGTGGCCGTGACCTTCTTCTCGCGCCACCTGCCGGATGATCTGGTGGCGCGCGTGCTGGGCGTGATGGGCTTGGTGAGCGTCGGCTTCCTGCTGTTCATCCTGTTCGTGTCCGACCCGTTCGAGCGCCTGCTGCCGGCCGTCGCCGAAGGCCGCGACCTGAATCCGCTGCTGCAGGATCCGGGCATGGTGTTCCATCCGCCGATGCTCTACACCGGCTATGTCGGCTTCTGCATCGCCTTCGCCTTCGCGCTGTCTGCCCTGATCTCCGGCAAGCTGGACGCAGCCTGGGCGCGCTGGTCGCGGCCCTGGACCACGGCGGCCTGGATGTTCCTGACCCTGGGCATCGCTCTGGGCAGCGGCTGGGCCTACTACGAACTGGGCTGGGGCGGCTGGTGGTTCTGGGATCCGGTGGAAAACGCCTCCTTCATGCCGTGGCTGGTGGGCACCGCGCTGATCCACTCCCTCGCGGTGACGGAGAAGCGCGGGACGTTCAAGAGCTGGACCGTGCTGCTGGCGATCATGGCGTTCTCGCTGTCGCTCCTCGGCACCTTCCTCGTGCGCTCGGGCGTGCTGACCTCGGTGCACGCCTTCGCCACCGACCCGCGGCGCGGCATCTTCATCCTGATCTTCCTCGCCATCGTGATCGGCGTGTCGCTCGTGCTGTTCGCCTGGCGCGCGCCCAAGGTCGGCCTCGGCGGCAAGTTCGCCCTCGTCTCGCGCGAGACCATGTTGCTCGCCAACAACGTGCTGCTGCTGGTGGCGGCGGGCGCGGTGCTGCTGGGCACGCTGTATCCGCTGTTCGTGGATGCCCTGGGCCTGGGCAAGATCTCGGTCGGCCCGCCCTATTTCGACACGGTGTTCCTGCCGCTGATGGCGCCGGCCATCTTCCTCATGGGTATCGGCCCCATCGCGCGCTGGAAGGAACAGAAGCTGCCGGACCTCGTCACCCGCCTGAAATGGGCCTTCGGCATCGCGCTGGTGACGGCGCTGCTGCTGCCGCTCACCCTCGGCAAATGGACGCCGCTCATCGCGCTCGGCCTGCTGCTCGCATTCTGGGTGATCGCCACCGTCGTGTACGCGGTGTGGACGCGCCTGCGCCATAGCGCCTCCCGGCCGCCGCTCAGCTTCTGGGGCATGCATCTGGCCCACCTCGGCGTGGCCGCGTTCATCATCGGCGTGACCATCGTGAAGGGCTACGAAACCGAGCGCGACGTGAAGATGAACATCGGCGACACCGTCACCATCGGCGGCTATGTCTTCACCTTCAATGGCGTGGGGCCGCATACCGGCCCCAATTACCAGGCCTTCCGCGGCACCATCGACGTCACCCGCGACGGCAGGCCGGTCACCGTCCTGCACCCGGAGAAGCGCGTGTACAACGCCTCGAGCATGCCGATGACCGAGGCCGCCATCGACAGCGGCCTCACCCGTGACCTGTACGTTTCGCTGGGCGAGCAGCTGCCGGACGGCGCCTGGGCGGTGCGCGTCTATCACAAGCCGTTCGTCGACTGGATCTGGGGCGGCGCGGTCATGATGGCGATCGGCGGCCTGCTCGCCTTGTCCGACCGGCGCTACCGGATTCACAACCGCAAATCCGGGAGCACCGCCTGATGGCCCGCTTTCTCATTCCCCTGGTCATCTTCGTCGTCCTCGTCGCGTTCCTGTGGGTCGGCCTGGGGCGCGATCCGCGCGAAGTGCCCTCTCCGCTCATCGACAAGCCGGCGCCGGCCTTCACGCTGCCGCGGCTGCATGAGACCGACAAGACCTTCTCCCCGGCCGACATGCGCGGCCAGGTCTGGCTGCTCAACGTCTGGGCGTCCTGGTGCGTGTCGTGCCGCGAGGAGCACCCGGTGCTGGTGGAACTGGCGAAGACCCACACCGTGCCCATCGTCGGTTTGAACTACAAGGATCAGAACCCGGATGCGCTGCGCTGGCTGGCCCAGTTCGGCGATCCGTACACGCTCAGCATCACCGACGCCGATGGCCGCGTGGGCATCGACTACGGCGTCTACGGCGTGCCCGAGACCTATGTCATCGACAAGGCCGGCATCATCCGCATGAAGCAGATCGGCCCGGTCACGCCGGAGATCCTGCAGCAGAAGATCCTGCCCAAGGTGAAGGAGCTGTCGCAATGAAGCGATTCCTCTGGCTCGGCCTGCTGCTCGCGGCGCTGGCGCCGTCGGCCCATGCCAATGAAGCGGCGCCGCTGGCCGCCGATCCCGCACTGGAAGCGCGCATGGAGAAGCTGACCAAGGAATTGCGCTGCCTCGTCTGCCAGAACGAAACCCTGGCCGACTCCCAGGCCGACCTGGCGCAGGATCTGCGCCGCGAGGTCCGGGAGAAGATGCGCGAGGGCATGACCGACGAACAGATCAAGGCCTATCTCGTGCACCGCTATGGCGACTTCGTGCTCTACCGGCCGCCGGTGAAATCGACCACCTGGCTGCTCTGGTTCGGTCCCTTCCTGCTGCTCGCCGGCGGCATCGCCGCCTTCGTCTATTTCCTGCAGCGGCGGCGCCGCAGCCTGCCCGAGGAGGCGCTGAGCGCCGAGGAAGCGGCGCGCGTGAAATCCCTACTCGATAGCGACAAGTCATGACCCTGTTCATCACCCTCGCCGCCGGCATGACGCTGGTCGCCATTCTGTTTGCGGCGCTGCCGCTGCTGCGTTCGCGCCCATCCGCCCAGGCACCGGCCCACGACAGCGCCAACGTCGCGATCTATCAGGACCAGCTCGCGGAGCTGCAGAACGACCTGGACAACGGCACACTGTCGCAGGAACAGTTCGAGCAGGCGCGGCACGAACTGGAGCGGCGCCTGCTGCAGGACGTGGCCTTGCAGCCGGCCGCGCCCATGGGCGCGCCCGCGCGCTGGCCCGCCATCGCGGTCGCCCTGCTGATCCCGGTCATGGCCGGCGTGATGTACTGGAAACTCGGCACCCCGGCTGCCCTCGACATGCCCAGCAGCCCCACGCTGGCGCAGATGCAGCAGGTGGAGCAGATGCTGCCGAAGCTCGAGCAGCATCTGGCGGAACAGCCGACCGACGCCACCGGCTGGAAGATGCTGGGCAAGGCCTACCTGGCGCTGGAGCGCTACCCGGATGCGGTGCGTGCCCTGGACAAGGCCGCCGCCCTCACGCCGAACGACGCCCAGCTTCTGGCCGATTACGCCGACGCGCTGGCCATGGCCCAGGGTCAGACGCTGAAGGGCAAGCCGACGCAGTTGCTGGAGGCGGCGCTCAAGGTCGACCCGAACAACGCCAAGGCCCTGTATCTGTCCGGATTTGCCGCGACCGAAAGGGGAGACGCGAAGGCGGCCGCGGCCCACTGGAACAAGCTGCTGCAGCTGCTGCCGCCGGAATCGGAAGATGCGGCGGCCGTGCGCGAACGCCTGGCCGAGATCGGCCAGCAAGCAGGCGCGCCGGCGACGCCGGCCGCGCCCGCCGGCAAGGGCGCCAGCGTCTCCGGCACCGTGCGCCTCAGTCCGCAGCTCGAATCGCAGGTGCAGCCCGGCGACACCTTGTTCGTCTTTGCGCGCGCGGCCGAAGGTCCGCGCATGCCGCTGGCGATCCTGCGCCTGCAGGCGAAGGATCTGCCGGTCAAATTCAGCCTCGACGACTCCATGGCGATGTCGCCCCAGATGAAACTCTCGAACTTCCCCGAGGTCGTCATCGGCGCGCGCATCAGCAAGAGCGGCAACGCCATGCCGCAGCCGGGCGATTTGGAAGGGACGAGCAAGCCGGTGAAGGTCGGCGCGACCGGCGTGGCGGTCAGCATCGACCACGCCGTCCAATAACAGCGGCGCCTAGGCGCCGGGCTCCGGATATTGCTCCCGGATGCGCAGGATCTCCGGGAAGATTTCGTCGAAGCGCTTCACCAGCGCCGGATCGAAGTGCCTGCCGGCGTTTTCCGCCAGATGGGCGCGCGCCTCCGCGATGCTCCAGGCGTGCTTGTAGGGACGCTCCGAAGTCAGCGCGTCGAACACGTCGCAGACGGCGACAATGCGACCCATCAGCGGAATCGCCTCGCCCGCCAGCCCGCGCGGGTAGCCCGAGCCGTCCCAGCGCTCATGATGCGTGAGCGCAATCACGCTCGCCATCTGCATCAGTGGCGAATCGTGCCCCGCCAGCAGTTCCGCACCGATGGTGGTGTGGGTCTTCATCACGTCCCACTCGTCCGGCTCGAATTTTCCCGGCTTGAGCAGAATGCGGTCGGGGATGCCGATCTTCCCGATGTCGTGCATCGGGCTCGCGTTGAGCAGCATTTCGGCTTCGTCGGCGCTCACGCCGGCGGCCTGTGCCAGCAGCGCCGAATACTTGCTCATGCGGATGATGTGCAGCCCGGTCTCGTTGTCGCGGTATTCCGCGGCGCGCCCGAGGCGACGGATGATCTCGAGCCGGGTATCGGAGAGCTCGCGCGTCCGTTCGCGCACGCGCTCCTCCAGCAGCCGGTTCTGGTCCCGGATCTGGTTGTGCAGCAGGCGGATCTCCAGCATGTTGCGAATGCGGTTGACCACTTCGAGCCGGTCGAAGGGCTTGGTCAGAAAATCGCGCGCGCCCATCGACAGCGCCTTGAGGCGCGTCGCCCGATCCGCCTGGGCCGTCAGCACCAGAATCGGCACATAGCCGTCCGGCTCCAGCGTCTTCAATTGCGCCATCAGCTGGAACCCGTCCAGATGGGGCATGTTCAGGTCGAGCAGGATGAGGTCATGGCGGCGCGCCGCATAGGCCGCGCCGACCTCGCGCGGGTCGGTGAACGACTCGACGTTGCGGTAGCCCTCCAGGGCAAGCACCCGCTCCAGCAAGGTCACGTTCGCCGGCTGGTCGTCCACCACCAGAATGCGCGCCGACAGCAGATCGGGGGGCGCGATGGGCATTGATTGGTCCATAGGTGGGCGTAGGTGCCTTTCGGGTCGGTCGGGGAATGGCGCCGTGGATTCCCCGCGGCGCCGGTGGGGCGAGGCCCCCTAGCCGATAACGACAGCTGCAGCCGATCCTGAAGGGCCGCGCCCCGGCTCAGAGCAGGCCGCGTTCCGCAAAGGACACGCCGGCGCCGGCGGCGACGATGAAATGGTCCAGCACCCGCACGTCCACCAGGGCCAGGGCCTCCTTGAGCGCGCGCGTGAGCGCCTCGTCGGCGCGGCTGGGCTCGGCAACGCCGGATGGGTGATTATGGGCGAGGATGACGCCGGCGGCGTTGTGGTGCAAGGCGCGCTTGACCACCTCGCGCGGATAGACGCTGGTTTCCTTGAGCGAGCCGCGGAACAGTTCCTCCAGCACGATCACCCGGTTCTGGGTGTCCAGGAACACGGCGACGAAGACCTCGTGCTCGCGCCCCTGCAGCTTGAGGCGCAGATAATCCCGCACCGCCTGGGGCGAACCGAGCACGTCTTCGCGCGCGACTCGCTCATCCAGGGCGCGCCGCGCCATCTCCATCACGGCCTGCATCTGCGCGTATTTCGCCGGACCCATGCCGGGCACCGCGCAGAATTCGTCCAGGGTCGCGTGGAACAGCGGGTTCAAGCCGCCGAAGCGCGTCAGCAGCTCGCGCGCGAGGTCCACCGCGCTCTTGCCATTCATGCCGGTGCGCAGAAAGATCGCCAGCAGCTCCGCGTCCGAGAGCGCGTGCGCGCCCTGCCCGATCAGGCGTTCCCGCGGACGTTCCGAGGCGGGCCAGTCAGTGATCGCCATGATGCATCGCCATCCCGTCAAATGTTCCGTAAAATGCGCGCATTATGTCCGATTTCGATTCCAAGCGCATATTGCTGGGCATCACCGGCGGCATCGCCGCCTACAAGGCCGCCGAGCTGGTGCGGCTGATGGTGAGGCGCCACATGGACGTGCAGGTGGTGATGACCGAGGCGGCGACCCAGTTCATCACGCCGGTGACCCTGCAGGCGCTGTCGGGCAAGCCGGTGTTCACCAGCCTGTGGGATGCGCGCATCGACAACGGCATGGCGCACATCGAATTCACCCGCGATGCCGATGCGCTGCTGGTGGCCCCGGCCAGCGCCGACTTCCTCGCCAGGCTCGCCCAGGGCCACGCCGGCGACCTGCTCTCCACCCTGTGCCTGGCGCGCGAATGCCCGCTGCTGGTGGCGCCGGCGATGAATCGACAGATGTGGGAGAACCCCGCCACCCGGCGCAACGTCGAGCAAGTCCGGCGCGACGGCATCACGGTGCTCGGCCCGGCCAGCGGCGAGCAGGCCTGCGGCGAAGTCGGCATGGGCCGCATGCTCGAGCCGGAGGAACTGCTGGAGGAGCTCGAGGCATTCTTTCAACCGAAGCTGCTCGCCGGCAGGCGCGTGCTGGTCACGGCGGGCCCCACCTTCGAAGCGATCGATGCGGTGCGCGGCATCACCAACCTGTCGTCGGGCAAGATGGGCTATGCCGTCGTCCGCGCCGCGCTGGAAGCAGGGGCTCAGGTCACGCTGATCAGCGGCCCCACCGCCCTAAAGCCGCCGCGCAACGCGAAGGTGGTGCAGGTCACCAGCGCGCAGCAGATGCTCAATGCCGTCAACGCCGAGGTGGATGAGGCGGACATCTTCATCGGCGTGGCCGCGGTGGCCGACTACTACGTGCTCAACCCGTCGGAGCAGAAGATCAAGAAGGACGCGCACATCCTCACGCTGGAGCTCGCGCCGAATCCGGACATCGTGGCCAATGTCGTCAGCCGGCCAAATCCGCCGTTCTGCGTCGGCTTCGCCGCGGAAAGCGAGAACCTGCACGAGTTCGCGGAGATGAAGCGCCGCAGGAAGAATCTTCCCCTGCTGGCGGCGAACCTGGTGCAGGAGGCGCTGGGCACCGATGAGTCGCAGCTCACGCTGTTCGACGACAATGGCGTGCACGCCCTCGCGCGCGGACCGAAGATCGTCCTCGCGCGCCAGCTCATCCGACACATCGCCGCCCTGTACTCGACTACGCATCCTGCCGCCTGATTGCCGCCCCGCGGCATTCCACTGGCGGTCCGGCCCGGGCATAATTGAGCCTGCACGAGGCCGCTGCAGCCCGCACCGGCGCTCGATAACAATCACAACGCTTGAGCCCGGACGGACACCCCCCGGATGGACACCATAGACATCAAGATCCTCGACCCACGAGTCAAGGACATGCTCCCGGCCTACGCCACCCCCGGCTCCGCAGGCCTGGACCTGCGCGCCTGCATCGACGCCCCCATCACCCTGGAGCCGGGCGCCACCGAACTGATCCCCACCGGCATGGCCATCCATATCGCGAACCCGCAGTACGCGGGCGTGATCCTGCCGCGTTCGGGTCTCGGCCACAAACACGGCATCGTTCTCGGCAACCTGGTCGGACTCATCGACTCCGACTATCAGGGACAGTTGTTCGTGTCGTGCTGGAATCGGAGCAAGCAGGCATTCACGTTGAACCCGATGGAGCGGATCGCGCAGCTGGTCATCGTGCCGGTGGCGCGCGTCGGCTTCAACATCGTCGATGATTTCGACGCGAGCAGCCGGGGGGCAGGCGGCTTCGGCAGCACCGGCAAGCACTGACGCGCCGGCTGTCGAAAAAATTTACGTAGCCAACCCCAGTGGGTTGCCGCTTCTCGCCTTTGGTCACGCCTTGGCGGTTGGCACGAATTCTGCTGGCGAGTGCTGTCATGATTGGTTAAATAAGAACGCGGCCCCACGCAAGCGGAGCCGCACCATAAGACGCGGGTCGGAACAGCCACGGCACTCCGACTCCTGGCGGAGTGGGTTTTTGGCATCATGAAGCCATCCATCGCCCGACTGTTTCTGGTCGGCTTCTTCCTCCTTGCGCTCGTCGTTTCCGCGGCGAGCTTTCTGCTGTATGCGGCGGTCTCGCTGCACCAGCAGTACCAGCGCAGCGTGCCGCCGCCCTATGCGCTGTCCGTCCTCGCCAACCAGCTGGAAAGCCTGCCGATCCGCGTGCGCGCCGATGCGCGCGCCATCGCTCAGTCCAGCCTGACGGTGCAGGCGCTCGCCCAGGGCACCGACGCCGAGCGCCAGACCCTCACCGCAACCCTGCGCGGCCTGTATCCGGCGTTGGAGGAAATCCAGATCCTGACCGAGGACCAGGCCAGCGGGCGCAGCCCCATCCCCGGCAGCCTGAGCGCCGCGGAACAGACGCTGCTCGCGCGCCTGCGCAACCGGCCCGATGCCACCGATGCCATGATGGTGGAGCGCCTGAGCGTCCGTTTCAGCGCCCCCGTGCGCGACCCCGCGAACAACCACCTGCTGGGCTACGTCCTGCTCGCGCGCGACCTCGCGGACATCCAGCAACTGTTCGCCGGCTCACCGCTGATGGACGGCTACACCGAGCTGCAGCAGAGCAATGACGGGAAATACGAGACGCTGCTCAAGCATGGTGACGAAAATCTGAAGGCCGGTGGGACGCCGCGCTACACCGAGATTTCCGGCACACCGTGGCGCCTGGCGTCCTGGGCGGAGCCGCCCCCCCTGGGGCTCCTCGCCGACCCGCGCATCGCGTTCGTGTCGGTCTGGGCAGGGGTGTTGCTGATCCTGGCGGCGGGCATGGCGATGCTCTATTACTATGCGAACCGCGCGCTGCAGGACGACTTGGCCGCCCTGACCCGGCTGTTCTCGGATCTCACCCACAACCGCATGCGCAAGAGCTACGCGGTGCAGACGCAGGAAGTCGAGCCGGCGTACCAGATCATGTACAAGCTCGGGCGGCTGATGGTCGGCAAGCACATGGCGGTCGTGGCCTCGGCCGGGATCGACCATCTGTCCCAGGTCCACAACCGCAGAAGCTTCGAAGCCAAGCAGCAGGAGGTGTTCCGGCAGGTGCAGGAAGGCTGGGCGCACAGCCTGCTGATCCTGGACATCGACGACTTCAAGCGCGTCAACGACACCTATGGCCACGACGCCGGCGACCAGCTGATCGTGCAGTTCGGGCGCGTGCTGAAGGAGCGCCTGCGCTCCAGCGATTTCGTCGCGCGCCTGGGGGGCGACGAGTTCTGCGTGCTGTTCCCCAACACGCCGCTCAAGCGCGCGGCGGAACTGGCGGAACGTCTGCGCCAGAGCCTGCCCGCCACCCTCGAGCTGGCGCCGGGCGTGACCCATACCCTGTCCTGGAGCGGCGGGCTGTCCGAGTACAACCGCCACGACCAGTCGGAAAACGCCGCCCTGTCACGGGCCGATCAGGCCCTGCTCGATGCCAAGCGGGCGGGGCGCAACCGCACCAACGTCAAGGCCGCCTGAACGGCGGCTCAGCCGCCGCTGCGGGTGCTGGCGAACAGGATTTCCTTGGCGCGCCGCGCGAATTCTTCCGCCTTGGCGTCGTCGATGAAGAGCTTGATCAGCTTGCGGCAGGCATCGGCGGCCTGACCCAGGGCGTCGGGTGAGTTGCCCGCTTCCTCGATCTTCTTCACCACCTTGGCGCTCTGGGCGCCCAGCAGCGTGCGCGCGAGCGCGATCATTTCCGCCTTGGGGTCGCCGACCCCCATGCCGCGGCGCCCGGCTTCTTCCGCCGTGCTGATGAATCCTTCCTCGGCCAGCAGGTTCAGCGCCGTGGGCACGTCGGTCAGCGCGCCGCCCTTCTCCACCAGGCGCGACACGGGCGACTTGCCATCGATCATGATCAGCACCATGCGCAGTGCCTGCGCCAGGCGGTGGCTGCGGTGCTGGAACTCCTCCTCACCCTTGGAAGTGCGAACAAAGACCAGTCGGGAATCCATGATCGCGTCCATGATCAGGCCGTGAGCTCTTCGATGACGGTGTAGATCAGCTTGATGGTGATCGCCACGTACAGGGAACCGAAGAAGAAGATCGACGCCACGACCATGCGCATGGTCGCCTCGGGCAGTTCGCCGAAGAACGGAATGGCGACGTAGCCGAGCGCGAAGAATCCAACCATCGCGCTCAGGAAGCGCCAGCGCTTGCCGACCACGCCGCCCGGCACCTTGGCCTTGAGCGTCAGGACGAGCCACAGGCAGTAGAGCATGACGATGATGGCCATCGCGGTAACGAGTGTTGTGATTTCGACATCCATGTTAAATTCTCCTTAAAGTTGTCTCGACCCGAGCCAAGCCGTCCGGCCCGCCCCTTCCTCCATCGGGTCCCGCACAGCGAAAAAGCCCTCGAATCAGTGGGCTGCAACGCCGCAAGGCGACGAAAGGCTAACACAAATTGGTATTGATGTACTATTTGTAATTAGCGATATTTAACCAAGCATGATCCGTGCCATTTTCTTGGGCACGGCCAAGAGGCTTCTTGCAGGGGACGGATGCGCGGCGCCGTTCGTTCCGGGAACGGCGCCCGAGGGGCGGCTTCAGCTACCGCGACCCGCGGCGAACAGGATTTCCTTGGCGCGGCGGGCGAACTCGTCCGCCTTGGACTCGTCGATGAAGAGCTTGATCAGCTTGCGGCAGGCATCGACGGTTTGCGACAGCGCATCAGGCGAATTGCCCGATTCTTCGATCTTCTTCACCACCTTCGCACCCGCTTCCCCCAGCAGCGCGCGCGCGAGGGCGACCAGTTCGGTCTTGGGGTCGCCCACCCCGGTCCCGCTGCGGGTCGCCTCCTCGGTGGTGCGGATGAAGCCTTCCTCGGCCAGGATCTGCAGGGCGGTCGGCACGTCGGAGACGCCCACGCCCCGCTCGATCAGGGCCGACACCGGGGACTTGCCGTCGATCAGGATCAGCACGCGCCGCAGAAGCTGGTTGAGGTGGTAGGTTCGATGCTGGAACTCCTCCTCGCCCTTGGCAGTGCGAGCAAAGACCAGGCGCGCATCCATGGCTCACCCCTCTGTCAGGCGGACAATTCTTCGATGATCTTGTAGATCAGGCGGATGGTAATGGCCACGTAGAAGGCGCCGAACAGGAAGATCATCGCCACGACCATGCGCATCGTGGATTCGGGCAAATCGCCGAAGAACGGCAGGGCGACATAGCCGCAGGCAAACAGCACGACCAGCATGGTCAGCGTGCGCCAGCTCGATCCGACGACCCCGCCCGGCACCTTGCCCTTGAGGGTCAGCACCAGCCACAGGCAGTAGAGCATGACGATGATTGCAAGTGCGAGAATTACCGTGGTCGCTTCGACGGGCATGGCTGTCTCCATCCTTTTGTAGTTATGAATATCCGGCTTCGCCCTCCCGCATCGCCTGACCGGCAGCGGGGCGCTGGGCCAGCGCAGGAGGAAGGCGGCCGAGGTGCCGCCAATATACCACTGTTTGTTCCGGCCTTGGATGGGCCGGCGCGGGGCGCCCATGCGGGCGGCGGGTGCCGGCTTGACCGATCGAACGTTCGTTCGCTAAGATGCAGCGCATGTCGGACGATCGTGACTACCTGCACAAACTCCAGGACTTCTATGCCGCCCACCGGGTGCTGCCCGCCTATGCCACCATGGGCGAGCTGCTCGGCCTGCGCTCGAAGTCGTCGGTGGCGGCGCTGGTGGCGCGGCTCAAGCTGGCGGGCTTCATCGAGTCCGCGCCGGACAAGCGCCTGAAGCCCACGGCGCGCTTCTTCGAGCGCCCCCTGGCCGAAAGCGTGCGCGCCGGCATCCCCCACCCGGCCGGCGACAGCTCCGACGCTGCGCTCACCCTCGACGAATACCTGATCGAACGCCCTTCGCGCACCGTGCTCATCAGCGTCAAGGGCGACTCCATGATCGACGCCGGCATCCAGGAGGGCGACATCGTGGTGGTCGAGCGCAGGCAGTCCGCGAACATCGGCGAGATCGTGGTCGCCATCGTCGACAATGAATTCACCCTCAAGTATCTGGAACGGGACAAGAGCGGCTTCGTGCTGAAGCCCGCCAACCCGGCCTACGCCCCCATCCGTCCCAACGGCAGCCTGGAAATCTACGGCGTCGTCGTCGGGCTGGTGCGCAAGTACAACTAATCCCCAGTCTCCCGTCGCAGGAAAGCCTTGACATAGTGTTGCAATTACACTATCGTTAGTGTCCGTTTTACACTTTGTTCATACGGGTGTCATCTTCATGGCTGCCACTGAATTCTGCTATCGCTACCCCCATCCGGCGGTGACCACCGACGTGGTGCTGTTCACCATCCGCGAGCAGAAGCTGCAGCTGCTGCTGATCCGGCGGCGCAATCCGCCGTTCCAGGGCCAGTGGGCCCTGCCCGGGGGCTTCATCGACATGGACGAGGATCTCGCCGCCTGCGCCCTGCGCGAGCTGAAGGAGGAGACGGGCATCGGCAACGTCTATCTGGAGCAGCTCTACACCTTCGGCAAGCCCGGCCGCGACCCGCGGGAGCGGGTGATTTCCGTGGCCTATTACGGGCTCGCACCGTCGGAGAACCTCACCCTCGAGCCGGATTCGGACGCCACCGCAGCGGCCTGGTTCGCGCTCGACGCGCTGCCGGCGCTGGCCTTCGACCACCAGGAGATCGTCGAGAAGGCGCGCGAGCGCCTGGTGGCGAAGCTGGAGTATTCGACCATTGCCTTCCAGTTCCTGCCCAAGCAGTTCACTCTGGGCGAGCTGCAGGAGGTGTACGAAATCATCCGTGCGGAGCCCATCGACAAGCGCAATTTCCGCAAGTGGATCCTGGGCCGCAACCTGATCGAGGAAACCGGCGGCGAACGCCGCAACGGCAGCCACCGGCCGGCCAAGCTGTTCCGCAACAAGCACCCCGGCCGGGTGGAAATCATTCGCTGAACGAACCGAAGCGAGACGAGACCATGCAACAGGCACTCACCCTTCCCATCGCCACCGCTGCCGCATCGCGCAGCCGGCAGGAACAGATCGACCACATCAAGCGCATGCTCGTCGAGCAGAATGCCGTGCTGGTCGCCCACTACTACACGGCGCCGGAGCTGCAGACCCTGGCCGACGAGACCGGCGGCTACGTCTCCGACTCCCTCGACATGGCGCGCTTCGGCCACGAGCACCCGGCGCAAACCCTGATCGTCGCCGGCGTGCGCTTCATGGGCGAGACCGCGAAGATTCTCAACCCGGAAAAGCGCGTGCTGGTGCTGGACCGCGAGGCCACCTGCTCCCTGGACGAGGAGTGCCCGGCCGACAAATTCGCGGCCTTCTGCGACCAGCACCCGGATCGCACCGTGGTCGTCTACGCCAACACCAGCGCGGCGGTGAAGGCGCGGGCCGACTGGGTGGTCACCTCCTCCATCGCGGTCAAGGTCGTCGCGCACCTGCACCAGCAGGGCAAAAAGATCCTGTGGGCCCCGGACAGGCACCTGGGCCGCTACGTGCAGCAGGTCACCGGCGCGGACATGGTGGTGTGGCAGGGGTCGTGCATCGTGCACAACGAGTTCAAGGCCACCCTGCTGGCCGACATGAAGCGGAAGCATCCCCAGGCCGCGGTGCTGGTGCATCCGGAGTCGCCGGAAGGCGTGGTGGCCCTGGCCGACGTGGTCGGCTCCACCACCGGCCTGATCAAGGCGGCGCGCGAATTGCCCAACCCCGAATTCATCGTCGCCACCGACAACGGCATCTTCCACAAGATGCGCGAGGCGGCGCCGGGCAAGGTGTTCATCGAGGCCCCCAGCGGCGGCAGCGGCGCCACCTGCGTCAGCTGCGCCCACTGCCCGTGGATGGCGATGAACACGCTGGACAAGCTGGAGCACGTGCTCGCCACCGGCGCCAACGAGGTCCGCATCGACGAGCAGGTGCGCCGGAAGGCGGTAGTCTCGATTCAGCGCATGCTCGATTTCGCCCGGAGCCAGCAGGCCGCCGCCGCGCCGCGCTGACCGCCGCCGGTTTGCGCCTTCAAGCCGGGCCCGGTTTTGCCGCTAATTGACGGCATCGGGCCCGCAACCGGCCCGCTTCACCGGACCGGACCTTGCACACCCTTCTCGCCCGCCTGCAGAGCGTCTTCGCCCGCGCCATGTTCTGGCGCAGGCCTGCGGCCGCCGCAAGCGCCGAGCACGCTGCCGAAGACGCAACGCCGGCCGAAGCCATGGAAACGGCCGCGGATACGCAGCAGGATCTTCGCTCTCCCCCGACCGGGGACGCGCCGGCCGAGGCACCGCCGCGCCGCGCGCTCGGCAAGCGCATCCTGCGGGTCGCGATGCGCAAAACCGTGTGGATGCCGGCCGCCGCGCTCCTGCTGCTCACGCTGGGCGCGGTCGCGTCGGCCGTGTTGATGCACGCACGCCAGGCGGGCGAGAGCAGCGCGCTGCGCTCGCTCCAGGCCGCAAAACTGCAGCTCGAACAGGAAAACCGGCAACTGCGCGCGCGCCCCGCCATCATTCCGGCCCCCACCGCTCAACCTGCGGCACCGAGCCCGGCGCCAAACGGGGACAGCCAGCCCGGCGTCGACCTCGCGGCCCAAGCTGCCAACCGCCCTGCCAATACCACCGCCGGCACTGGCGCCGGCGATTGTGTCGTCACGGAAAAGGAAAAAGTCGGGGAATCCCTGCGCCGCTGCATCGAGGCCTTCAACCAGGCAACCTTACGCAGCGGCAAGCCGTAACGGCGCCGCCCCCGCAGGAGCGCAATCAGCCGGGCTGGCCGTCGACGCGGGACCGGATCAGGATCGGCGCGTAGGTCAGCGCGAACCACCCGAAGGCCGCAAGCCACAGCAGTTGGGACAGGCCGATCCACAGCACGTAGTGCCCCGTTGCGAACAGCGGCAACACGACCCGCGCCACCAGCGCCAGCGCCAGCAGCCCGAAGATCGGCGCCAGCACCTTCGGCGGCTCCTGGATGCTGCGCCCGGTGTGCCCCAGCGCCACGCGCGCCATCATGCCCACCGTCATCAGTCCGATGCCGCCGACCGCGAAGGCGTGTACCGCGAGATAGGGCGAGAGCGGCACCAGCGGCGCCAGCGCCTTGAGCAGGAAGCCGAAGATCGCACTGCCGTAGCCCAGGAACAGCACCCACAACAGGGGCTTGCGCCACACGCCGGGCGTGTGCCAGTCCGCCAGGCGGACGACATGCACGACGAACAGCCCCGCTGCCAGCAGCCCGGCCAGCAGCGCGGATTCGACGAACACGTCCGCGATCCAGAACAAGAGCAGCAACACCAGGCTGGAACGGTCCACCCAGGTGCGGTTGGTCAGCTGCACGGGATAGCCTACGCCGCGCTCGATGAAGAACGGCACCACGCGCCGCGCCATGACGAAGATCAGGGAGAGGATCAGGTACAGCCCGGAGTACAGGCCCCAGCGCACGCCGTGATCGAGCAGGCCGAGCGCGCCGAGATAGAACAGGGCATTGGCGAGGCCCAGCAGGACGATCTTGGAAACGATGCCCAGCTGCTTCATCTGCTTCGCCCGCAGCAGCGGAATCGCAATCGCCACGGCCAGCGCCAGATCGAAGCCGACGTCGAGCACGAGAATGGGCAGGGCCTGGCCCGGTGCCGCCAGCATCAACACCCGCGCGCCGAGCCAGGCCAGCAGCAGCAGCGCCAGTCTGGCGCCGGTCAGTGTCGGGATATTGGTCCAGTTGCGCACGGCCGTGAGCAGGAAGCCGGCGACCACCGCCATGGCATAGCCGAAGATCATCTCGTGGGCATGCCACTGCATGGCGGCCACCCGCATGGGGGGCGTGTGCCAGCCATAGACGTACACGCCACCCCACACCAGGATCGACGCGAAGGAGAAGATCGCGGCAAACAGGAAGAAGGGACGAAAGCCCAGATTGAACAGGGCAAAAGCCGGTGTCTTTCGACCCGGTTGCCCGATCTGCAGGAGTTGATCGGCCATAGGCCCGCATTATGCATGCCTGCGGACGAAATGCGCTTGATCCAGATCAAATCCGGAGCGCCGCCAAGACCGTGCCACGGATGGGGGATTCGCTTCGCCGGCAGCCCCCGCACAAAACCAAAACCGGCGTCACTGGTCTTACCGCTGTCCAGGGCGCGGGACCATGCCGCGCGCCACCCCGGTTGCAAGCAGAGCGAAACATGTCCGGAGACAACCAGCCCAGCCCCCGCATTGCCAATCACATCCTGCCCACCGCGGCGACGATGACCGGCGTCTGCGTCACCATCATCAGCATCGTGCGCCTGACGGAGACCCGGCGGCACATCAGCAGCGTCATCGACAACCTGCTCGCCATCAACAGCCTGTTCTTCCTGATCAGCTGCTTTCTGTCCTACCTGTCCATGCGGTCCTGGCCGCGTGCCGATAAACTCGAGAAATATGCCGACATTTTCTTCCTCGCCGGCCTGTTCCTGATGGTGATCGGCGGCTTCCTGCTGGCCTGGGAATTCGAGGGCCTGTGATTGCACGGCCGGCGGATGAAACTAAGGAACCTCTGCAAAAGGTAGCGAGCAAGCCCGGCTGGCCGCCGAGAAGCGCACCTGTACAAGGGAGTACAGCGAGCATCGCAGGCGGCCAGACGGGCTGCGCAGTACTTTTGCAGAGGTTCCCTAAATCCCGCCGCGGCGCTCCCACCCCAGGCACAGTATCGCTCACGTGCTCCGGCTTGACCCCACCCGCAATTTCAACGGAGAAAGAAAAATGTCACGTTCGCGGCTGCCCGCATTCACCGCCATTGCCTCCCTGGCCATGGCCTCCCTCGCCGCCGTCTGTGCGCACGCAAGCAATTACCCGAAACAACTCGAACCCGTCCTCCGCGCCGGCGGCACGGTCGTCAAGACCTTCGATGCCGCCTCGAACCTGAAGGGCTGGGTGCTCTCGAAACAGGGCCACTACATGGTCGTGTACACGACGCCGGACAACAAGACCTTGCTCGCCGGCGAGCTGATCGACGAAAGCGGCAGGAACCTCACGGCGCAGTACCTGGCGCAATATGCGCCGAAGCCGGACCTTGCGCACCTGTTCCCCGAGCTGGAGCAATCGGCCTATGTGGCGGAACGCGGCCAGGGCACACCCAAGTCCGTCATCTACGCATTCTTTGATCCCAATTGCCCGTTCTGCCATCTGGCCTGGAAGGCCCTGCAGCCCTACGAAAAAGCCGGACTGGAAGTGCGCTGGGTCCCCGTCGCCTACCTTTCCGCCAGTTCCGCCGGCAAAGCCGCGGCCATCATGGAGGCGAAGGACAGCGCCGCCGCCTTCCGCAGCAATGAACAGAACTACGACGAGAAAAATCACGCCGGAGGCATCGCGCCGCTGGCCAAGCCCGCCGCCGGCACCCGGCAGATGCTGCAGGCCAACGCTGCCCTCATGCAGAAATTCGGCGCCGTCGGCACGCCCGCGATCGTCTGGCAGGACAGCACGGGAACGGTTCAGATGAAAGCCGGCCTCCCCCGGCTGTCCGAGCTGCCCGCCATCACCGGGCTGCCGCAGCAGCCGGAAAGCGATCCGGAGCTGGCCCGCTTCCGCTAGGGCCGGCGACGGCCGGCCGCGGGCGCCCGTGCGCCGGGCCACGCCAGCGCAGAAATGACAAGGCCGGGTCCGCGCCAGCAGACCCGGCCTGAGCCCTAGCGCCGAGAACGACGCCGGTGCCAGCGCATTGGGACACGCCTCTCGACAGCGAGGGGCGGGACGACCGCCAGGCCTTACATCTTGCCTGCGACCCACTCCGCGACGCTGCCAAGCGCCTTCGGCAGATTGTCCGGCAGCGTGCCCCCGGCCTGCGCCATGTCCGGCCGGCCGCCGCCCTTGCCGCCGCATTGGGACGCGACGTGGTTCACCAGCTCGCCCGCCTTCAGTTTCGCCGTGAGGTCCGGGGTCACGCCGGCGATCAGGGTCACCTTGTCGCCTTCGCGCGCGCCGAGCACGATGGCCGCCGACTTGAGCTTGTCCTTGAGCTTGTCCAGGGTCTCGCGCAGGGCCTTCGCGTCGGCGCCGTCGATCTCGGCGGCCAGCACCTTCACGCCCTTCACGACGACCGCGCTGCTGGCGAGGTCGTCGCCCTGGGAGGCGGCAAGCTTGGACTTCAGGCGTGCCAGCTCCTTCTCCAGCGCCTTCACGTTGTCCAGCATCTGGGCGATCTTCTGGTTCACTTCCTGGGGCTGGGCCTTGAGCGCGCCGGCGGCTTCGAGCAGGGCCTCCTGCTGTTTCTGCACGTACTCCAGCGCGCCCTCGCCGGTGACCGCCTCGATGCGGCGGATGCCGGCGGCGACGCCGCTCTCGGACACGATCTTGAAGAAGCCGATGTCGCCGCTGCGCTTGACATGGGTGCCGCCGCACAGCTCGGTGGAGAAGTCGCCCATGCCCACCACGCGCACCTCGTCGCCGTATTTCTCGCCGAACAGGGCCATGGCGCCATGCTTGATGGCTTCGTCGTATTTCATCAGGCGCACGTGCACCGGGTGGTTGGCGCGGATGGCCTGGTTCACCAGGGCCTCGATCTGCTGGATTTCCTCCGCCGTCACCGGCTGCGGGTGGGAGAAGTCGAAGCGGGTGCGCTGCGCGTCCACCAGGGAGCCCTTCTGCGTGACGTGGTTGCCCAGCACCTTGCGCAGGGCCGCGTGCAGGAGATGGGTCGCGGAATGGTTCCAGGCCGCGCGCTGACGCGCGACCGGGTCGACGTGGGCCTCGACGCTGTCGCCCACGGACAGCGTGCCGATGCTGAGCCGGCCCTTGTGGCCGAACACCTCCGCCTGGATTTTCTGGGTGTCGTCCACCAGGAAGGTGCCGCCGGCCGCGACCAGCTGGCCGCGGTCGCCGACCTGGCCACCGGATTCGGCGTAGAAAGGCGTGCGATCCAGCACCACCACCGCTTCGTCGCCGGCATGGATGGAGCTGACCTGGCTGCCTTCCTTGTAGATCGCCAGCACCTGGCCGGAAAGGTTCAGCGTTTCGTAGCCATGGAATTCGGTCGGCTGGCCCTCGAACTTGACCATCTGCCCCATGGAGAACTTGCTCGCGGCGCGGGCGCGCTCGCGCTGCAGCTCCATGGCGCTCTCGAAGCCGGCGAAGTCCACGGTGAAGCCGCGCTCGCGCGCCACGTCGGCGGTGAGGTCGAGGGGGAAGCCGAAGGTGTCGTACAGGCGGAACACGGTTTCGCCGTCGAGGATGCGGTCGCCGCCGCTGCCGCGCATGGCGTTGTCGAGCACGCCCATGCCGTGCTCCAGGGTCTCGGCGAATTTCTCCTCTTCCTGCTTGAGCACGCCGGCCACTTTGTCCTTCGCGACGACCAGCTCGGGATAGGCAGCGCCCATGGCCTTGGCCAGGTCGTCGACGAGCTTGTGGAAGAAGGGCTGCTTCTGGCCCAGCTTGTAGCCATGACGGATGGCGCGGCGCATCACGCGG
>CAYUJV010000005.1:0-54736 GCA_964445085.1 uncultured Burkholderiales bacterium
ACCGAACACGATCTGCACCAGCTTGCGGAAGCCACCGCTGGTGTCGCCGAACGCCAGCGTCAAGCCGGTGGTAATGATGATGATCACCGCAATGATGCGGGCCACCGGCCCCTGGATCGAGTCCAGCACGGATTGCAACGGCGCTTCCCACGGCATGTTCGAGCCTGCGGCGTGCGCGGGAACGGCGATGGCCAGCAGCAAAGCGGCGAGGGCTACGAACTGCAAGGCAGGTTTTACGGAAATGCATGAAGTCGTCATGACGGTTTATATGGACGCCTCCCGTTTGCCAAGTACGATTTTGGTGTATTGGGACAGATAGGCTGCAGTTTTATATCCGGCCTGTTGTGCAGGTCGGAACCCGCTGGCCCTGATGGAATCCGCTGACCCACGCCTCATTTCTCCAAAGGACTCGAAGTCCTTACCGTCATACAGGCTTGGTGGGTCACGGTCTGACCTGTTTGCCATCACACTTTTTCGTACCTTTGCAACCTTTACGGCGTGCCGTTCCTTTCTTTCAAAGTGGTTGATACACGTTGTGCGCCAGCCCTACGCGGGCTGACTCACAAACCCTGGTCGGTACGTCCGCTCATGGGCTAGCAAAGCCCAGATCGTGCGCGCCATCTTGTTGGCCAGCGCCACTACCGCGACATTCAGCGGTCGGCGTTGGCGTAGTTCAGTAATCCATGGGGCCGGGTCCTTGGCGTGCGTCAGCACTGACCGCGCGCCATGAATCAGCAGTGTGCGCAGGTAGGTGTCACCCCGTTTGCTGATCCCCATCAGTCGGATTCGACCACCCGTGCCGGTCTGCCTTGGCACCAGGCCCAACCAGGCGGCAAACTCACGCCCTGACTTGAACACCCTGGCATCTCCCATCGTCGCCACCGCTGCCGTGGCGGTTAGCAATCCAACCCCAGGAATCTCGGCGATGTGCTTGCTGGCCACGTCTTCCTTAAGCCAAGCCTTCAGTCGCCGCTCGATCTCACCGATCTGTTCATCCAACTTGCCAATCCGATTCCACTGCTCGCGCAGGGTATCGATCACCATCGCCGGCAGTCGGTCCGACAGCCGCTGCAATGCTTCGGCAATGCCTTTCTTGACGCCTGCCTTGCCCTGCGGCATGACTTCGCCATATTCAGTCAGCAGACCCCTCAACCCATTGATCTGCGCAGTGCGGAACTTCACCAACTGCTGGCGCATGCGGTGCAGGGCCAAGATGGCCTGTTGCTCTTCAGTCTTGACCGCGACCGCTTTGACGCTTGGTTGCTGGACCGCCGTCCAGATGGCACGAGCGTCATGCGCGTCACTCTTGTTGCCACCCACGAAGGGACGAACCGCTTTGGCCGGCATCAGTTTGATCTGGTGACCCATCGCTGCGAGTTTCCTGGCCCAGTGCTGCGATCCGCCGCACGCTTCCATGCCGATCAGGCAGGGTGCCCGATTGGCAAAGTGTTCCAGGAACTTCTCGCGCTTGAGTTGCACACTCACGATCTCTCCGGTCTCCTGTTCAATCCAGTGCAGTTGAAACACCCGCTTCGCCGTATCCACGCCAACTACCGTTTTGCTAAGATTCATGTCGGACCCTCCGGTTTGCCTGTGAAGAATTTCGATTCTTCCACTTTGGGCACTTCGATGCCGTCGGCCCGCGAGGGTCCACCCCTTACCCATCTACCGCCGCAGACTTATCCACGGCGCCGGGCACCGGCGGTCTCTCTATGACCAGAGGGACCCAGCTCGCTGGATAAGTCGTGTTCAGCGCTCGGGGGTGGGAGGCGTCCATACCATTTCTCCGGTGGTTGAGGAAAGGGATGGGGTGAAATGCATCAACTCGCTACTGAGCTGGTAACCGCGGCTGTCGAAGCTGGTGACGCAGGCGATTTCCTGTACGCGGCGCGCACGGCCGCGGCCGGCGAGGTAGACGATGACGTTGACCGCTTCCGCGATTAGCGCGCATGGTGGCGTCACCGCGACTTCGAGGATCAGTTGTTCCAGCCGCAGCAGCGCGCCTGCGGCGGAACCGGCATGGACGGTGGCGATGCCGCCCGGATGGCCGGTGCCCCAAGCCTTGAGCAGGTCCAGCGCTTCGGCGCCGCGCACTTCACCCACGACAATGCGGTCCGGCCGCAGCCGTAGGGTCGAGCGCACCAGCTCAGCCATGGTCACGACGCCGGCACGCGTGCGCAGCGGGACGTGGTCGCGTGCCGTGCATTGCAGCTCCACCGTGTCTTCGAGCACGATCACGCGGTCGCCGGTGGCGGCGACCTCGTCGAGCAGGGCGTTCGCCAGCGTGGTCTTGCCGGTGCTGGTGCCGCCCGCGATGAGGATGTTCTGGCGTTCGCGCACCGCATTGCGCAGGAATTCCGCCTGATCCTCGGTCAGGATGCCGTCGGCCACGTAGGCGTCGAGCCGGATCAGACCGACCGCGCGCTTACGCAGCGCGAAGACCGGCCCCGGCGTCACCGGTGGCAGCGCGCCCTCGAAACGTTCGCTGGTCTCCGGCAGCTCGGCGGACAACAGCGGCTTGCCCGCATGCACCTCGGCGCCCACATGCGCTGCGACCAGGCGGATGATGCGTTCGCCATCGGTCGGGGTGAGGCGGGTGCCCAGCGGTTCGCGACCGCTGCCCAGCCGGTCCACCCACAGCAAACCGTCGGGATTCAGCATGACTTCCACCACGTCGGGATCGTTCAAGGCCGTGGCGATGTCCGGCCCCATCGCCGTGCGCAGCATGAGCACGCGACGCTCCAACGAAGCCGACAGGCCCTGATCGCGTGGCGCGCTGCTCATGAGGGTGCTCCCGGTTCGTCTGTTGACGACACGGTGTTGACGTTCTCCTGCAAGCCGAAGAACTGGCTCTGATTGGGCTGGATTTCTTCGACCACATCCTTGACTAGACTGCGTCCGCGCAGCAGGTGCCGGCCGAGCTGTTCGATGAACTGCTCAAAGCGCGCGCGGCCCTGGGCGCGTGCCGCTTCCTGATGCGCTTCCGGCACCGGTGTGCTGACGGTCAGGAAATAGCGCACGTACAGCGCCAACGTCTCGATCAGGATGTTCTGGTCGCGCTCCAGCTTGTCGAGTTGTCGGGATAACCTGTCCAATCGCTTGGCGATAGCCGCTTCGCGCTGATCGCCGGAGTCGGGCGAAAGGAAAGAGGCCAGCGCGGCGGCGATGATGGAGGACTTGGACAAGCCCTTCATGGTCGCCAGCTCGTCGAGCCGCCGGGCGTGCTCGGGTTCGATGAAGAGATTCAGACGGGTGCGGCTCATAGCGCAATTCCATCGTCAGGGTCGAGGGCGGCCAGCCGCGCGGTGCGTTGCAGGCGCGGATCGAGCTGCGCGGGCAGGGGTAGCGGCAGGTCGTCGTCATCGAGCAGGCCCAGATCGTCCACCGCGTGTTCGGGTTCCGGTATGAACGCGACTTCGGCCAGTTCCGGCTGCTGCTGGTGACCGCCGTCGTCGATGGCTTCACCGTGTGCGGGGAGAGCCAGACCAGGAATCGGCGCGGCGGGGATCGCCAGTCCGGTCCAGTCGTCGGGCCGTGGTGCCGGGACATCGGCATAGTGCCCGTGCAGCAATTGCGGCGGCGCCTGAATGCGCGTCTTGAAATTCGCATCCAGGTAGTAGCGAATCTTCTGGGCCTTGATCGGTGGGTGGCCGGACACCATCACCACTTCGTCGTCGGGCGGCAACTGCATCACCTCGCCGGGTGTGAGCAGTGGCCGTGCAGTTTCCTGGCGCGACACCATCAGGTGTCCAAGCCACGGTGCCAACCGGTGGCCCGCGTAGTTGCGCTGTGCGCGCAATTCGGTGGCGGTGCCCAGGGCTTCCGAAATGCGCTTGGCGGTGCGTTCGTCATTGGTGGCGAACGTGATGCGTACATGGCAGTTGTCGAGGATGGAATGGTTCTGGCCGTAGGCCTTGTCGATCTGGTTGAGCGACTGGGCGATCAGGAAGGCGCGCAGTCCGTAGCCTGCCATGAAGGCCAGCGCCGACTCGAAGAAGTCGAGCCGTCCCAGCGCAGGAAACTCGTCCAGCATCAGCAGCAGCTCGTGGCGGCGAGCAACTCCATCCGATCCATCGAGCGACTCGGTCAGGCGTCGGCCGATCTGGTTGAGGATCAGGCGGATCAGCGGCTTGGTGCGGCTGATGTCCGAGGGCGGTACCACCAGGTACAGCGATACCGGATGAGCGGCGTCGATCAGGTCGGCGATGCGCCAGTCGCAGCGCGACGTCACTTCGGCCACCGTGGGGTCGCGGTACAGACCGAGGAAACTCATCGCGGTGGATAGCACGCCCGAGCGCTCGTTGTCGCTCTTGTTGAGCACCTCGCGTGCGGCGGAGGCGACAACCGGGTGCGGTGTTTCTCCCAGGTGCCGCGTCGTCATCATCCGGTGCAGCGTGACCTCGAAGGGGCTGGCCGGATCTGACAGGAAGTTGGCGACGCCGCGCAGTGTCTTGTCGTCGCTAGCGTAGAGTACATGCAGGATCGCACCGACCAGCAGGGCGTGGGAAGTTTTTTCCCAATTATTGCGCCGCTCCAGCGCGCCTTCTGGATCGACCAGGATATCGGCGACGTTTTGTACATCGCGCACCTCGTGCATGCCACGCCGCACTTCGAGAAGCGGGTTGTAGGCGGCCGATTTCGCATCGGTCGGGTTGAACAGCAGGCAGTGCGAGAAGCGCGAGCGCCAGCCGGCGGTCAAGTTCCAGTTCTCGCCCTTGATGTCGTGGATGACGGCGGAGCCGGGCCAGGAGAGCAGGGTGGGGATGACCAGGCCGACACCCTTGCCGGAGCGGGTGGGCGCGAAGGCCATTACATGCTCGGGGCCTTCGTGGCGGAGATAATGACCATCCTTGCGGCCCAGGAAAACCCCGGCGGGCCCAGTCAGGCCGGAACGGCGGATTTCAGCGGGCAGCGCCCAGCGTGCCGAACCGTAGGTCGTGACCAGTTTGGATTGCCGGGCGCGCCACACCGACATCGCAATGGCGACGAGGGCCCCGGCGAAGCCGCTGCACGCTGCGATGGCACCACCGCGCAGGAAGATGTCGGGTGCATAGGCATCGAAGAAGTACCACCACTCGAACAGCTTCCACGGGTGATAGACCGGCATACCGAGCAGGTCGAACCACGGCATGCCGAGTCGTATCTGGTATCCAAGTGCAGCTGCCGTCCACTGGGTGGCACTCCATAGCCCCAGTAATACGATGGTAAACACCATCATGATCTGGCCAGTCAGCACGCCGGTCGGCACCATACAGCTCCCCCTCCTGTGGATTACTCGATCCAGTCCCTCGACGTGCCGTCAGTGCGGCGCCCGCGAATCAGGATCGGCCTGTCGTCAAGGTTCGGGCGGCGCCGATCCAGCACCGCTTTTGACATCACAAGTTTGAGAGCGCCGCGCGTTTGAGAAAACCTGCTCCGGCGAAAATCAGCCAAGCGGGGAGTGCAACGAAAATAGTTTCTGTCACATTCAGTGCCGCTCGTCCGTTGGTTCGAACGGTCGACTTGCAACCAAGCGCGGCTATAAGGCTTGACTTCGCCCTTGACGCGCCCTCTGATCGAGATTTCGCCCGGGCCGTGTGCCAGCGGTTTCCCCTCCGATTGTTTGATTGGGAGGATAAATGAATGGCGTGATGGTCATGTGCATAATTGTTTGTCGCTGCATGACCAAAACGTACCTTAAACTAAAGTTGTATTGACAGATTTTAGTTTAGTGAAACGGTCCAGTTCACGTGGCTTGGCACGCTATTTCAGTTACCTGAGGCTGCTTTTGGAGCATTAGATCAACCGCCACTACCGGCTAGATGCGGGGTTTAGGTCGGGAGCTCGACCAACTCTTGTTCGGCCATGGCGGCCGGCTGGTTCTTGGTCGACCAGGTCCCCTATGCGTCTGCAGGCGCCCAGCCGGGACGCAACACCGAACAACATGGTCAGGACTTGTCCATCACCAAGCTATGGACCATGCGGGCCACAATCCTCCTTTCCGCAGCGGATAGCTTATGAAAATCAACCAAGAAGTCATGCTCGAATTTCGAGCGAGCAGAGGATGGCTTGGCGTGCCCCGTCCCGAAGGCGAGCCACTCAGGCGATCTCCCTAGAATTTTTGCCATTTGAAGCAGCATGGAATGGCGCAATGACTTGATCTTTCCATTTTCAAGGTTGCACAACAGGGACGGAGAAACACCACATCGCCTAGCGAGTTCGGCTTGGCTCAGTCCTGCGAGAATCCTGGCGTTTTTGATGCGATCAGCGAGCGCCATATCCCTCTGAATCGTCATGGTCTTCCTCTCTATGTAGCGTCAGCTTGAGTCCTGTGACAGTAATTTGCTACTCGATTGCCGATAAACAGGACGCATGAGTTTTGGGGGCGGGCGCGGCTAGGACGGCGACAGGCGTTGACGGTAGACAAAAATCAATCCCGTCTTGTCCGGTCGATCTTCGAGTCTGACGGCTCCACCCAGACGTTCGGCGATATTACGCACGATCGCCAGCCCCAAGCCGCTTCCGCCCCCCTGGCTACCGGGCACACGGTAAAACGCGTCAAATACGCGCTCCCGTTCTTCCTTTGGAATTCCGGGGCCATTGTCGATGACCTCCAGGATGCCTTCATCCCCATCGCTGCGGACATGGACCGTGACCTCGCCGCCTTCCGGCGTGTAAAGCAAAGCATTGTCTACCGCGTTGCGCAACAGCATATGGATTGCCGATACGTCAGCGTCAATCAATACTTTTCCCTGTTGTTCCAAACCCAGGTCGATACGTTTCATCTCCGCAAGGGGAAAGACTTCCTCAATTACGGTCTGGGCAATATCGACCAGATCGACCTGCTGCAGTTTGCCTGTGCCAGCCTGCTGCCGGGCAAGACCCAATAGTTGATCGAGCAGATGGCGAGATCGCTCAAGCCCAGTTTTGAGCGGAAGCAGCCGTTCCTTGCAGGCTTCAAGCGAATCGGCACGTTCCAGATTCTGCGCCTGTAACGATAATGCAGTCAGTGGCGTGCGCAACTCGTGGGCTGCGTCAGCAATGAAGCGCCGTTGTTGCTCTATCAGGCGGTTGATCCGTTCAAGCAGTCGGTTTATCGATTGCACGAAAGGGGCAATCTCGTCCGGCACGTGGGCAGTGGGCAACGCAGCAGGCGTGTTTTCCGACTGGGCATCGGCCACTTTCGCAAGAGCGCGAACCGGCGCCAGACTCACGCCGACAAGACGCCTGGAAAAAAATACGAGCAGCGGGATTAACGCAACCAAGGGCAAAAGAGTGCGCAAGGCACTATCCTGGGCGGCTTCACTACGTATTTCAGTCTCTTGCGCGACCGCTATGCGCTCCCCCGACTTTAAGGTGCGGACGTAGATGCGCCACTGTGCCCCTCCGATGTCCAAGGTGTGGAAGCCCCGCTTCATATTTTCCGGCAAAGCGAGCTGAGCCGAGGTGCGACCCCCTGATGCAGAAAGGCGCTGGACGATAATTCGCGCTTCGGGATCGTTATCAATCGCCCCTGCGGACCGTTGTCCATCGGATGGCAGGCGATCGGCGTCCACCAGGGTGGCGATCTGACGCAGGGAGTCGTCCTGGAATTCCTGCGCTTCGTTATAGGCCAGCCAGAAGGACACGCCTCCAGCCAGAAGGCCGATAACCACGATTGCCAGGCTCAACCAGACCGACAACCGCTGTTGCAGTGAGTGGCTCATGAGTTTCGCGCCACCATCCAGCCGGCCCCACGCACGTTCTTGATCACATTCGTGCCGAGCTTCTTACGGATGCCGTGGATCAGGAAATCGACGGCGTTGCTCTCCACCTCCTCATTCCAGCCGTAAATGCGCTCTTCCAGTTCGGCCCGGGTGAGGATCGCGCCGGGACGCAGCAGCAAGGCTTGTAACAGGGGAAATTCACGTGCGCTTAAATGACACTGGACATCGCCGCAGCGTGCCTCCCGCGTGGCCGGATCGAGGCTGACCATGCCATTGGTGAGTACAGGTGTTGCTTGCCCGCCCTGGCGGCGGATGATGGCGCGCAATCGGGCCAGGAGTTCATCGACGTTGAAGGGCTTGACCAGGTAATCGTCCGCCCCCAGATCCAGCCCCTTGATCCGATCCTCCACCGCGTCGCGGGCCGTGACGATGATCACCGGCAACCGGATGCCGTCGGCGCGCAGCCTGCGCAGCACTTCCAGCCCATCGCGCTTGGGCAGGCCCAGGTCGAGCAGCACCGCCTGGTGTTCCTGATTGTCGAGCACGCGCAAAGCCGTGTCCCCGTCCTGCACCCAATCGACGGCGTAGGCGGCATCGCGCAAAGCCACGGACACGGCCTCGCCGATCATGCGGTCGTCTTCAACCAGGAGAATGCGCATTCCACCCTTTCATGCCGAACCAACGCATCGAACGATACGTGTTTACAAAAGGTCCATCATTATCAAGCAATCCGGCGATCAGCAATCGGCTTGATTTCAGTATGGGAATTCCTTGAGCCAATGACACACAGTCGCGTCTTAAAGGACACATCGGGAAAGCGTCCACCCGGTCAACCGGCGTGACCGCGGTAGCGGCGCCATCCCACCACGCCCAGAAGCAATGCGGGTATCCCGAAAGCCACGGGCAAGATACGCCCCGATTCCACTACGGGCTTGCGTCGTACCTGGAAATCCACGAACGGACTGGTCATGACATGACCGGTCTCCCGATCCACCGCGCTGATCACCACCCGGTAGGCACCCGCCTGGATAAGACGCATGGGCCATTCCACCTTTACCTGCTGCCCCGGCTGCAGGACGGCCTGGGTCACGGCCTTGTGGGCGCTCCAGTCTTCCAGATCCACTGGCTGCTCATGTCCCGGATCCACCTGCACCAGACTGATCCAGGCTACAACGCCGTGTGCTGACTGAGTGCCTGGGTTGCTGACCACGCTGTGGAATTTGAGCCAGTCCCCCATTTGCGGCGAAGGCGAATTGGCTTGATCAGGCACGAGAGAGATATTCAAGGAATCGGCCGCCCAGGCGTTGCCCAGGCCAAGGAGTGACAGACACAACAGCAAGCCGGAAAAAGTTGTTTTCATGATTGCGCCCCTTCAGATTTCCATTTTCCGCACGCTGCGGATGGCAAACGCCGTCGTCAGCGCCAGCCAGATCAGCGTGACGGCGAGACGGGTGAATTGCAGCGCCAGCGGTTGGGAATCGATCACCACGCTGTCGAAGGTATTGACGGCGGCGGAGAACGGATTGACCGCGTCGAACAGCTTGCCGATACCGCTTTGGCGCAGGCTCGGCCCCAGCAGCAAGGGGCTGGCCAGCAGCATCAGCGTGATGAGCGATGTCAGCAAAGCCGAACGAACGCTGCGCAGGCGTGCCGACAGGGCAATACCCAGGAAGCCAAAGCCCAGTACCACCGGGGTGCCAAACAGGGCCAGATAGACGATTGCCTGGGCGAGGTTCTGGCCGCTCGATCCGGCCGCCCACACATACGGCAGGCTGAGCAGATACATCACGGCCCAGCCCGCGACCTGGCCGCCCATCTTGCCGAATACGATCTGGGATGGCGTGACGGGTGCCAGCATGAGCGGCATCAGGCTGCCGCGTTCGCGCTCGCCGGCCACGGTGTCGCTGCCGAGCACCACTGCGAGGAGCGCACCGAGGGCGGTGACGGTGCCCATCACCATGTAGACCACCTGGGCGTTGTCGAGCAGGCTGAGTTCGGTGTTGCTCACCAGCAGCAGACTCAGCACCGACATGATGACCGAAAGCGCCAGCAGCCAAGCCAGGCCCCGTCCGCTCATGAGGAGTTCCCCGCTTTCCTTGCGGGCGATCAGGACAATCGGGTTCATCAGGCGGCCTCCTTCGCTTCGGTTACTGCCATGTAAAGGTCTTCCAGCCCGCCGCCCTCGCGGTGGATTTCATCGATGCGAACGCCCGCGTCGAGAAGTGTGCGCCATGCACTGGCGGGCTCCGTGTGGCTTGAGACTTCCACATGCCACCAGTCCCCCGCACGGGCTCGCAGGGTGACGTCGGCCGGCAGCCGGTCCGACGTTTCCCCTGGTTCCACGCGCAGCCGGTAGCGCACAGCGGCATTCTGGTCAGACAGCAGGTCGGCAATGGCGCCTTCCAGAATGGTTCGGCCTTGCGCGATGATGCCGATGCGGGTGCAAAGCCGATCCACGTCGTCGAGGAGATGGGTGCACAGGAGAATGCCGACCCCGTGGTTTGCACTCAAGTCCAGCAGCACGTCGTGGATTTCCCGGCGCCCACGTGGATCCAGACCGTTGGTCGGTTCGTCCAGGATCAGTAATTCGGGCTGGTTGATGAGCGCGCGGGCCAGGCCGAGTCGTTGCCGCATGCCGCGGGAGTAGGTGGCGATTGATGCCGGACTTCTACCCTCAAGTCCGACACGCTCCAGCTGGCGGGCAATCTCGGCCTGGCTCAACGTGATTCGATACAGCCCGGCAACCCAGCGCAGGTAGTCGCTGGCGCTCATCCAGTCATAGAACCCGGCCTGTTCGGCCAGCACGCCGATCCGGCGATGGAGTTGAATCGGGTCGGTCGCAGGGTCGAGGCCCAGTACGCTGACCGAACCGGCTGTCGGCGCCCGCAGCCCGGTGACGACAGAAATGGTGGTGCTTTTCCCCGCACCATTGGGACCGAGCAGGCCGTAGACCTGGCCTTTCTCCAGCGACAGGTTGACGTTTCGCAATACGGCATGGGAGCCGAGGTTGAGCTTCAACTCGCGTATTTCAACCAGCATCGTTCTCTCCTTTGCGCTCTCGGGATGCCTGGGCGCGACCGGAACGCGCCGTTTCCCGTAGATGGGGGAATCCGATTTCCTCGTAAAAAGAAACCCTTGTCATTCACTGCGGATTGGTGGTGTACACCCGCAGTCTAAGAGGGGGCGCGGCGGATTGCTGATGCGATATCCGGCGCGCCCCGGCTCCCTCGGCTACTTCTTCATTTCTTCCTTCATTTCCTGCTTCTTGGTTTCGTGCATTTCTTCCTTCTTGTTTTCCGCCTTCTCTTCTTTCCTTTCGCGGCTCAACGATTCTTTCTTGGTGTGCTTCTTGACCGCCTTTTTCATGGGTTTGGCGGCTTCTGTTTTGGGCGCCTCTGCGGGAGCGTTGGTGTCGGCTGCGAATGCGGAAAAGGTAACCGAGGCAAAAGCAGCGGCGACCAGGGCAGGGAATAGCTTGTTCATTTCAATTCCTTTCGTGGGTTGGTGAGAAGCCTCGATCAGCCCAAAACCTGGCTGATCTCAGCTCGTTGAAATATAGCTCACTGCAGGCTTCGGACAAAGCGTGATGTGAGTTGGCGGTGGTCAATCCGCATTAGGACCTTCCGGAGCATTTTCCAGAACCTGGCCGGTCTTGGCGTCAATACCGACTTCCTGCGTGACCTTGCCATGCCGGATGTCGAAGGAATAACGCAGCCCGCTGCCGCCCTTCTCCTGCTCCAGTTCCTCATCGGTGATTTTTCCTGGATGGGCCTTGAGGGCAGTTGCCCGCGCCTGTTCCATGGTGACGTTGGCCTGCGCGGCAAATTTCTGGCCCGTGTAGGCGAACGCACTGGCTGTTGCCACTGTCAGGGCCAAACCCACTAAGGTTGTTACCTGCTTCTTCGATGCTGTCATGATGATGTTCCTGTGAAGTTGATTGAACTCGGGTGGGCACTTTCGCGACCACCGTGAAGATCAATCTACGCCCCGAAAATTAGGGCAGACTTAGCCCCGGCTCCCTGGCCAGCAAAACCTTCCCGTCCCATGCCTGTAGTTCTTTTGTGCTCAAAACCAGGCCACTATGCTGGACGAGTCGCGAAGGCAGGCCATCAAGACTCTGGTGCAATACGTCGCGAGGCTCGTCGTAGCGCTCATCTGCGCTCGGCAGGGCAAACCAGCCGAGGGGATGCTTGATGGTTTCCCGGACCACCGTGCCCATCCATACCGGCTGTCCCGAGCCCTGAAGCTGAACGTCGGTCGGCCACAGGCGTAGCACCAGACGCTGCGAAGAGAAACCAGCCACTTCGCGGACAAAGGTTTGCGCCTCATTGCGTCCGTCATGGCTGTTGGGCAAGACCGGCAGCCGGACGGCTGGGCGTTTCACATCGAACCACAACAGCCAGTTACCCGCCGAGAGGGGGGCGGGTTCTTGCCATCCATGTGTCAGCAACACCTGTTTCAGATTCGCAGTGGAACCCGCCCACTGGAAAGTGACGGGTTGCTCGTATTCACCCTCCAGGTCCACGCGCCAAGCGGGAAGGCTGCCCCAGTCGGATGCCCACCAGATGGAGGGGTTCACGGCTCGCATTTCCACACGCTGGGCATAACGTTCGGTATCGGCAACGTGTTGCGCCGACACGTGCCAAACACCCGCCGCAACGAGTGTTGCAAGGACCGTTGCAGCGAGTCCGTGCGCCCGGGTAGCAATCATGGAGCGGCGCAGATAGGCGATGGCCAGAAGGGCCACCCATGCTGTGCCGAAGGCCAGCCCACCGAGCACGTCGGATAGCCAATGGGCGCCAAGATAGAGCCGTGAGAACGCAATCAGGGAGACCAGCAGGATGGCGCTGGCGGCGAGCGCCACGCGGGCGCGTGGCGAAATGCCCTGGCCAATCAGGACGCCCAGAAAGCCATAGATCACCACGCTCATGGCGGCATGCCCGCTGGGAAAAGCGAAGCGCGAAAGTCCTGCATAAATGGGTTCCGGCCGAGGCAGATGTAAGCCCGCCTTGAGCGCCAGCGTAAGACCGGCACCAAATGTCACTGCCGCCAGCCAATAGGCGGCGGCCCGCCACGACCGGGACCAGAGTAGCCAGCCCAGCACGACGACGATCAGGGGCAACACGACCGCCGCGTCGCCCAGTTCCGTCAGCGCAATCATCACTGCGTTCCCGGCTGGCGTGCGCAATCCCTGCAGCAGATGGAAAACCGAGCTGTCCACTCGCACCAGTTCGTCGTGGGTAAAAATGTCTTCCAGCACCGCCATGAGCGTCCAACTGGCTCCGATCAAAACGCCGGCTAACAAGGCCAGGGCGCCCGCTTCCGGATGGGTGGGGTCGAACAGTGCTACAGCCAGGTTACGTATGGGACGACCGGGCACCGCCTTCCGGTCGCTCAGTCTGGCCAGTCCCATTTTCAGGCGCGGTTTCAGCCAATTGGCGGCGATGCGTGTTCCCATCACCACCGACCACAGTAGCGCCACCAGCACGACCATCAGCAGCGCGAGCCGCATGGAAACCGCAGCGGCAAGCGATAACACTGCGCCAAACACCACACCAGGAAGAATATGGGCAGGCGCCCAGGCAAGGGCCGACAGTACGTTAGCCAGGTAAAAACGTATCGGGGACATGCCCAGCATGCCGGCCACCACGGGAACCACGGGCCGTACCGGGCCGACGAAACGGCCAAGCAGCACACTCTTCCCGCCATGCCGCAGGACAAATTCCTCTCCTTTCTGCAGCAGGGTGGGGTGGCGGCTGAATGGCCAGAGTCCACGCAGCCCCTCGCGGTAACGGTATCCCAGCCAGTAGCTCAGCCCATCTCCGGCCACTGCGCCCGCCGCCGCCCACGTGAGTGTCGGCCATAGGTCAAGCATGCCTTTGCCGACCAGGGCTCCCACCCCGAACATCACCACCGTGCCCGGGATGAACAGGCCGATCACCGCCAATGATTCGGCCGCCGAGATCAGAAAGATGACTGACCCGGCCAGGTGGGGATGCTGAACGATCCAGTCAAGCACGTCGGTTTGCGCGCTTTTCAGTCTTCTCAAGAAGACTGAAAAGCACTGGCATCACGAGCAGCACCAGCGGTAGCTGGACGACCAGCCCTGCAATGATGGCGATCGCCAACGGTTGCTGCATGGCGGAGCCTTGCCCGATGGCGAGCGCCAGGGGCAGCAGGGTGAGAATGGCCGCCAGCGTGGTCATGGCGATGGGGCGCATGCGGTTCTTCCCCGCTTCGATCAACGCCTCGATCCGCACCATGCCAACTGGCAGGCTTTGCAATTCGGAGAAATAGAAGATGGCCACTTCGGTAACAATGCCGACAATCATGGTCATGCCCATCATGGCCGAGATATTGAGTTCAATGCCTGTAGCCCACAGGCCAATGAACACGGCGGAAATGGACAGGAGCGGGATGGCCAGGATCGAAAGTGCAATCTGGAAACGCTCATAGAGAAACAGCAGCAACAGGAAAACCAACGCCACTGCGGCAGCGAACACGGCAATCAGGCCCTTGAAGGCAATTTGCTGCTGTTGATACAGACCGCCGAGTTCGTAATAAACCCCGTGCGGCAGCATGTTGGGGGCATCCATGACATGCTTTACGTCAGCAATGGTTGACCCCATATCGCGTCCGCTGATACGGGCCGTCACCGCGACCATGCGTTTGAAATTCTCTCGCCCGATTTGCGGTTGGCCGGAAATCGTTGAAATGCGGGCCACGCGTTTGAGGGGGAAAAGATGGCCGTCCGGCGCACGCAGGAGGAGTTGGCCCAAGTCGGTTTCGGTTGTCCGCAACTGCGCAGGAATCCATACCCGCACGCCGACCATTTTGACGCCTTCGCGAATCTGGGTCGTCACCTGCCCCGCCAGCGCGTCTTGCACCATGCGCGTCAGGGTTTCGGGATCGACGCCCTCCAGTGAAGCCTTGATACGATTGACCTGGATATCGAGGGCGTCGCCGGCAGGGTTGATGCCGTCGCGTATTTCAACCACGCCCTTGATTCTGGCGATGGCAGCAGCGGTTTTCTCCGCCAGGGATTTGAGCACGGCCGTATCGTCGGAAAATATCTTGATCTGGATTGGCTGCGGCACGGCCGTCAAATCTCCGATCACGTCTTCCATCAACTGTGCCATTTCGATATTGAGGCCGGGAACCTGCTGTTCGACCTGAACACGAATCTGATCCATCACTTCGTCGATCGGGGCGCGTGGCTCGGACTTGAGGCGAATGAAGAAGTCGCCCTCATTGGCTTCGGTCAGGCCGCCGCCCAGTTGCGTGCCGGTGCGGCGAGAATACGTGTCCACATTGGGATTGGCGCGAATGATGGTTTCCACCTGCCGCAGCAGGCGATCTGTTTCGGCGAGTGAAGTGCCGGGCTCGGAACGGTAATCCAGGATAAAACCGCCCTCGTCCATGGATGGCATGAAGCCGGAGCCAACCTGATGAAACGCGACCCAGCCCAGCGCCATTAACGGCACGATTCCAAGCAGTATCAGCATCGGCCGCGCCAGGATGCGGCGCATGATGACGTCGTATTTCCCGTGCATCCACTCGGTCAGGCGGCCCCCTTCTTTCTGGTTGGCGTCTTTTTCGTTGAGCAGATGGTCGGCCAGGATGGGTACCGCCAGCCAGGTGACCATAAATGAAATGACCAGCCCTGCTGCCATGGTGAGCGATAGCGCCTTGAAGAACGCGCCGGTCACCCCGTCCAGAAAAGCGAGCGGGATAAAAATGATTACCGTGGAAGCTGACGAGCCGGTCAAAGGGCGTAAAAACTCCCGTGCGGCATCGAGCACCTGACCGTGGTGATCTCCAGCGGCGCCACGCAGGCGCCGCACGATGTGCTCGATCATGACGATGGCATCATCGATGATGAGCCCCACAGCAGCCGCCATGCCGCCCAAGGTCATGATGTTGAAACTCATGTGCAGGGCCGTGAGCAATACCACCGTGGAAGCGAGTACGGCGGGCACAACGATGATGGCGATGAGAGTGATCTTGAGGTTGCGCAGGAAAGCCAGCAATACCAGCGCAGCCAGTCCTATACCGATCAGGATGGCATCGCGCACGCTCGCGGCGGATGCAATGACCAGTTGGCTCTGATCGTACCAATTGGCAATCTTCACGTTCTTGGGCAACTGGGTGCGGTAGGCATCGAGTTTGGCCTTGATGCTGCGGGCGATCTGCACGCTGTTGCTGCCCGGCTGCTGATAAACCTGAAGCAGAACCGCGTCATGGCCATCGGCATTCACGCGTATCCATTGCGGTACCGTGCTGCGCGCCACGCCCGCCACATCCTCCAGGCGCACCAGGCCATTGGTGCCGGTCTTCAGTACGGTCTGGCGGATGTCGTCCAGGCTTTTCAGGCGCGTGTCGGCGACACCCAGATAAAGCTTGTAATGATCCTCCAGCCGGCCTACCGCAGTGACCACGTTGGCCGCAGCCAATGCGCGCGACACATCGCCCATGGCCAGGCCGTACGCTTGCAGGCGCGCGGGATCGACAATGACGTGATATTCCTCGAGCGCGCCGCCTACGACCTGGATCCGCGCCACCCCCTCCACCCCGGAAAGCAGGGGACGCAGTTGATACTGGGCCAGATCGTGAAGTGTCGTCAGAGGCTGGGCGTCCGACGTGATGCTGTAGGCGAGAATGGGGAACACCGTCGGATCCATCCGCTTGGTGGCGATTTGCGTCCCGGCCGGCAATTGCGGCAGAAGCTGCGCCGCCGCCTGGCTGACCTGGGAAGCGGCCAGCGCCATGTCCGTTCCCCAGGCAAAATTAACCGATATTTCGGCAGATCCCCGGCTGGTCGTGGAGCGCACGTTCCGGACGCCCGGCACACGCCGGATCGCTTCTTCCGCCGGCATGGTGACCTCGACTTCCATCTGTTCCGCCGGACGGTCGCCGGCGTCCAGAGAAACCAGCACGCGGGGGAAATCGACGTTGGGAAAGAGGGTCACCGGCAGCTTGAAGGCGGCGACCAGCCCCGCTGCCGCCAGCATGAACAGGAAAAAAAGAATGGATCGGCGATGCGCCTGCATCCAGGCAGAAAAACTCATCGTGCCTGCTCCCGCACGACCATGCCATCCCTCAACTCATAGTTACCGAGCACCACAACTTTGAGGTGGCTATCCAGGTTTCCCGACACCGCAACAATACCGCCGCTTTCCACGCCGACCGTTACATCGACACGTTTGGCGTGTCCATCACTTATCTGGTACAGATAGGCGCCCCGCCCATCCTGCAACACCGCAGAGCGTGACACGACCCAGTTTTCCTGGCCGCCGAGGTCGATAAACCCACGCACCTGCATGCCCGGCAGAAGCCCCTTGGGTGAGCCCGCAAGCCGCGCCGCTACGTCCACCAGACGCGTCTGGGGATTGATTGCGCCGAAGACCTGTGACACGGTGGCATTAACCGTTTCGCCGCCGCTGAATACCGAGGCGAGCCGTATCGGCATCCCCACCCGCACCCGCCCGGCATCTTCAGGCTCGACACCCAGAAGCGCACGCAGCGCGCCCGATCTTGCCAGTTGCATTACAGTTGTCCCTGGCTGGATTCGATCGCCTTGCTGTACGCTGATAGCCGCCACCAACGCATCGAAGGGCGCTTTCACGGTCTGATTGGCGAGTCCGGCCCCCAGTTTCTGCTGGGCCGCCAAGGCAGACTGCGCATCCTGTAAGGCCTTGCGGGCTGCGGCAACCTGGGAGTGGGTAGCCAATTGCTGGGCTGCCAGATCCTCCATGCGCTTGAGTTCGCCCTGCGCGAAAGTCTCCGCCGATTCGGCCTGACGATAAGCGGCTGTCGCGGTAGCCTCAGTGGACAGTTCCAGCAGCGGTTCGCCACGCTTCACAACCTGCCCCGGCGCCACCAACAGACGGGCAACCTGCACCGGGCGTGGAAAACTCACATTCTCCGCCGCACCGGTGGCGGGCATCACCGTTCCATAAACAGTGAGGGTTTCGGATATTGTTTGCCTGCGTAAGGCTTCGGTCTTGACCAATACGCTCGGTTCATCCGCAGGAGTCGCCGCCGATGCCGCCAGAGGCAGATTCATCACGATGGCCAGCATCAACAGCAGCTTTGTTTTCATGGGGTCACCTTCTTGTTCAGGACGGGAAGTTCGCCGCCAATTAACGTCAACAGAGCCACGCGTTGTTCCAGCAATGTCTGCTTAAGTGTTATTGCCTCTGCCTGTTTGGCCAGCCATGCGGTGCGAAGATTGGTATAAGCCAGCATGTCGATGTTTCCTGCATCGAAAGCGGTCTGCGCGTTGTCTGCTGCGTGGGAAAGCACATCCACGCCGAATTCGACGTTCTGCAGTTGCGTCTCAAGCAGTTTCTGGTCTTCCAGAATGCGGGCGATATCGGCAGCGGCACTGTTGATCCGCATTTGGTACTCGTCATGAAGGCGCTGGCGCGTGGCCTGCTCGATGGCGATATTGCCCCGGTTGCGATTGAAGATGGGCAGGCTGAGCGTAATGCCGAAACCCTGGGTATAAAGGCCGGAAGTGTCCCGTGCGCGGGTCAGGCCGACGTTGAGTGCGGGAAACTGCGCCAGCACTGCCTGCCGATAATGTTGCTCCTGGCTTTCGTAACCCGCCTGGAGGGCGAGCAGATCGGGGCGCCGCTGACCGATTTTCTCGACGTCCGAATTTATCCTGGCCTCATCAAGAGATGGCAACTGGGCATCGCCGACGAGGTGCAGGTGCACGGTCGGAGCGAGACCAAGCACCCCATTCAGGTCGTGTAGATTGCTGTTGATCTGGCGCGCAAGATCGTTGATGCCGGTATCAAGCGTTTGCAGCGTGGCAAGGTCGGCATTGGCCGCGTCCAGCGTGAGGTTGCCCTGGACCAAAGCCGCCTGCGTGCGTTGGTAGCGAGAAAACACAAGGGCACGTTCTTTTTGCAGCACGGTCAGGAGTTGTTGCTGGCCCAGACTGCGCGCGAACAGCAAACGTGCCTGGCCAACCACCTGCCACTCCTGCCACAGCAAGTTGAGATCGGTCTGTCGTTTTGCTGCTTCGGCTGCATTCCTGACGGCAGAATGTGTAAGCAGTGCGTTCACATCGTAGTTCAGGCCCAGAAGGAAGGCGCTGGTATTGCCGGATGTCCCGTTAGTCGGGAAATCACTGCTGAAACTCATTTGCGGGTCGGGTAAAAGCCCAGCCGCAAAGGCCTGGGCGCGGGCGACACCGGCCTCGTCGCGAGTCACCTTGAGCTGGGGATTGTTGGCTACTGCCAGCATCGCCACTTCGGTCATGTCCAGTCCATCGCGCGGATCAAACCGGTGGCTCGCAAGCTCTGGTAGTGGCATGCGTTCAGAGCGCACGATCAGATGCGACACTTCAGTCGTGAACTGAGGCTTGGCCTGAAGAGGCAGCGATTGATAAGTCGTGCATCCTGCCAAGCTCGCGACACATGCGGCGGTAAGTGTAAGACGGCGTTTCAAGATGCCTGCTCCCTTTTGTCACGCGGTTATTTGCAACTCTAAAAGGAAAGATAGCCAAGAAGAATTAGCTGAGGGTTAGGGCCATCAAGGTTTGAGCCACACTCGGTTCTTGATGCGAGGATCTCGTGAGGGATGCCTGCCTTGAGCTTCCAGGATCGGCCAATTTCAGGCGGTAAGGTCGGTCACAATGACGATCCGGTCATCAGCCTTAAGCAGAACCTTAATGGCTGTGCCGGTGGTGCGCGTCCGGGAAGTGCGGGTGCGTGTGGATCAATGGTTCGTGCCGGTGCCGATGGCTATGTTTGGTGCCGGGCGTCACAGGATAGTCATGCGCGTGTAAGTGATGCTCGTCGTGGAAATGTTCGTGACTGTGTTCCATCGGTTCGTGCACATGTCCGTGCTCATGGCGCTCGGTTAGATGCAACCACGTGCCCAGCGCCATCAACGCACCGGCCATGAGCAGCGGTATGGTGATTGGCTCACCCATCAGGACTGCGAGCAAGGCGCCGAAGAACGGCGCGACCGAGAAATAAGCGCCCGTGCGTGCAGTCCCGAGGTGCCGCAGGCCCACTACGAATAGCGCCAAACTCACCCCATAGGCAAGCAAGCCAACCATCATCGCGCCCGCCAAATTTGGCAATGCCGGCATCGACGCACCAAGCGAGAAGGCCAGTCCCAGATTCACGATACCGGATACCAAGCCTTTCACCGACGCGATCCAAGTAGCATCGGTGAGGGACACCATCCGGGTCAGGTTGTTGTCGACACCCCAGGCGAAGCACGCACCCAGGATGGCCAGTGACGGCCACAGTCCGGAAACTCGCACACCTGAGGGCACGGTCAGGACTACCGCACCGGCCACGATGGCCAGCATGCCCAGTGCAATGCGTCGATCGAAGTTCTCCTTGAATGCAAACCACGCCAGCAACGCTGTAAACACGCTTTCGGCATTCAGCAAGAGGGAAGCGCCAGACGCAGGCATACCCGTCAGCCCGAACATCAACAGCACCGGGCCGATGATCCCGCCCGCCACAATTGCCCCGGCAAACCACGGCACTTCATTCCGTGGAAGACGAACGGCAGGCGCTTGGCTCAACAAACGATAAAGGGTCAGTCCGACCCCAGAGCCTAAATAGAGCAGTCCGGCGAGCATCCACGGATTGACCGCATCAAGCAGCAACTTTGCGAGCGGTGTTCCCGCCCCAAACAACAAGGCAGCTCCAAGTGCGGCTGGCACGCCAGTCTGGCGGAGGCCTTCTTTCCAGTTCATCTTTTTTTAACTTGAGAGTGGCAACATGCCCAGAAGCGGCCATTCGCATTATTCCATCAACGTAGGTAACGTGATTTGAAACCGCGTCGCTTCGTTGGTGGAGGTTACGGAAATTGAACCGCCATGTGCGCTAACGATGGATTTGACGATTGCAAGACCTAAGCCAGCGCCATCGCCCTTGCGTTGACGCGAGGGATCGGCGCGGTAGAAGCGATCGAATAGTCTTGGAAGGTGCTCTTCGGGGATTTTCATACCGGGGTTCTCGACAGATAAGATGGCTTTATCCGCATCGCTTTGTAAAAACACACGCACGGTTTGCCCGGGCGGAGTGTGCCGTATGGCGTTCGATATCAGGTTGCTGAGCGCGCGTCGCAACATCAGTCGATCGCCGGAAACCGCCGCAGATCCTGTCTGTGTCAGCGAAACAGCACGTTCTTCTGCCCAAGCCTCGAAATAGTCAAACAGCCCCTGTGTTTCAGTGGCCAGGTTTACTTTTTCCACGCCCGGTTTGATAAGGCGGTTGTCGGTCTGGGCAAGGTAGAGCATGTCGCTGACCATCTGGGCCATGCGTTCATATTCCTCCAGACTGGAATAAAGAATTTCCTTGTACTCATCCTTGCCGCGTGCGCTGGAGAGTGCCACCTGCGTCTGGGTCATGAGATTAGAAATGGGGGTGCGCAGTTCGTGCGCGATGTTGGCAGAAAACTCGCTGAGGCGTCGGAAGGAGTCATCCAGGCGAGTCAGCATGTCGTTAAACGCGGCTGCAAGAGGCTGGAGTTCAGTAGGTAAGCCTGTAATCGGCAAGCGATCCGACAGGCGTTCGGCGGAAATACCTGCCACCATGTCGGTGACCTCGCGCAAGGGGGAAAGTCCCCATCGTGTGGCTATCCAGCCCAGGCCGGCTGTGGCGAAAGCGGCCAGGGTGATGGCAATGGCCAGGACTGCCCCGAACTTGCTCATGAAGTGCTCATGGTGCTCGATGTCCTGCGCCACGACCACGGTGTAGGGCTTGTCACTGCCGGCGCTGATCGTCACGGCCATGCTCCGGTAATTTATCCCGGCCTGCGTCCATTCCTGCAGGGCGCCTGATGTACAGCCTTTTGACTGGGTTTGGCAGTCTTGCAGCAGCGTGCGCGGGAAATCAGTTCCCGACGTAGCGAACCAGATGCCCCCTGTTGCATCCGTCAAGACCACTGCAAGACCGGGGTGTCCGACCAGGGCGTCATCCAGTTGTTGAGGCAGTCGGTCTAACCGCTGCTGGCTATAGGCATGTTTGAACAAATTCTGGATGAGTTCCAGCTTGCCAGTGAGTTCGACCCGATCCTCTTCCTTGAGATGGCGTTCCACCACTTGCGTCAGGAAAAATCCCGTTATCAGCAATACTAGTGTTGCTGCCCCAGCGAAAAGTAGGCTGATTCGGGACGTCAGTGACAAGGCTTTCATGCTGAAGTGTCTTCCTGAGGGGACTCCAGAACGTAGCCCATGCCCCGCACGGTATGAATGAGCTTGTGATCAAAACCCTCGTCGATCTTGACCCGTAACCGGCGTACCGCGACATCGATCACATTGGTGTCGGAGTCAAAATTCATATCCCAGACCTGCGATGCAATCAGGCTGCGTGGCAACACCTCACCCTGCCGGCGCAGGAACAATTCCAGCAGGGCAAATTCCTTGGCCGTGAGTTCGATCTTGTTGCCTGCCCGCATGGCGCGCCGTCGCAATAAATCCAATTCCAGGTCGGCCGCCTTGAGTACGGTGGATTCCAGGCTGACATGTCCCCGTCGTACCAGACTGCGTACCCGGGCCAGCAGTTCGGAAAAAGCAAAGGGTTTCACCAGATAATCGTCGGCCCCCAACTCCAGTCCCTTGACCCGGTCTTCCACCTGGTCGCGCGCGGTCAGGAACAGCACTGGTATTTCAATTCCGGCTCGGCGCACACCTTCCAGGACCTGCCAGCCATTGAGACCGGGCAGCATCACATCCAGGATCATCAGGTCGTAGTGGTCTATTTGCGCAAGCTCCAGCCCCTCCCATCCATCGCGGGCCAGATCCGTGACGAAGCCGGCCTCGGTGAGGCCTTGTTTCAGGTAATCGCCCGTCTTGGGCTCGTCTTCGACGATAAGTATTTTCATGTTGGGGGCATCCGGGTGATGCAGGCATCCTGCCACAGCCCGCGCTTGGCGTGGAAAGCATTACAGATTTGTAATTTATCTGTCAGCTTGATGTTGGGCGCGACCCTGCAATATGCCCCATCGCTGCGGTACCCAAGGCTACTCCAGCAAGGTGCACGCCACACGTAATACGCATGCTCCTGGAATGGCGCGAGGCTCAGCCTGATGCCCGGATAGGGCTAAATTTTTTTTGAATGGAGAGCAGTCCTACATGAAACCTCTTGCCTTACATTACTTATCGGTTCCGGATTTGCCACGCCGCCGATTCGTTCAGAGGCTTGCTGCGGGCGGCATCCTGCTTGGCCTGCCGGCAATCATCAAGCCGGCCTGGGCAGATACGGTCAATACGACGGCAGGTGGCGCTCCGGTACTCAGCGGAACCGAATTTGATCTCACAATTGCGGAAACGCCGGTCAATTTCACCGGCACACCGCGCATGGCCACCGCCATCAATGGTTCCCTTCCTGCACCTACGCTGCGCTGGCGGGAGGGCGATCCCGTAACCATTCGGGTTACCAATCGGCTCCCGGTTGACAGCTCCATCCACTGGCACGGCATCCTCCTGCCATTTCAAATGGACGGTGTACCCGGGATCAGCTACAAGGGTATCGCGCCGGGGGAAACCTTCACCTATCGCTTCAAGGTGCGGCAGACCGGCACCTACTGGTACCACTCGCATTCCGGCTTTCAGGAGCAGACTGGCATGTACGGCACCATCGTCATTGAGCCGGTTGGCGGCGAGACGATCCGTGCCGATCATGACTATGTGGTGCAGTTGTCGGACTGGACCGATGAAGATCCAATGAGGGTTTTTTCCAAGCTCAAGGCGCAGAGCGATTACTACAACTTCAACCAGCCCACCGTTGCGGACTTCTTCCGCGACGTCTCGCACAACGGGTTCAAAGCCGCGCTCGATAACCGCAAGATGTGGAACCAGATGCGCATGAGTCCAACCGATCTCGCCGACGTCTCCGGCTATACCTACACCTATCTGATGAATGGCACGACTCCGGCCGGCAACTGGACCGGGCTGTTTCGCCCGGGCGAAAAGGTGCGACTGCGCTTCGTCAACAGCGGTGCAATGACCTTCTTCGACGTTCGCATACCGGGGCTCAAGATGACTGTGGTCCAGGCCGACGGCCAAGCCGTCGAGCCGGTGACGGTAGATGAGATTCGCATCGGCGTGGCCGAGACCTACGACGTGATCGTCACGCCGAAGGACGAGGCCTACACGATCTTCGCCCAGTCGATGGACCGTACCGGCTACGCGCGCGGCACGCTGGCGCCGCGCGCCGGCATGGCGGCGGCGGTGCCCGTGCTGGACAAACCGCAACCGCTTGAAATGGAGGACATGATGGGCGACATGACTGGCATGGCGCGCGCGCACCATGCCAGGACCGAATACGGCCCGAGCGTGGACATGCGCGTGGACACGCCCCGCACCGACCTTGACGACCCGGGTGTTGGCCTGCGCGACAACGGCCGGCGCGTCCTGACCTATGCCGATCTGCACACGGTCGGCGGGCCCCTCGATCCGCGGGGTGCCGAGCGCGAGATCGAACTGCATCTCACCGGCAACATGGAGCGTTACACGTGGTCGATAGATGGGGTCGAATTCGGCAGATCGACGCCCGTGCATTTCCGTCACAACGAGCGCCTGCGCGTGGTATTCGTCAACGACACCATGATGACCCATCCCATGCACCTGCACGGCATGTGGAGCGAGCTGGAAAGCCCCGACGGGCGCTTCCAGGTGCGCAAGCACACCATCGCCGTGCAGCCGGCGCAGCGCGTGAGCTTCCTCGTCACCGCCGACGCTCTGGGCCGCTGGGCCTGGCATTGCCATCTGCTCCTGCATATGGACGCGGGCATGTTCCGTGAAGTGGTGGTGGCGTAAGCCCCGCGCAAATGAAATCAGAGGACATACGATGGTGAACAAAGAAGCAAAGACTATTGCCCTTGCCGCGATGTTGGCGTTTGGGCTCTCGCCCGCCTGGGCACAAGACCCTGCAGCCCAGGAAAAGACAGCCGGAGAGATGGAGACGATGCCGGGCATGGGCCAGGGTCAGATGAATCACGGCACCATGGCAGGAATGGGGCAGGGTGACATGTCAGGCCCGGCGCAGGACATGGGGCAGGACATGAGCAACATGAGTCCGGGAGGAAGCATGGACCCCGGTTCCACGACCATGCAGGGCGGTTCGGCCCCGGCCGACGCGCGCGACCCGCACGCCTATTCGGACGGCTATACGCTTGAGTCGGGGCCCTATGCACGCCCCGGCCCGCGGGAGCTGCGGATGGCTGATGAACACAACTTCGGTGCGCTGCTGATCGACCGGCTAGAGCGTGCATATACCAACAACGGCGACACAACGGCCTACGACGCACAGGCCTGGTTTGGCCGCGATTACGACCGTCTGGTGCTCAAGGCCGAGGGCGACGTCGCGCGGGGCCGTCTGCAGGATGCTCGCACCGAAGCGCTCTGGGGGCACGCCGTGGCCACGTTTTGGGACACGCAACTGGGCGCGCGCTACGACAGGGGCGTAGGGCCGGATCGCGGTTGGCTGGCCTTCGGTGTTCAGGGGCTTGCCCCCTACTGGTTCAACGTCGATGCAACTGCGTACGTGGGCAACAGCGGACGGACCGCGCTGCGCTTTGGTGCGGAGTATGAACTGCTGCTGACGCAGAAGCTCATTCTTCAGACGCGGGTGGAAATGAATCTGTATGGAAAGCGGGATGTGGCGAGAGAGCTCGGTAGCGGACTGTCAGACGCCACCGCCGGACTGCGTCTGCGTTATGAATTCACGCGCCAGCTCGCTCCTTATATCGGCGTCGAATGGGCGCGCAAGTTCGGGGGTACGGCGGATTTCGTGCGCGCCGCAGGTGAAGATACCCGGAATACGCGGCTCGTCGCGGGACTGCGCTTCTGGTTTTGACTTTCGATTGTTCACCCGGGCCGGCACGGGGAATTTGCTTGCTTGATGCCCGGTCATTATGTGGCCAGGCATCAAGGGCAGTATCGAGGTAAACGGGTAATGCGCGAGCCGGTTTCAGCAACGCAACATAAAGAGGAAACGCAATCATGATCAAGAAAAGCATACTTGGGTTAGGCCTGTTCGGAATTATTGGAACGGGCGTGGTGGGAATCGCGCATGCCGTACCAGATGGCGTGGTTGCGCCGATCCAGCTCGCCGCTGCGGACACCGCGCAGGCATCGACCGTGTCCGCTATCGGCGTGGTGCAGCAGACCCGGCCGGAACAGGGCAAGATCAAGATCAGCCATGAGGCCATTCCGGCGCTGGGCTGGCCGCCGATGACCATGTTCTTCCGCGTTAAGGACAAGGCGGTGCTGGAGGGCGTCGCCGCCGGTGACAAAGTGCGCTTCGAGTTGGAGAAGGGCGCTACGGGACTGGAAATCACGCGCATGGAAAAGATGGCGAAGTGAGATAGCCAGCGCCGAACCCGTTGCCCGGCTACAGGCGTATCTTGGCGAGCGCTGGGGCGAGACGATGTTCTGCGTGAGAGTCTTCGGCGACTAGGCGCGGAATATGAGTTGCTGCTTGCGCAAAGACGCGGTCTGCAGCCGCGCGTTGAGCTTAATACTTAACTGTTGTCCTGCCGATGAAACCATTTTCGGCGTCTTTTTAAGTTGTTGCAGAGGGAAAGCCGGATGACACGTTTTTTGATGGGGGTGCTTACTACGCTGGCGACTGGCGTAGTGCTGGGCACTGCGGCCGTTTATTCAGGCTTGTTCAACGTGGCGGCTGACACGCCGCACAGTCGGTTCGTGTATCACATCATCGAGACGGCACGCGAACGCTCCATTGATCGCCATGCGCGTGATCTTGCGGTACCTGGTAACCTGGCCGACACGGAACGCGTTCGCCGTGGAGCGGGAAATTACGCTGCCATGTGTGCGGAGTGCCATCTGGCACCTGGCAAGACCGATTCTGAAATTCGAATGGGTTTGTATCCGCAACCTCCCGACCTGACGCGCCATGAAGAAGAGGCGGCTGCACAAATGGCCGCACGCCATTTCTGGATCATCAAGCACGGCATCAAGGCATCCGGCATGCCGGCCTGGTCAATGGGGGGGATCGAGGATGGGGCCATCTGGGACTTGGTGGCTTTCATTCAGAGGATGCCCATGCTCTCAGCCGAGCAATATGTTGCGCTGGTCGAGTCGAGTGAAGGTCATTCGCATGGCGGACTTCCTGGTACGGCAGCCATGCATCCGGATGACGACCACACGCCGTCGCCGGGGCATGCGGACAACCACGAACATTCACATTCCGGGGGCCACGAACATTGATCTGCCCATTCGTGACCCATAGGGTCAACAAGTCATGGCGACATGACTCGACGATGACAAATTTGTAATCCGCAAGTCAGGCTGATGTAGGCAAGCATTTTCCATACTGCAGTCATTCTTAGGCAAGGAACCTCGCGTGAAGACTGCATTTCTCCAACTCCTCCTGATCGTGAGCTTCACGACCTCCGCGCTGGCTGCGGTCCAGACGCCCATTGTGGACGTTTACAAGAGTCCGTCGTGCGGCTGTTGCGGCAAATGGGTGGACCACATGAGGGCCAATGGATTCACCGTACGCAGCCACGACACCAACGATGTTGCGCACCAGAAATACCGGCTCGGCGTGCCGTATGGCTACGGTTCTTGCCACACTGCCGAGGTCAACGGCTATCTGGTGGAAGGCCACGTGCCGGCCGCCGATATCAAGCGCTTGCTGAAAGAAAAGCCCAAGGCCCGCGGCTTGGTGGTGCCCGCCATGCCCATGGGTTCACCTGGCATGGAGCAGGCGAACCGCAAGGATCACTACGACGTTCTACTCGTGAAGCTGGATGGCACTACCCAAACGTATACCCGTTACTGAACCCGTCGAGACATGCAGGAGATGATCGTGAAACCTGTCCTGAATTTGCTGCTGACATCGACCATGGCTCTGGTGACCACCGCCATGGCCGGCCAGCTATCCATGCCCCCAAGCTTCACCGTTCAGTCGGATCCCGAGACGGTGCTGCGGGCCTATCCACTGGGCGTCATCACCAAACAGGCTGCCTTCAGCCACCACGGCAAGGCGATCCGTATCCTGATCCTGCCCAACGGCAAGGAAGGCTGGGTGTATGAAGTGGGAATCAAGGAGGCCCGGACTTATGAGCATCCCACAAAGGAAAAGCAAAAGCACACCGTCTATGAAACCGATCCGGGGAGCGGTGTGCGCACCTATACCCTGGAGTTCGATAGCAAGGGGGTGGTCATCGACGTGCTTTACAACGAGCAAGGACGACACGACGGCCTCACTGCCCTGCAGCTCCAGCGCAGGTTTCGCGGCGAGGCGCCAGGCAAGCATTGATGGGCTCAGTATCGAGGAATCAGGCGCGTTCAGCTCGAAGTTTGCATGAAGAAGGAGGTTTTCATGAACGTCAAGATTGTTGCGACCAAGAGTTGCAGTCACCGCCTGAGTTTGCAGCACGAACTCAATGAGTTGGGCATTCCATTCGAGGTACTGTTTGTCGAGGAGCATCCCGACGTGGTCGTAGCCTACAGCATTCGTCATTCCCCAAACCTCCTCGTGAACGATGAGGTCGTTTTTCGGGGGCAGCCCACACCTCTTGAATTACGGCAATTCTTCAACAGGGTCTGATCGGTCGATCCCCAAAGGAGGTTGGGCGATGCGAGATACCATGGATAAGGTCCGCCACTGTCTGGCTTGCGCAGCACTTGTCAGTCTTTCAGCAACCGCCAGCGAGCTTAACCACGGTCAACTGGTCTACAACGGAACGTGCATCGCATGCCACGGCGCCGATGGAACCGGCAGTCTCCCCGGCGTCCCGGACTTGACCGGGAAAATCGGGCTTCTATCGCAAGACGATGCGGTCCTGCTCGGGCGGATGGCTGACGGTTTCCAGTCGCCCGGCTCATCCATGGCCATGCCTCCAAAGGGCGGGAATCCCGCCTTGACCGACGCGGATTTGAAGGACGTCCTGAAGTACATGCGTAATGAGTTCCAACAAGACCCGCAAACAAGGAGAAATGCCAAATGAACGCAAAGAAACTTGTTCTGGCGCTGCTGTGTCTTGGTGGCGCGACATTCGCCATGGCCGCGCCGACTGCCTACATTCCATTAGACTCGGCCAATCAAGTGATCGCCGTCGATACGGCAAACGACAAGATCATCCGCAGCTATTCCGGGGTGGAGAATCCTCATGGGCTGGTGGCGACGCCCGACGGCGACTATCTGGTTGCTGGAAGCCTGAAGGAAACCCCAGTTCCCGCAGGCGCGCCATCGGATACGCCCAACAGCAAACTGTATGTGATCCATCCCGAGCACGGCCATGTCATGGCGGAGATTCCGGTGTCTGGCTGGACGCATCATGAAGCCGTGACGCCTGACAGCAAATATGTGATTTCCACGCATCCGACGCGTGGCGGAATCAGCGTCGTCGACGTGATCAACAACAAGGTTTACAAGACAATCACAACCGGCCCCTCACCGAATTACACGCTGGTGACGAAGGACGGAAAACGCGCCTATGTGAGCAACAGCGGCAACGGAACGCTCAGCGAGATCGATCTCACCAGGTGGGCGGTGACCCGTTCACTTGAAGCCGGGCCAACACCGGAGCATCTGGTCTTTTCCCCCGACGAAAAAACGATCTACGTTTCCAATGACCGTGCCGGTACGGTTTCCGTTGTATCGGTCAAGGAAGGCAAAGTCGAGACGACCTACAAGATCGGGAAGCGAGTACACGGTTTGGACCTCGGTGACGACGGAATAACGCTTTTTATCAGCAGCCGCTCGGATGACAAGCTGGTGGCCCTCGACACCCAAACCGGTGAACAGCGCGTCCTGACGCTTTCTCCCGAGCCCTACCATCTCGACAAGATTCCGGGAACCGGAAAGGTGTATGTCTCCAGCAGCAAGGCGCCAAAAATATGGGTGGTGGACCAGAAGACGTTCACTGTTACGAACACGATCCGGTTGCCGGCCGGAGAAGGTCACCAGATTGCGGTGGTTCCCTAAGTGGTTGGCGGTGCGCCGAAGGGCTTGAAGAAGCTTTCGGAGTACCGCGAAGTATGGCTCCCCTGGGGGAGTTGAGGGTTGGTCATTTTCTTGAACTGAAAGGAAAAAACATGAAACAGCATTTCACTACATCCGCGTTGTTGTCCTCCCTGTTTGCGGCTGGGATTTTCGCGTTGGCGCTTCCAGCCAACGCCCAACAAATGGGGCAGGGAATGATGGGTAATACCACGCCTGGACCGGGCGCGCAGCAGATGTCCGGTTTGCAGCACGATATGGCGAATCAGATGATGGGTATGGCCGGAGAAATGGCCAAAGGCAACATGAGTGCAGCGCAGCAAAAGCTGATGAGCGAGCGCATGCGCACGATGGGGACCATGATGGGTGACATGTCCGGCCTGATGGGTCAGGGCATGATGATGAATGCCGATACCCAAAAGCGCATGAATCAGATGCGCATGCAGATGGATGGAATGATGCATGGTGGATCGCCCGCGACGAAGTGAGGGGTGTGTTCCAGGCGGCGTCATGTCCGCTGAATTTCGCCTCTGGACTTCACTCTGGCGTGATGACGACAACGCATACCGGCATCACGTCCGAGCGAAGGAACACTGTGGGTACACCTCTATTACTACGTAATTGAAATCGGATTGCGTCTATACCGTTAATTTAATGGCGGCAACGGATCTGACAAGCGCATGTTTACTCTGGAGAAAAGTAATGATGGGCGGTTATGGCATGACAGGCGGCTTCGGCGGCGGCTTTGGATTTGGCGGGATTTTCATGATCCTGTGGTGGGTACTCATCATCGTCGGCATTGTCGTTCTGGTGAAATGGTTGGCCACATCTTTCGGGACGGGTGGGCGGAGTGGTGGAGACAACAAAGCACTCGACCTTCTCAAGGAGCGTTATGCGCGTGGTGAGATCGACGAGCAGGAGTTTCAGAAGAGAAAGCGCGACTTGACCCAGTAGCCAGGAAGCCCCGGGGCATGAATGCTACGGCTGTGAAACGTGTTTGGAGAAAGTAAAGGAATGAATCGTAAAAATGGATTCTGGATCGCCTTGTGGGTGATTCTCGTCGTCGTTACGGGATTCTTCGCATTTGGCTATAGCCCCGGCGGCATGGGCTACGGGCCGTGGCATGGCTGGGGCCGGATGGGCGGATGGGGCGATGCTTATCGGGCGGACGGTGCTCAAGCCTGGTATGGCATGGGACCCGGAATGATGGGTGGATCGGGGTATGGAATGCAGCCAGGGGCAGGTGGCGGATACGGGCCATGGATGATGGGCCAGTATGGCGGTGGCATGCCATGGATGGGCGCGGGTATGGAGCCTGGCATGGCTGGAAGTTACACCATGATGCCTTGGGCTCCTCCTGACCTGACGTCTGAACAAGCGCAGAAGATTGGCCAACTGCAGACCGAGTCGGAGGCGCGCAATCGCGGCCTCATGCAGCAGGGTTGGGAGGCGCAGGCCCGTCTCAATGGACTCTACATAGCAGACAAGCGGGACTGGAATGCGATTCGCAACGCTTCGCGGGCCTTGTTTGACCTGCAGCGCCAGCAAATGGACGCGATGCTCGACATGCAGCAGAAAATCGACGGCCTGCTGACCGATAGCCAGCGCCAGGAAATGGCGCGTGCCTGGCGCGGATATGGACCGAAGGGAGCAAATTAACGTGATTCTTTGGATAACCGGAACGCCGGCGCTTCCTCCGCGTACCGCGCCATTCCTGTTTGGTGCCGTGTCAGTAGGCATGTCGTGAACACATGAGCGAGACTCGGAAAAAAGAAAAACCGGACAAGAAACCGTTCGATGTCTCCCGGAAAATCCCGCTTGCGCCAGTTGCTGCGGAGAAGCTGCAGGATGCAGTCCGGCAGCTTGCCGCTCTCGATCCGCTTCTTGATGTACGCGTCGACCGGCACGGCCAGCTGCTGGTTTCCTATGATGCCTCGCATGTCGGTATTCAAGATATCGAGGCGTTACTCGACAAAGCAGACCTCTTGCGTGCACCCGGTGCCTGGTGGAGGCTGAAGTCGGCGTGGTACCGCTTTCTGGACCAGAATGCCCACGCCAATGCCCATTCCCACGCAGGTGCATGCTGCAATCGGCCTCCTTTGGCGCCCGGTAGAAACAGCGACGCAGGCAAGATGGGATGAACAGAGTGCTTAACTAGGTGTGTAACCCCACCAGGTTGTTCAGCGATTTCAGGCGGCTGACGGGCGGCAAGTATCCCAGACTGCTGTGGGGTCGGTGCCAGTTGTAGCGATGTAGCCATCCCGGCAAATGCTCGGTGCGCTGGCTTGAGGATTCATAGCTTCGCGCGTAGGCCCACTCGCGCAGGGCCGTCTGGATGAAACGCTCGGCCTTGCCGTTGGTGCGCGGCGTGTAAGGTTTGGTGCGCTTGGGCTTGATCCCGAGGCGACGGCACAAACGCTGGAATTTTCGTGAGCGATACGCCACGCCGTTGTCGGTCAGTACGCGGGCGAAGCGGATGCCCAAGCTGCGGTAGTAGCGCACCGCCTGCAACAGCGCCGCGCAGACGCTTGTTGCCGATTCATCCGGGTGCACGCTGGCCGTGGCAAGGCGCGAATGATCGTCGATGGCGATGTGGACGTATTCCCAGCCCGCACCGCGCGAATTCACCGTTCGATCCGCCGTTACCCGGTGGCCGGGACGGTTGAAACGCCCGAGTTTCTTGATGTCCAGGTGCAGCATCCCGCCGGGCTCGTCGTACTCGTAGCGTTGAATCGGCGCGGCGGGTTCGAGGCAGGCGAGCCGGTTCAGTCCGGCCCGAACCAGCACCCGCGCAACGCTGCTGTGTCCCACGTTCAAAGTCTGGCTGATCTGGCGGTACGTCTGGCGCTCGGTACGCGCCGCGACGATGCGGGCTCGGGTCGCCTCGGGTAGCGCGTGCGGACAGTGATGTGGACATGAAGAGCGATCAACGAGCCCGTCCGCGCCTTCCTCGCGGAAACGACGCAACCATTTGTAGGCAGTGCGCACGCTGACCCCGGCGGCTTTCGCCGCCTCCTCCGGGCGCAGGCCGTGGTCGAGGATGCGTGATACGAGCAGGACTCGACCGCGAGGCGTTAATCGGGCATTTTTATGGCTGTTCATTCGGGGCTCCGGGGAAATGGTTTGGTTTCGCAGCCCCAATTCTCCGGGTAAGCCCCGAGTGAACAACCTACTGAGAGATCACAACTAGGGGGCAACCTGCTAGGGCTATATGGAGAGACGCTCATGGAAGAACACACTGACCATCATCCCCCCCCAGAACATGGCGAACACGCCGCCCCTATGCACGAACAGCACGCAGGGCGCGGTGGCCATCACGACCACCACGCCCACATGGTGGCTGATTTCCGGAAACGCTTCTGGATTTCCCTGATTCTCACCTTGCCCATACTGGCCTTGTCCCCTGGCCTGTGGAGCATGTTTGGTCTGGGCACGCCCGTGACGTTTCATGGCGATCGCTATGTGCTGTTCGGTTTCTCCAGCATCGTTTTCTTCTATGGCGGCTGGCCGTTCCTGAAGGGATTCGGCGAAGAACTGCGCAAGCGCCAGCCCGGCATGATGACGCTGATCGCGGTGGCGATCAGTGCCGCGTACTTTTACTCCAGCGCCGTCACATTCGGCCTGCCCGGCATGGGCTTCTACTGGGAGCTGGCCACCCTGATCGACATCATGCTGCTTGGCCACTGGATCGAGATGAAATCGGTGCTGGGCGCTTCCGGTGCACTCGAGGCTTTAGTGCGGCTGCTGCCATCCGAAGCGCACCGCCTGCAAGCGGATGGAAACACAGAGGATGTCTCGGTCGACGACATCACGCCCGGCGACAGGCTCCTGGTGAAGCCGGGCGAACGGGTGCCGACCGACGGCATCATCATTGCTGGTCAGACCAGCCTGGACGAATCCATGCTCACCGGGGAATCGAAACCGGTGGAAAAAGGTGAAGGCGCCGAGGCCATCGGCGGGTCGGTCAACGGCGAAGGCGCGATCACCCTGGAAGTCAGGAAAACCGGCGGGCAGACCTATCTGGCACAGGTGATGGACATGGTGAGCCGCGCCCAGGAGTCGCGCTCGCGCACCCAGGATCTGGCCAATCGCGCGGCAGTGTGGTTGACCGCCATCGCCCTCGGTGGCGGCTTCGCCACGCTGTTCGTGTGGCTGGCGCTGGGACGGGATTTCGCTTTTGCCATGGAACGCGCCGTCACCGTGATGGTGATCGCCTGTCCCCATGCCCTCGGACTCGCCGTGCCGCTGGTCGTCGCGGTCAGCACCAGCATGGCCGCATCCCACGGCTTGCTTATCCGTGACCGCGCCGCGTTCGAGCGTGCCCGCAATCTGGGCGCCGTGGTGTTCGACAAGACCGGCACGTTGACCGAAGGGCGTTTCGGGGTAAGCGACATCGTGCCGCTGGGCACTCTGGACGAGACCACCTGCCTGCGCCTGGCCGCTGCGCTGGAGAGCCAGTCGGAACATCCCATCGCTGCGGGCATCGTGCGTACGGCAAAGGAGCGTCAGGTGGAGTGGCCGCAGGCCAGCAACTTTACCAATCTGACTGGCCGGGGTGCGCAAGCCACGGTCGAAGGCCAGGACGTGAAAGTGGTGAGCCCAGGCTATTTGCGGGAACAGGGCATCCAGGTCCAGCATCCCAGGCTGGAAGCGCTCGCTGCCGAGGGCAAGACCACCATCTTCCTGCTGGTGGACGGCGCAGCCGCCGCCGTGTTCGGACTGGCCGACGTGGTGCGCCAGGAGTCAAAGGCTGCCATTGCGCAACTCAAGGCCATGGGGATTCAATGCATGATGCTCACCGGCGATTCGCAAGCGGTGGCGCAAACGGTTTCGAAGCAGCTGGGCCTGGACGACTTCTTCGCCGAAGTGCTGCCGGAACAGAAGGCGCTGAAAATCCGCGAAGTGAAGGCGCGCGGCCTCACGGTGGCGATGGTTGGTGACGGCGTGAACGATGCGCCGGCGCTGGTGGAATCGGATCTGGGCGTGGCCATCGGCGCAGGCACCGATGTGGCCATCGAGGCGGCCGACATTGTGCTGGTGAGCAATAACCCGGAGGATGTCGCAGCGATTCTTGGGCTGTCGCGCAAGACCTACGGCAAGATGATCCAGAACCTGATCTGGGCCACCGGTTACAACACGTTTGCGATTCCGCTCGCTGCGGGGGTGGCGGCCTATTGGGGGCTGCTGATGACCCCGGCAGTGGGGGCGGTGTTCATGTCGGCCAGCACGGTCATCGTGGCGATCAATGCCAAGCTGCTGGGGCGCGGCGGCATGGTCCCTTCCGTAGCGGAGCATGACGGATACACAGGAGGACAGCATGGACGACACCATTGAAGACCCTGTCTGCGGTATGCAAGTCAGCCGGGATTCCTTTGCCATGGAGCATTTGGGCATCCATTACGCCTTCTGCTCGCAGCAGTGTCAGGATCGGTTCAAGGCGAACCCGCATCTTTATATCGGTGTTCCAGGCAAGCAGGCACCCAAACAGAAGGGCCTTGAAGTCATCAAGCAACGGCGTTTCCGCCTGGAACAGCCGTTGACCGATGAGGAGGCGGCCATCCTTGCCAAAGAGTTGGGTGCCATGATGGGCATCCAGTCCATGGAAGTTACTGGCGACACCCTTTCCATCACCTATGACTTGTTGCAGGCGACCGCCGAACAGATTGAAGCGCGCATCGGAGAAGTCGGGGGGCTGCTCGGAACAGAATGGGCAGAGCGTTTGCAACGCGGCTTTGTCCATTACATCGAGGAATGTGAGGCAGGCAATCTGGAAGTCACACCGCATCGAGGGCATCACTAGCCACGTCGACCGCGCAGTCCTCGCCCAGAGTCGACTTCGGCCCAGCCGGGCACGTGTATCCAATCCTGGTTCCTTAGCAGTCGGGTGGATTCGAGGCACACACATGTTCCCGCCTGCCGGTTACTGGTCGCAACTTAACGCCTGGCTGGCTTTGCTAGGTGGGTTGCTTTGCCGCGAAAAGGTTTGACTGGTTTGAAACACAAGGCTAATCCGGCGTTGATGGCTATGGAATAAACCGCTCCCCCAGCCATCAACGCACGACACGGCGCCACGGCATTGCTTCCATCCAAATACCGATCACCGCAGAAATCCACTCAGTACAAATCGGTTGTCCCGTAATAGATTTTTACCAAGGAAACAATTTTTGCTTGTATATCAGGGTGGCTCATGTTAAATTTTACCAATGCGTCTAATTCGGACAATCTTGTTCATTTGGCTTTCCATTGCGCTTCCCCTCCAGGGATACGCAAGCTTTGCGTTGTCCAAGCCGCATTGCCCGATGGAGTCAGCCACGATGGATATGACGGATGCAGGTGCAATGCACGATTGCTGCAACGACGCAAAAACCGCTGCAAAAACCGGTAAGCCCTGCAAGCCTGCACAGCCCTGCCAATCGGCAGGACAGATATTGCCGATTTCTGAATTGGGCGTTTTGCCTCAGGACATAGCGCTTGCTGTTCGTTTCCCGCGCTTCGCTGACATCACGTTCACCTTTGATCCTGCCGCCACCTGGCGGCCACCCACCCAACTCTGATTTCTTGTGCCGAGCGCTGCGCTGCGTCTGTTTGATCAGACGTCAGTGCGGATATCTGGCGCCATCAAGCCTGGTTTGTCTTGCTTGATGTGCGCTGTCGCGTAAGGAGTTGGAAACATGCGTATTTCCCAATCAGCCGACTGCTTGAGTCGGTTCCCGCTGTGCTGCACGGCTACGCTGCTGGGGCTGGCGAGCCTCGTCGGCACGGCGTTCGCCGAGCCGCTCTCTTTTGATGCTGCGCTGGAGTTGGCCGTGCGAGAGAACCCCACGCTTCGAGCGGAAGCCGCACAAGTCGATGCAGCGCGTCACGCGGCTATCCCCGCCGGCGAGTTGCCCGACCCCAAGCTAACCTTGGGGCTCGATAACGTACCCATCGAGGGCGCTGACCGTTTCAGCCTGTCCAGCGAACCGATGACCATGCAGCGTATCGGCGTAATGCAGGAATTCCCCAACACTGCCAAGCGCGACGCGCGCGTTGAAGTTGCACGAGGGCGGATTGCGCTGAGCGAAGCACAAACCCGCATCACCCGTCTCACTGTGCTGCGGGAAACGGCGCTTGCCTGGATTGCGCGCGATACGGTCGAACACCAGCTCGCGCTCATTGGTGCACTGGATGGCGAGAACCGCCTGTTCGATGCCGCAGTGCGTGCCCGCATAGCCGGGGGCAAGGGCAGTGCGATGGAGGCGGTGGCGGCGCGCCAGGAGGCTGCAATGATCGACGCGCGGCGAGACGAGCTCATCGCACGCCGCCAGCAATCCATCGCCGCCCTCAAACGCTGGGTAGGTCCACGCGCAGAAGCACCGCTGGGGGGCACCGTACCCGACTGGCCAGTTGTCCATGACGCGCTGGTCCATGCGCTGCACCGGCACCCAGAGCTGGCGATATTTGACCCCAAGGCACAGGTGCTGGACGCCGAGGTGGCCGAAGCGCGCGCCGACAAGAAGCCGGACTGGGCACTGGAACTGGCGTACCAGAAGCGTGGTTCGCAGTTTGGCGACATGGCCACGGTGCAGGTGAGTTTTGATCTGCCGGCGTTTGCCGTCACCCGGCAGGATCCAAAAATTGCCGCCAGGCTTGCCGAACGCGAAGGGCTCGACGCCGAACGCGAAGCGGTGATGCGCGAACATGCGGCGATGCTGGAAGCGGATTTTGCCGAGTACCAGCGCCTCGACAAGGCCGTCAAGCGCCAGCGCGAGGTGCTGCTGCCGCTGGCCGGCGAGAAGGTTGATCTGGCCTTGGCTGGCTGGCGCGGGGGCAAAGGCGATCTTGTCAATCTGGTGATGGCGCGGCGCGAACGCATCGACGCCGAACTCATGGCCATCGCGCTCGAAGGCGAACGCAAGAAGATGGCTGCCCGTCTCCATTACGCCTATGGCGAACCCACCTTGTCCGGAGAAAAACAATGAACCGCCAAACGATTAAGAAAACAGTGCTGGGTCTCTTCGTCGTGGTTGCGCTGCTCGCCGTCGGTGCGGTGGCGGGCCTGTGGTGGGAAAGAAACCATGTGCCAGGCGACGGCATTGCCAAGCCTGCCAGTGCCGCGAAAGACGGCCGTGCCGTGCTGTATTGGTACGACCCCATGGTGCCTACGCAAAAGTTCGACAAGCCCGGCAAGTCGCCCTTCATGGACATGCAACTGGTGCCGAAATATGCCGACGAAGGCGGCGATGCCGCGACTGTGAAGATCGACCCGGGCGTGGCGCAGAACCTGGGCGTGCGCCTGGCCACGGTTACGCGTGCCCCTCTGGATTTGAGCGTGGTGGCGACCGGCATTGTCGATTTCAACGCGCGCGATATCGCCATCATTCAGGCACGCACCGGTGGATACGTGGAAGGCGTGGCCAGACTGGCGCCTAATGACGTGGTCGGATCCGGCGCATTCATCGCCGAACTGCTGGTGCCGGAATGGGCTGCGTTGCAGCAGGAGTATTTGGCGCTCAAGGCCATGGGCGACGCGTCGCTGGAAGCGGCGGCGCGAGAGCGGATGCGGCTGGGCGGCATGCCGGAGAGCCTGATTCGTGAAGTGGCCCAAACCGGCAAGGTCAGAAACCGTATATCGATCACCACTCCGCGCGGCGGCGTGATCCAGACACTCGACGTGCGCCCCGGCATGACGCTGATGGCGGGCCAGACGCTGGCACGCATCAACGGCATCAGCACGGTGTGGCTCGATGTGGCGGTGCCGGAAGCCCAGGCCGGATCGGTTCGGGTGGGGCAGACCGCCAAGGCAGATTTCGCCGCGTTTCCGGGCAAGCCGGTGCAGGGTCGCGTGACTGCGCTGTTGCCGACGCTGAACGATGCCGCGCGTGCGCTCAGGGTTCGGGTTGAACTGCCCAACACGGATGGGCGCCTGCGGCCGGGCTTGACGGCCCAGGTCAGCCTCAAGGGGGTGGGCGGCGAATCGGCGTTGCGTGTGCCGACCGAAGCCGTGATCCGCAGCGGACGCCGCGCGCTGGTTATCGTGGCCGAAGCGGAAGGACGCTATCGCCCGGTCGAAGTTGTCCTTGGCCCCGAGTCCGGCGCCGACACGGTGATTGTCTCCGGCCTCGACGAAGGCCAGAAAGTTGTCGCCAGCGGCCAGTTTCTGATTGATTCAGAAGCGAGTCTGCAGGGGATCGTCGCAGGCATTTCCGGGTCGGCCGGCGCGATGCCGGCGCCGGTTGCGCTACACGAAGCCGATGCCGTCATCAAGGAAATATCCGATGCGAGCGTGACGCTGGCGCACGGCCCCTTCAAGACGCTATCGATGCCCGGCATGACCATGGCATTCCCGCTTGCCAATCCCCAACTCGTCCAGGGTTTGAAGGTGGGGGATCGGGTGCGGGTTGGCGTGCGCGAAACCGACGATGGCCTGCTGGTCGAGAAACTCGACAAGACCGGGGGCGCCAAATGATCGCGCGCCTGATTCATTGGTCAGTCGCCAACCGCCTTCTGGTTCTGCTGGCGACCCTGTTTACCGTGGCGTGGGGCGTGTGGTCGGTGAAAACCACGCCGATCGACGCACTGCCCGATCTGTCCGATGTGCAGGTCATCGTCCGTACCACTTATCCCGGCCAGGCACCGCAGATCGTCGAGAACCAGGTCACCTATCCGCTTGCCACCACCATGTTGTCGGTGCCGGGGGCGAAGACGGTGCGCGGGTTTTCCTTCTTTGGCGACAGTTTTGTCTATGTCATTTTCGAGGACGGCACCGATCTGTACTGGGCGCGGTCGCGGGTGCTGGAATATCTCAGCCAAGTGCAGGCTCGCCTACCCGCAACGGCTAAACCGGCGCTGGGACCCGACGCCACCGGTGTGGGCTGGATCTACGAATATGCACTCGTCGACAGGACCGGGCACCATGATCTGGCACAGTTGCGCGCCTTGCAGGACTGGTTTCTGAAATTCGAGCTGAAGGCCCTGCCGAACGTGGCCGAAGTGGCCACGGTGGGCGGCATGGTCAAGCAGTATCAGGTCGTGCTCGACCCCGTCAAACTTGCCGGCCTCGGTATTACGCAGGCCGAAGTGAAGGATGCCATTACCAGGGCAAACCAGGAGAGCGGCGGATCAGTGCTGACACTCGGCGAAGCCGAACTGATGGTACGCGCCAGCGGCTACCTGAAATCGCTTACCGATTTCCGGTCCATTCCGCTCAAGCTCGTGAACGGGGTGCCGGTCCTTCTCGGCGACGTGGCGGCCATCCAGCTCGGTCCGGAAATGCGGCGCGGCATCGCGGAACTGGATGGCCAAGGCGAAACGGTCGGCGGCGTGGTCATTCTGCGTAGTGGCAAGAACGCGCGTGAGACTATCGCGGCGGTGCACGCGAAGCTGGAACAACTCAAGGCCAGCCTGCCCAAGGGCGTGGAAATCGTCACGACCTACGACCGCAGCAAGCTGATCGACCGGGCGGTGGAAAACCTCACCCATAAACTCATCGAAGAGTTCATCGTCGTCGCGCTGGTGTGCGCCCTGTTCCTGTGGCATGTGCGTTCGTCGCTGGTGGCCATCGTCTCCCTGCCGCTGGGCGTGCTGACCGCCTTCATCGCGATGCGATACCAGGGCGTGAACGCGAACATCATGTCGTTGGGCGGCATCGCGATCGCCATCGGCGCGATGGTGGATGCGGCCATCGTCATGATCGAAAATGCCCACAAGCATGTCGAGGCGTGGAAGCGCGAACATCCGGGCCAGACGCTCCAGGGCGAGGCGCACTGGCGGGTCATGACCGAGTCCGCTGTCGAGGTCGGGCCCGCGCTCTTCTTTTCGCTCCTGATCATCACCATTTCCTTCGTGCCGGTGTTCATGCTGGAAGCGCAGGAGGGCCGGCTGTTCGGTCCGCTCGCGATCACCAAAACATACTCCATGGCCGCCGCCGCCGGCTTATCGGTGACCCTGGTTCCCGTGCTGATGGGGTACTGGATACGAGGCAAGCTGCCGGATGAAGCGAAGAATCCGCTCAATCGCTGGCTCATCGCGGCCTACCGGCCACTGCTGGATGCCGTGCTGGCGCGGCCGAAGACGACGCTCGCGGTGGCCGCGTTGCTGTTCCTCACCGCGGCCTGGCCGGTCAGCCGGCTCGGCGGCGAGTTTCTGCCGCCGCTGGACGAGGGCGATCTGCTCTATATGCCATCGGCGCTGCCAGGGCTATCGGCGCAAAAAGCCAGCGAACTGTTGCAACAGACGGACAGGATGATCAAGACCGTGCCCGAAGTAGCGCGTGTGTTCGGCAAGGCAGGTCGCGCCGAGACCGCCACCGACCCGGCACCGCTTGAGATGTTCGAGACCACCATCCAGTTCAAGCCACACGACCAGTGGCGACCGGGAATGACCCCCGACAAGCTAGTCGAGGAACTGGATCGCGCGGTCAAGGTACCAGGGCTCGCCAACATCTGGGTTCCGCCCATCCGCAACCGCATCGACATGCTGGCCACCGGGATCAAGAGCCCCATCGGCGTCAAGATTTCGGGTAGCAACCTGGCGGACATCGACCGCATCGCGCAGCAAGTGGAGAAAGTCGCCAAGACGGTGCCGGGCATTTCATCCGCGCTGGCCGAGCGGCTCACCGGCGGCCGCTATGTCGATGTCGATATCGATCGCGCCGCGGCTGCCCGCTACGGACTCAATATCGCGGATGTGCAATCGGTCGTGTCCGGGCTCGTCGGCGGCGAGAACATCGGCGAGACGGTCGAGGGCCTGGCACGCTATCCCATCAACCTGCGTTACCCGCGCGAATGGCGCGACACCGTCGGCAGGCTGTCGCAGCTCCCGATCGTTACCCCGCTGGGCAGCCAGATCACACTGGGTATGGTGGCGCGGATCAAGGTGGCGGACGGCCCGCCCATGCTCAAGAGCGAAAACGCGCGCCCCTCGGGCTGGGTGTATGTGGACGTGCGCGGGCGCGACCTGGCTTCGGTGGTGGCGGACCTGCGCACCGCCGTGGCGCGCGAGGTCAAGCTCGAACCCGGAATGAGCCTGGCCTACTCGGGGCAGTTCGAATTCATGGAACGGGCCAATGCGCGTCTGGAGCTGGTCGTCCCGGCCACCTTGCTGATCATCTTCGTGCTGCTGTATCTCACCTTCAGGCGCTTCGACGAAGCCTTGCTCATCATGGTCACGCTGCCCTTCGCACTCACCGGCGGAGTGTGGTTTCTGTACCTGCTCGGCTACAACCTGTCGGTTGCCACCGGCGTCGGATTCATTGCGCTGGCCGGCGTGTCGGCCGAGTTCGGCGTGATCATGCTGCTGTACCTGAAGCAGGCCTGGAACAGTCGAATCGATGAGGGCAACGAAACAAGCGCGGCCCTGCTCGATGCCATCCGGGAAGGGGCGGTGCTGCGCGTACGGCCCAAGGCCATGACCGTGGCGGTCATCATTGCCGGCCTCTTGCCCATTCTGTGGGGCAGCGGCACCGGCAGCGAAATCATGAGCCGCATCGCCGCACCTATGGTGGGCGGCATGGTGACCGCGCCGCTCCTGTCCCTGTTTGTCATTCCGGCTGCTTACCGGCTGATGCGCCGCCGGAAACTACCTTCAGCCGTCGACTTATGAATCCCAGGAGAATGAAGATGAAAGCGCTGCTTACTTCCATGTTGGTCGCACTGATAGCCGGCACACCGGCGTTTGCTGCAGACATAAGCGATATGAATATGAATGCGCTATCCGGCAAGAGCGATGGCAAGCAACAGACCGTGCAGGGGACGGGTATCGGGAAATCCGTCGACCTGAACAAAGACACCATCACGTTCGCACATCAGGCCATTCCAGCGCTGAAATGGCCCGCGATAATGATGTCGTTCAAGACCGACAAACAGCTCGCTTCAACTGTCAAACCCGGTCAGCACGTGACATTTGAACTGGTGCCCAATGAAATGGGCGGCACCATCACGAAGGTAACAGTCTCGAAGTAAGTATGTAGCGCGCCCTACACATGTCGCGACGAGAGGGCGCGCAATCTTATTTCTGCAAGCAGCACTTGGTTAATACTGATTGAACGAGCGTCTTTAATATTTCGTATTTCATTAAGTTTGCTTCCGAACAGGAAAAAGGCATTGGGCTGTTCCCGGTTTCAAAGACACTTTGTTAAGGTGTATGGATGCCCCGTGTTCCGTAGGCATCCCGGGCCTATGTTCTAGGTGCAGTCCAGTGTTGAAGACGAACACCCCACCGAACAGAGCATCCTGCCAAGGTTCTGTCAACAGAATCACGATGAACAGACGAACAGCGTCTCCAGGATCGCATTGAACCGAGTCAGGAGATTGGTACGCAGAATTTCCAGAGCCGGGCGGCTCTCGTCGGCGCGGCGACCCGATTGACATCACCACGTGCGATGCGCGCCTGTACTTCCGTGGCAGTCAGCCCATGGAATTCTGCTGGCATCGTTTTGGCTCATCTCTCGCTGCCGGATGCGAATCGCCCATAACGTAGCGCCAGGCTCGGCATCACCAGCAGGTTAAGCGCGGTGGAGGTAAAGAGTCCGCCCAGAATCACCAGCGCCATCGGCCCTTCGATCTCGCGTCCGGGATCGCCGCTGCCAATGGCCAGCGGCAGCAGGCCTAAGGCAGTGGCGAGCGCCGTCATCAGGATCGGCGCCAGGCGCTCCGCCGCGCCGCGCACGGCGGCTTCCGGCCCCCATTTCATGCCTTCGACCGCAACCAGATGCTCGTAGTGGGACAACAGCATCACGGCGTTGCGCAGGGTGATGCCAAAGAGTGTAACGAAGCCGACCAGGGATCCCAGCGAGACGCCGCCGCCGGTGGCGAACACGGCGAGCACGCCGCCGGCCAGGGCGAAGGGCAGATTGAGCAGCACCAGCGCGAGGTTGCGCGCGTGCCCCAGCACCATCCACAGCATCAAGCCGATGGCAATGGCGGCGATCGCCGAATGGACGATCAGGTCTCGGACCGATGAGGCCTGGGCCGCGGCGGTGCCGCCGAACTCCACGTAGTTGCCCGGTGCCAGGCGGACATTTTGGGCAATGCGCTGCTTCGCATCGGCAACGAAGGAGACCACATCCCGGCCGGCGACGTTGGCCGTGATGGTCTGCACCCGCCGGGCGGCGTTGTGCAGCACGGCATAACGCCCTGCGGTGGCATAGACGTCTGCAAGCTGATCGAGGCGCACGACGACGCCCGCCGCATTGCGCAGCGGCAGCGCACGAATGTCGGCAATACTGCCTCGCCCGGACGGCGACAGGATGACGTTGACGTTGAACACCCTGTTGCCGTCGTAGACCTGGCCCGCGATTGCGCCCTGAAAAGCGGTCTGCACGGCGTCGAGCACATCGACCGCATCGAACCCCCAGCGCGCCAGCGCCTCGGGGCGCAGGCGGACGCCGATCTGCGGGGTGCCGGGCGGCGACGGGATCTGAACCTCGGTCGCGCCGGGCACCTGGCGTAGCGCCTGGGCAACGCGCTGCGCTTCCGTGTCGAGGGTGTCGAGGTTGTCGCCGTAGACGTTGACGACCACCTGGGCGGTATAACCGGAAAGGGTTTCCTCCACCCGCTCTGTCAGAAAGGTTTTCACCGCAAAGTTGGCGCCGGGGATGGACGCCAGGGCGTTGCGGATGTCCGTTTGGGCAAACTCGGCCGCCGCTCCGGACAGGGGCTTGAGATCGACCTCGAACTCGCTGTAGTGGGTGCCATTGGTATCGTCAGCCTTCTCTGCCCGCCCGACCCGCTGGCTGGCCGCGCGCACAAAGGGCAGTCGCAGCAACTCGGCCGTTGCCTGGCGGCCCAGGCGCAACGATTCGGCGAGCGAGGTTCCCGGGACCGTCGTCATGTGGACGATGTAGTGCCCTTCCTTGAGTTCCGGCAGGAAGCTTCCGCCGAAGAAAGGCAAGGCCGCAAGGCTCGCCAGCGTCGCCAGCGCCACCACGGCGACCACCAGGCGATAGCGGCGCTCGACCCTGCCGATCAGCCCCCGGTATTTTTCCTTCAGCCAGCGGGCGACGGGGGGGTCGCGCTCGGGCAGCGCGCTCCGCGGCAGGAGCGCGAGGCACAGCGCCGGGGTGAGCGTGATGGCCACCAGCAGCGATGCCAGGGTCGCCAGCAAGTAGGCGATCGCCAGCGGCGAAAATAGCCGGCCGGCCAGGCCCGACAGCGTCAGTATCGGCAGAAAAACCAGGGCGATGGCCAGGGTCGCGTACACGACGGCGCTGCGCACCTCCAGCGCGGCATCGAGCGCCACCTGCGCAACCGGCGCCGGCACCGGTGCGTGCAGATTTTCCCGCAGCCGCCGAAAGACGTTTTCCACGACGATGATCGCATCGTCCACCAGCAGCCCGATGCTGATCGCAAGTCCGCCGAGGGTCATGGTGTTGAGACTGAACCCCCACTGGTCCATCACGGTGACCGCGGCGAGCAGCGACAGCGGGATGGCGGCCAGGGCGATGGCCGAGGTGCGCCAATTGAACAGGAACAGCACTACCACCGCCACGACCAGCAGGCCGCCGAAGGTGAGCGATTGGCGCAGATTGTGGGTGGCGGTCTCGATGAAGTTGGCAGGCCGGAACACATCGGCATGCAGCGCGACCTGCTCGGCGGCCAGCGCCGGGCGCAGGTCGGTCAGCGAGCGCTCCACCGCCTGGGTGACCGCCAGGGTATTGGCCCCGTATTGCTCGGAGATCACCAGTTGCACGCCCGGCACGCCGCCGACTGTCGCCGCGCCTATGGGGGGTTCCGGCGCCACATGCACCGCGGCGACATCGGCCAGGGTCAGGTTGGCGCCATCGTACTGGCGCAACACGGTGCGCGCGAGGTGTTCGGCGCTCAGGGACTGGCCATAGGTTTGCAGGACGATGCGCTGGTTGGCGTTGTCGATGAATCCCGCGCCGCGCACTCCGGTGGCGCGCCGCGCGACATCGAGAACGTCGCCGAGGGCGAGCCCGTACTTGGCGAGCCGGTTCGCGTCGACCTGGATCTGGTACTCCTTCACCTCGCCGCCGAAGACCGCCACCTTGGACACGCCGGGCACGGCGAGCAGGCGCGGCTTGAGCGTCCAGTCGGCGAGCGTGCGCAATTCCATGAGCGAGCGCTGCTGCGAAGTGAGCCCGACCACCAGCGTCACGCTGGTGGACGAGCTCAGCGGGGACATCGCCGGGGCCTGCACCCCGCTGGGCATGCGCGCGGCCAGCGCAGCGAGGCGCTCGCCCATGTTCTGCCGGTCGCGATAGACGTCGCTCCTGGGATCGAAGGTGGCGGTGACGACCGACAGCCCCTGGATCGACTGGGAGCGCAGCGCCTGCACGCCCGGCACGCCGTTCACGGCATTTTCGATGGGCTGGGTCACCAGCACCTCGACCTGTTCCGGCGCGAGGCCTGGCGCTTCGGTCTGGATCGATACCTGGGGCGGGGCGAACTCCGGGAAGACGTCGTAGGTGGCGCCGCTCAGCGCATAGAGGCCGTAGCCGGCGAACAGCAGCGCGAGCGCGATGACGACGCCGTGGTAGCGCAGCGAGAAACCAATGATGCCGGCCAGCAGGCCGCGACGGGGCGACGCTTCCATCAGTCCCCCTCGCCAGTCTGCGCCTGGCCGCGCAACTCTTCCGAAAGAAGCGTCTGGGCGCCGCGCACCACGACCCGCATCGCCGGCAGGCGCGGCGCGAACCAACCCTCGGCGACCGGCGCCGCACCCGTCAACTCCTGGCGCGCGAACCGGCCTGGCGCGCTTTCGACGTAATACCATTCCTTGCCTTGCCACGAGACCACGGCGGCCGCCGGGATCGTCGTCCCGGTCTCCTGCGGCCCGCTGGGCAGGCGGGCAGCCAGTGTCGTCCCCGGCAGCAGCCCCTGGGCCGGCGCCGCATAGAAAAAGGTGGGACCCTGGATGCGCGGGTCGGTCTGCGGCGAGAGCGAGATCAGTTCCGCCGTTCTCGGGACGCCGTCATCGCCGACTACGCTCACCTTGCCCGGCGGCGCCGGCAGACGGCTGCCCGATGGCGCGGCGATTCGCAGCAGCACCTCCTTCTGCGTCGTCAGGCGCTGGAGCAGCGGCGTGTTCTTGACGATGGCCGCCGTCAGCGTTGTGCCCCAGGCCTGCCGGGCGCTCTGCTCGATCGTATCGATGGCTGCTTGCACCAACTGGGCGGCCGCCTGGTCGCCGCGCCAAGTCGCTTCGGCGGCCTGCAATGTCTTGTCCGAGACGTTCCGGTCGTCGCCGTGCAGCGCCTTGAGCCGTTCATATTCGCCGTAGGAGGCTTGCAATGATGCGCCGGCTTTTGCCGCCTCCGCTTTCGCCGCCACGTATCGATTGCGCAGATCGGTCAACGCCTGGGGCGACAAGACCGTGGCCAGGGCTGCAATTTCCTTACGGCGGGTCGCCGCTTCCACGGCGGCCACGCCGATATCCGCCAGCTTCTGCGTCTGCGGGTCAAACACCACCGCGCTGCCGTGCTCCTGGGGCACCACGCGCGACGGTACCGAAACGGGCTTTTCCCGGGCCTGCTCCTGCGCGAGCTCCTTGCGGCCCTCGATGAAGCCCCAGATGGCCAAGCCGGCGACGACTGCCGCGATCGCGAGCAGGATGAAGGGTTTTTTTCTCACGGTTGCTCTCCGTCTCGATGTGATTTCGACTCGATCACCTGCTGCGCCGTGACGGCGAGCGCATTGGCACCGATCGGCCGGCGCAGCGCATCCTCCAGCCGCCCCAGGGACTGTTGTGCCTGAACCAAGGCGCCGATGCGCGCCAGTTCGGCCGTTACCGTCTGGTATTGCGCGGACTGCCACGCCAGCCGGTCTGCCTCGCCCGCCTTGAAAGCCGAGGCGGCGGCGCGCTCGTTCTTTTGCTGGTCCTGCAGCAAGGCGTCCGCGGTCTCGAACACCTGGATCGCATGGCCGTAGCCCGCCAATGCCTCGTCCACTTCGGCGATCGCCTTGGCCTGAACAGCCAAGAAGGCCGCGGCTGCTTCCTCGCGGTGCGCTTTGGCCTCGGCGATGGGGCCTTCGTTGCGGTTCAGCAAAGGCAGCACGAGGGAGAGGCCGAGAGACCATTTCACCTGGCCAGCGTCCCATAGGTATCCAGGGCCGAGCGAGATGTCCGGGTATTGCTTGGCGATTTCCAGTTGCAGCGCGGACTGGCTGGCCTCGTACTCAGCCAGGGCTGCAAGCACATCCGGCCGACTCAACAGGGCTTGGCGGCGGGCTTCGGCCGGCGGCATGGCAGCGAGCGGCGGCAGTTGCCCGAATGCCTCGAAGGAAATGGCCGTGCCGTCGATGGCTCCCGCAGGCACGCCCACGGCGGCGGCGAGCCGCGCCCGATTTTCCGCGGTCTGTTTCTGGTTCTGCCGCAGGGCCAGCATCGCCTGGTTGAGCGCAAGGCGGGCCTGGGTCAGCTCGGGTTGCGATGCGTAGCCCACGGCGAAGCGGCGTTCCAGCATGCGGGTGATCTCCGCCTGGAGATCGCGCTGACGGCGCGCCAGCGCCTCGGTCGGGTAGACCGCCAGAAGATCGGCCCGCACGCGGCTGCGCACTTTCCACACCGTTTCGGCTTCCCGCAGCTTGGCGGCCTGGGCGAGGCGCTGTGCGGTTTCGATGCGGTAATTGCGCTTGCCCGCCGTTTCGATCGGGATCGTCAGGCCCAGCCCGTAGGTCCACGGCGACTGTCCCGCCGCGGCGTCCATGTTGCGCTGGAACGACAGGCCGACCGTTGGATTCGGCCGTCCTCCCGCGGTGACGATGGCGGCTTCCGCCGCCAGCCTTCGCGCCTGGGCCTGGTCAAGGTCGGGGTGGTAGTAGAAGGCGGCCAGGGTGAGCGTGTCGAGGTCCCAGGATGCCGGCGGCCAGGCGGTGTCATGGCCCAGACTGCGCTCAACGAACTGCCGCACATCTGGGCCGTCCAGGCGCCGGGACTCGAATGCAGTTTGCTGCGCGGCTGGATCGAGCGGTTTGGGGGTGTAGCTGGCACAGCCGGCGAGCAGCGCTATAAGCATGATTGACAAGCGTTTCATTTTCCCCCTTTGTTCGCAGCGAATACCCAATGCCCGATTTGGTCTAAGGAAGCGTTGAACAAGTCCTACGACAAGCTCAGGAATAAACTTGTTCAGCGCTTCCCTAAGCAGCACCGCGGCCAGGTCAGCCAAAGACTGACAGCCTCAGCCAAAGACTGACAGCCAAAGACTAAAGGATGGGTTGGAACCGGAACGTGACCAGAACCTGACCGTTTGGTCATTTTGGTTCGGGGGCTCAACGGCGCAGTCGCGCCATCAACGCGTTACCGCCAAGGCAGCCGGCCAAGGGCATAGAACAGCAGAAAGGCCAGCCAGATCGTGAACACGACGAGGTAGGCGAAGGAGTGCCGCCGCATTTGGCCGCCAAGCGCGGCGGGCGAATGACGATGGCGGCAGATGGCCACGGTGGCGAGCATGGGCGCCAGCTACATGCCCGCCAAAGCAAAGCCCGCCACGACGTCGCTGAACCAATGCACCCCGAGATAGATGCGCGAGAGGCCGATCATCAGCGACAGGGTGATGGAAATGCCGATGATCAACGTTCGAACTCGAAGGCTGCGAAACTGCAATGCAATGAGACAGCCCAGAAAAACATAGACGATCACGCCCATGGCGGCGTGTCCGCTGGGGAATGCCGGGCTGTCAGCAAGCACCGCGCTCAGCGCCGAATCGGGGCGCGCACGGTGAAAGATCCATTTCAGCGCCGAGACCATGAGCGCGGCCCCCGCGGCCCCACTGCCGAAGACCCATGCCTCGGCGCGGCTTCCGGCGACACCCAGGACGATGACGGCAAGAACGACCGTTACGGTCAATGGCAGCGGATTGCCCAAGCGCGTCACGATGCGGGCGAGTGCCACACCTGCCGGGGATTGCATCGGCTGCAACCACGCGAACACCTTGGCGTCCAGGCCCACCAGCGATTCTTGAAGCCAGATTTCTTCGGCCGTCTCGATCAGCAGCCAGCCGCAGGCGGCCGCTGCGAATAGCCCTAAACCAATCCAGAAGGCGTGGTTCTTCCCAAGCATCGTGTTTCAGCTCGCCCTCGCGCGCCGCGCCAGCAGTCCGATCATCGCCACCGTTGAAAATGCCGCGCCGGCATAAAAGGTCGTCGCCGGCCCGACCGCCGTCCACAGCCAGCCAGCGAGGATGCTGGCGGCAAGCAGCGCCAAACCGGTAAGCAGGTTGAACAGGCCGAACGCGGTGCCGCGCAGGTCCGCAGGGGCGGCATCGGCGATGATGGCGGTGAGCAGCCCTTGCGTCGCGCCCATGTGCAGGCCCCAGAACACGGCGCCGACGCCGACCATCCACGCATGGGTCGCGAGCGCGAGTACCAGATCGGCGAGGATGAGAAAGCCGATGCCCAGCGCCAGCAGGCCCTTGCGGTTGCCGTTGTCCGAGCGCCGGCCGAAAGGATACGCACTCGCCGCAGACCACGTTCATCACAATCAGAATGACCGGTATCCACGTGACGGCGAGCCCGACGTTTTCCGCGCGCAGCAGCATGAATGCCTCGGAAAAGCGCGCCAGCGTCAGCATCGAGGCAAAGCCGACCACCAGCCAGAAGCGCGCCGGCAGCCGCGCGATCTCGCTACGGCGAATGGGAAAACGCCGAGCCGTGCCCGTGCGCGGAACATCGGGCTCCTGTACGCCGAAGACGATCAGCGCAATGCATACGAAGGCGGGAATCACTGCGACCCAGAACACCAGCCGGAAGTTGTCCGCAGTCGCGGCCATCAGCACGAGCGCAAGTGCGGGGCCTACGACGGCGCCCACGGTATCCATGGACTGGCGCAGCCCGTAGGCGGCGCCGCGCAATTCCGGCGGCGTGATGTCGGCGATCAGCGCATCGCGCGGCGCGCCGCGAATGCCCTTGCCGATCCGGTCGACGAAGCGCGCCGTCAGCACCGCGCCGATGCCCGTCGCCAGCGGGAACAGCGGCTTGGTCAGCGCGGCCATGCCGTAGCCGAGCAGCACCAGCGGCTTGCGCCGGCCGATCCAGTCGCTGATCGCGCCCGAAAAGACTTTCGAGATGGCGCCAGTGGCCTCGGCGATGCCCTCGATGATGCCGACCGACAACGCGCTCGCGCCCAGCACCGAGACGAGAAACACCGGCAGCAGGCTGTGGATCATCTCCGACGACATGTCCATGAACAGGCTGACGAGGCCGAGGGCGACGATGCCGCGTGGAAGAGAAGGATGAGTCACGGGCGAAGTTCCAAATCAGGAAAGGGCAGGAGGGGCGGGAAACGTCAGCTTGACGGTGGTGCCACGGCCAAGCTCGCTCTGGATCGATACGCTTCCGCCATGCAACTGCATGATGGATTGGACGATGGCAAGGCCCAGACCGGTGCCTTGCCCCCGTCGGGGCCGCGCTCCGTCGGCGCGGTAAAAGCGATCGAGGACATGCGGCAGGTCTTCCGGTGCGATCCCATGCCCGGTGTCGCTGACGACTATTTCGGCCGCATGAGCGGACGGCACCGTTGCATCGACACGGATGCGTCCGCCGCTTGGGGTATGGCGCAAGGCATTCGCCACCAGATTGCCCAGTGCGCGCCGCAAGAGTGCGGAATCCGCGATCACGCCGCCGGCACAGTGGTTGACCAGCGCGACGCCCAGTTCGTCGGCCATCGCCTGGTAGTAGGCGAATACGGCCGCCGTTTCCCGCTCGATGTCGAGTGGGCGCTTGTCGAGTTGTGCATCCGGCTGTTCGCTGCGGGCGAGAAATAACAGGGCATCCACCATATGCGAGAGACGGTCGTATTCGTCTGCCGCGGATTCGATGCTCGCCCGGTAGTCCGCGTTCGGCCGGTCCTTGGACAGCGCGATTTCCGCTTCGCCGCGAAGGATGTGGAGCGGCGTACGCAGTTCATGGGCTATGTCGGCCGAGAAACGCGAAATGCGGGCGAAGGACTCTTCGAGGCGCGACAGAAGGCGGTCGAAGTTCTTCGCCAGCGGTTTCAGCTCCCTGGGCCAGGCTTCCTCGCCTATGCGGCGATGCAGTTGGCCCGCGCCGAGTTCATCGACGATCGCTGTGAGCCGGGAAACGGGTTGCAGTCCACGACGGGCAATCAAGTAGCCCGCGGCCACGGCAATCGCCAGGGCGCCCGTGACGGCCAGCAGCAGGACACGCAGGTAGTTCGACAGGAATTGCTCATCCTTCGCCAAACTCATCGCCGCGTTCACGGTGTAGCGCGAGCCATCCTCGAAGCTGTCGGACATGATGCGGTAGGTTTGCCCGTCGGAAGCGCGCCGGTTCAGGCCCTCTCCCTCCTCTTGAAGCCGGGCGGAGGTGAACGGCCCGCCTTCATCGAAAACACTACTGGACACAGGACTTTCCGCGATGACGCCCGCCTGTGCATTCCGCACGCGGATATAGATGCCTGGAAGCGTTTCCGATTCGTGTTGAACCTCTTCCCGCAACACCGCAAAGTCGTCGGGATGGAGCAGCAGGACCGCGCGCACTTCGGCGATCTTGCCGGCGAGGAGCTGGTCGTCCTCTTGATAAAGCCGCTGGGAGAGCACCCAGTACAACACGCTGCCGGCGGACGCGATCAGCACCACGCTGAGCGCGGCATACCAGAGGGTCAGGCGGGCGGCGATCGATCCGGGCGCTCGCTTGAGCCCGGCGGGTTCAGCCCCGGTCTTCGAGGACATAGCCCACTCCCCGCAAGGTATGAATCAGCTTCCGGTCGCAGGGATCGTCCACCTTCCGCCGCAGGCGGCGCACGGCCACGTCGACCACGTTGCTGTCGCCGTCGAAGTTCATGTCCCAGACCTGCTCGGCGAGCCGCGTCCGGGTCACCACCTCGCCCGGATGCCGAAGCAGGTATTCCAGCAGCCGGTATTCCTGGGGCGCGAGGTCGAGCGGCTTTCCCGCCCGGAATGCCTTGTGCCGCGACAAATCCATCGCGAGATCGGCAAGCCGCAGCAACTCCATTTGCCGTGCCGGCGCCCGCCGCAGGATATTGCGCACACGGGCATTCAACTCCGAGAAGGCGAATGGCTTGACCAGATAGTCGTCGGCACCGAGATCCAGACCCTTCACCCGGTGCGCGACGGTATCCAGGGCGGTGAGGAGAATCACGGGCTGATGCGGACGCTGCGTCCGGATATCCTGAAGCACCCGCCAGCCGTCCTGTCCGGGCAGCATGACGTCGAGCACGATGACGTCGTACTCCCCGGTAAGCGACAGGTGTAACCCGTCCACGCCATCGGCGGCGACATCGGCCACGAAGCCTTCCTCGGTGAATCCGCGTTTCACGAAGGCAGCCGTCTTGGGCTCGTCTTCAACGATCAAGATTTTCATGGATTGTCCCTTGGCATCCTGGAAAGACGCGCCCGAGCTTATCGCGAAAAAGGCTGCGCGGTACGGCTGTCATCGGCTGCCTGGAAATCGGCGAAAAAGAAGGCCCATTGTCTTTTTCAACCTTCGGTCTGCCCGATCTTGAACGCCCCTTCACGGTGGGATTGCCGCGCGAGTCGAGGATTTCGCGGGCGTGGATCGTTTCGATGCACGTATTCATGGCATTTCTCCGTTCAATGTTTAAGCGTGAGGCGCCGCAAATGCCGGTACTCAAACCACGTCAGCCCGATAACGACGACATCCAATGCGGTGATGAGCAGCAACGACAGTGAGTGCGTAAAGCTGTATCGATACACTTGATAGAGAATGAACAAGCCGAAAACAGCGATGGCGACCGGATAGTACCCCCGCTTCTTCCGCCAAAGACCGATGATGAGCCAGAGTTTGATGACGCCGTGGCTGAGCAAATAGAAGGCGGTGAAGTATTGGCTGCTCACGGACAGGCCTTGCGCGGCATGGAGCAGATAATTGGCGACGAAGTCGCGCGGGTCTTCCGTCAATTCCGTCTGTGTGATGGCGTGCATCACGTCAAGCAGGAATTGCCGGGTAACGAAGTAGGCGAAAATGCCGGCGACGATTTCCACCAGCGCAAACGCGCCTTTGAGCGCAAGGCTGATCTCAAAGGCGACGTGTACGTTCTTTTCGTCAAGCAGTTTCTTGATGTCAGCCACCAAAGCTCGTTTCAGAAAACGGAAATCAGGGTTTCCAGAGACGCATCAAGGCCAAGGTGCCGAAGGCCATCATGGCAGCGGCAAGTCCGAAGCCGAGCACTGGCGAAACCGCCGTCCACACCACGCCTACGCTTGCACTGGAGATGAACTTCGCAGCACCGTTGACCGTGCCCAGCGCGCCGTAGCTCATCGCCAGGGTATCGGGTTGCACCATTTCCGCGGCCACCGTCGATTCCAACGCTTCCTGCACCGCCACATAGAGCCCGGCGATGAAGAAGATGCCTGCCAGCAGCGCAATGCTGTCGATACCGAACCAGAAGGCCAGCGCCGTGAGGACCGCCGTCAATGCGCCCAGCACGTAACCGGCAACCAGCACGGTCAGGTGTCCCACTCGATCTGCCACCACCCCGACCGGATAAGACACCGCCACCTGCGCCACGTTGCGCCAGACATACAGCAAACCGGCAACCTGCGCCGCCTGCACCACGCCCATCGAAGCGGTCAGCAGCGTGGTGGCCGCCAGGATGAGCAGGCTGTGCGAGAAGTCACCGATGCCGAAGATGCCGACCGCGCCCAGGTAGCGCTTGAACCGGGCCGGCAATCCGCGCAGGGAACCGAAGAATTTCAGCGCCGGATTCGGCGAGTGCTGCGGGTCTTTGACTAGCGTCAGAAAGGCCAACACCGCCAGCGCACCGGGAATCACGGAGAGCCACAACACGAGGCGGAAAGGCCCTGCCGCGTCGGTCCAATGCCAGCCTTGGGCCAGACCCAGCAACGCCACGCCCAGCAAAGGACCGGCGACTGCGCCTATCGTGTCCGCCGCGCGGTGAAAGCCGAATGCACGCCCGCGCGTCTCCGGGCTGACCGCCTGGACCACGATGGCATCGCGCAAGGGGCCGCGCAGGCCCTTGCCGAACCATGACACTACGCGCCCCAGCAGCAACAGAGGCCAAGCTGCCGCCAGTGCTGAATCACGCGGAGAATTGGTCCTATCTGATTCGCGTTCGCGATGGTGGGGTGAATCGAAACGACAGTACCTCAATTGACGAAAAATATCAGCTTAGCCCCATGCTTGCGGCACGGTG